>NZ_DATBQK010000089.1:0-10795 GCF_036560865.1 Rudaea sp.
CTCGTCGTCGACGCGTTCGGGCAGCACGATGGGCAGGCGCGTGTGGATGCGCAGGCGGGCGAGATGCGGAATCGTCCCCAGCGCGTCGGTGAACTCGGCGAGCTTCGGCGTCGCCAGCGATAGCGTATCGCCGCCGGAAAGGATCGCTTCGCTGATCGAGGCATCGGCGCGCAGATGCTCGACCGCCTCCTGCCAGCCATTCGCTGCCGCGGTTTCCTCCGCGTACGGAAAGTACCGACGGAAACAATAGCGGCAGTGCACGGCGCAGGAACCGGTGGCGATCAAAAGCGCACGGCCCGCGTATTTGTGCAGCACGCCGTTGGCTGAGCGCGCGGCCAGATCGCCGACTGCATCGCGAGTGAATCCCGGCACGTCGCCCAGCTCAGCCGCCTGCGGCAGCACCTGCAACAGCAGCGGATCGCGCGCGTCGCCGCGCCGCATGCGGGCGACGAAACCGCGTGGCACGCGCAATGCGAAGCCCGTGTCGGCGTTCGGCAGCAACGCTTCGGCGAGATGGCCCAGATCGAGCAACGTGAGCAATTCAAGTGGATCCGTGATCGCTTCGCGCCAGAGTTTTTGCCAGCGACCGCGTGCGAAATGGCGCATCTCGCTGGAATTTTCAGCGGCGGCGTACTGCGCGGGACGGGGGCTTGCGGTTATCATTGGCGTTCTGATCGCCGGCGTGTCCGGCTTCTTTATTCCATTTTAGCCGCATTCGAGCGCGGCTCGTTGCACAACGGAGCAAGCAAGATGGCCAGCTATGGCATGAACGACGTCAAGAACGGCATGAAGATCATCGTGGACGGCTACCCGTGCACGATCGTGGACACCGAGTACGTCAAGCCGGGCAAGGGTCAGGCGTTCACGCGCGTGAAGTACCGCAACATCAAGACCGGTCGCGTCGTCGAGCTGACGATGAAGTCGACCGATGCGCTGGAACCGGCCGACGTGCTCGATCAGGATATGGAGTATCTCTACAGCGACGGCGAGTTCTGGCATTTCATGCACCAGGACACGCACGAGCAGATCGCCGCCGACAAGAATGCGATGGTCGATGCGGAGAAGTGGCTCAAGGGCAATGAGATATGCATCGTCACTTTGTGGAATGGTGCGCCGTTGACCGTGAGCCCGCCTAACTTCGTCGAACTGAAGATCGTCGAGACCGATCCCGGTGTGAAGGGCGACACCGCCGGCAGCGGCGGCAAACCCGCAAAACTTGAGACCGGCGCCACGGTACGCGTGCCGCTGTTCGTGCCGAATGGCGAGATCATCAGGGTGGATACGCGCACCGGCGAATATGTGGGAAGGGTGAAGTGACGCATCGGATGACATCGTCGCGCTAGATAAACACCTCTCCTGCTGGCGGGAGAGGTCGCCGCGCATCGCGCGGCGGGTGAGGGTGGTGTTGGTCGGATGTCATTGCCTGCGGATGTTCCACCCTCATCCGCCTTCGGCACCTTCTCCCGCCAGCGGGAGAAGGGAAGAATCCGTGAGGGTGTAGTGGTCGATACCGTAATCGAAGCACGCTGGGTCATCCCCGTTGAACCGCATGGCCTCGTACTCGACCAGCATGCGGTTGCGCTGGCGGGCGATACGATCGCGGACATCCTGCCGATCGCGGCGGCGCGGAAAAAGTATACCAACGCGAAGCGCATCGATCTTTCCGAGCATGCGCTGATCCCGGGTCTGGTCAACGCGCATACGCACAACCCGATGGTGCTGATGCGCGGCATCGCCGACGACCTGCCGCTGATGACATGGCTGCACGAACATATCTGGCCGGCGGAAGCCAAGGTTGTCGGCACGGAGTTCGTGCGCGACGGTGTGGAACTGGCGATTGCCGAGATGCTGCGCGGCGGCACCACCTGCTGCAGCGAGAACTACCTGTTTCCCGATGCGCAGGCGGCGACCTATCTCAAGCACGGGTTCCGCGCGGTCGTCGGCCTGCCATTTATCGAATTCCCGACGCCGTGGGCGAAGAGCCGCGACGAATACTTCGACAAGAACCTCGCCGTGCACGACGAATTCCTCGGCGAGGCGCTGGTCACCACCACGCTCGCGCCGCATGCGCCGTATACGGTATCGAACGAGGCCTTCGAGCGCATTCGCCTGATGTCGGATCAACTCGATCTGCCGGTGCATATCCACGTCCACGAAACCGCGCAGGAAATCGACGACAGCAAGCGCGACCACGGCATGCGCCCGCTTGCGCGCATGGCTACGCTGGGTCTGGTCAACGATCACCTGATCGCCGTGCACATGACCCAGTTGCTCGACAGCGAAATCGCGCAACTCGCCGAAGCGGGTTCATCGGTCGTGCATTGCCCCGAATCGAATCTCAAGCTTGCGAGCGGTTTCTGCCCCGCAGAAAAGCTGCGCCGCGCCGGCGTCAATCTCGCGCTCGGCACCGATGGCTGCGCGAGCAATAACGATCTGGACATGTTCGGCGAGATGCGCACGGCGGCCTTGCTCGCCAAGGGGGTGGCGAATGACGCGAGTGCGTTCGACGCCGCATTTGCGCTGCAGGCGGCGACCTTGAATGGCGCCAAGGCGATTGGCCTCGGCGAGCGCATCGGCTCGATCATGCCGGGCAAGCAGGCCGATCTCGTTGCGGTGCGCCTCGACGCACTCGAAACGCAGCCCGTGTACCAAGTAACCTCGCAGCTCGTGTATGCCACCGGTCGGCATCAGGTCAGCGATGTGTGGATCGCGGGTCGGCGCAAGCTGGAGAATGGTGTACTGGTCTGCATGGATGTCGATGCGTTGCGCGCCAATGCACGCGCCTGGCAGGCGCGTATCGCGAGCGCTGGTTGAGGGAATGACAATGATCGAATCCAACGTCAATCCGGCCGAAACCGGCAAATTCGACAAGCTGGCGGCGCGCTGGTGGGACGCCGACGGCGAATCGCGTCCGTTGCATGATCTCAATCCAACGCGTCTGAACTATGTGGCCGAACGTGTTGTGCTGAAAGGCGCGCGCATACTCGATGTCGGCTGCGGCGGCGGCATTCTGAGCGAGGCGCTCGCAGCGGCAGGTGCGAACGCGATGGGTATCGATCTGGCGCCACGCGTGCTCGAAGTCGCGCGCCTGCATTTGCACGAATCCGGTCAGCATGTCGACTATCGCGAGGTCAGCGTCGAAGCGCTAGCTCAGGAAATGCCTAACAGTTTCGACGCCATTACCTGTATGGAAATGCTCGAACACGTTCCCGATCCGGGCAGTGTGATCGATGCCTGCGCGGTCCTGCTCAAGCCCGGTGGGCGGCTGTTCCTGTCGACGCTCAATCGCACGCCGCTGGCCTTCGGCGCGGCCATCGTCGGTGCCGAATACGCATTGAATCTGTTGCCGCGCGGCACGCATCACTATGCGCAATTCATCCGCCCGTCCGAATTGGCCAGCGCCTTGCGCGGCGCCGGATTCGAACTCGAGGATCTGAGCGGGCTTGCCTACAACCCGCTGACGCGTCGCGCCTGGCTAGTGCAAAGTACACAAATCAACTATCTCGCTTGTGCGCGCAAACCCTCGTGAACAGTTGCGGGCGATGAGGCTGCGGGGCGCGGAAATCGAGGCGGTATTTTTCGATCTTGATGGCACGCTGGTCGATTCCGCGGCGGATCTGATTGCCGCGATGAACCGCTTGCGCGCCGAGCTTGGCGAAGCGCCGGTGGATTCAACGGCGGTCGGTCAGGTGGTTTCCAAAGGCGGCCGCGCCATGCTGCGGCGTGGCTTCCTTGGTGCCGACGAGGCGCGCATCGAAGCGCTGTTGCCGCGTTTCCTGCAGTTGTATTCGGAAGGCATCGCGGTCCACACACGTCCGTATCCGGGCATCGATGCTGTCCTGAGCGATTTGGAAAGGCTCGGAATCCGCTGGGGTATCGTGACCAACAAGCCCGGGCATCTGGCGCGTGCTGTGGTTGCCGAACTCAAGCTGGATTCGCGTAGCGACGCGCTGGTGTCGGGCGACTGCCTGGCCCAGCGCAAGCCAGACCCCGCGCAGTTGCTGCACGCGTGTGCGCTGGTCGGCGTGACGGCAACACGCAGCGTGTATGTCGGCGACGATGCGCGCGACATCGAAGCAGGGCAGCGCGCCGGCATGATGACGGTCGCTGCAGCCTGGGGCTATCTCGACGGCGAAAACCCGCAGGACTGGGGCGCGGACCGTGTGGTCGCAATGCCGCACGAATTGCTTGCGGCGCTCGGCCTCGACTGAACGGCGCAACGTGCCGGAAAACTCAACAGCGTTTGCCAGCTTCGAGCAGAAATGGCTGGCTGCCCACCCTGAGCAGGCAGCGGTCGCCGTCTTCCTCGCGCCGAGTGAACGCCTGCGCACCAGCGCATTCGGCTGCCTGGTGCACGAACTCGAACAGACCGCGTTCGGTTTGCGCGAAGCGCAGGCTGCCGCGGTAAAACTCGCATGGTGGCGGCAGGAATTGATCGGCGCCTGCGCGGGCAATCCACGCCATCCGATCAGCGCCGTGCTGTTTGCCGATCCGCGTACGCAAACTGTCGATGCCGGATCATGGTCGGTGCTGGCCGATGGCGCGTTGGCGATGCTCGAACAGCGCAACGCATCGAATTTCACCGACCTGCTCGGCAACCGTGCTGCACTGTATGTAGCAGTTGCGCGTATTGAATCCACGCTGTTCTGCGGCAGCCCAGCCCAGCTGGATGCCATTGCTACATTGTGGACAATTTCCCATTTGCTGCATGCCTTGTCGATATCCACAGAAGTGAGTGAACGGCTGCCGCTGCCGCTCGACTTGCTCGCCCGCCACGGCCTCACACGTTCGATGCTGACGCAGCCGGGCGAGGGTCGTACTGCGGCCTTGCGCGACTACCTCGGCGTGCTGAGTGAGCACGTTGGCGCAGCGCTCGCGGAGACTTCCGGCGCCACACTCGGATGTCGTGTGCGCGCGCGACTTGATCTGGCCGCGATACGGCAAGCAGTCCGCGCGCCGGATCCTTTGTCGTGGCTCATCGCGCACCCGCATGTGGGCCGCTGGACCAGTCTGTGGTCAGCGTGGAGCGAGGCGCGCCAACTCGCACGCAGGCGCTGACGCTTTTGCCGCGGGCCGCGCAGGCCTACAGGAATCGATGCATGATGTGGATGTCGACCAGGCCGAGCCGGCTGTGGCGAAATGCCTGCGGCACGGTGCCGACGATGTGGAAACCGAGCTTTTGCCACAGGGCGACCGCGACCTCGTTGCTGCTGACCACGCTGTTGAATTGCATCGCGAGAAATCCCGCGGCGCGCGCCACGTCGAGCGAGTGCTCGCACATGCGGCGCGCAAGACCATGTCCGCGCGCGTCGCTGGCAACCATATAGCCGGCGTTTGCGACATGATCGCCGGGTCCGGCCTGGTTCGGCTTGAGCATGTAACAGCCCGACGGCTTGTCCGCGTTCATTGCCACGAAGCAACGCGCTGGCGCGCTCGTCCACATCGCGCGCGCCTGTTCGAATGTCGTGTCGCGTTCGTAGCTGTAGGTATCGCCGCTGGCGACGACGGCATGAAAGATCGGCCAGACCAGATCGAATTCGTCTGCGCCGATTTCGCGAATCTCGGCAGACATCGGATTATTGATCGGCAGGTTTCGGCAACAGCGCCGGATCGAGCCGCACATCGAACCAGCTGAATCCCCAATGCACATGCGGTCCGCTGGCGCGGCCGGTGGCGCCGGAAAGCCCGATCACCTGCCCGGCGGCGATCTTGTCGCCCGCCTTCACGTCGAGGCGGCTCATGTGGATGATTGAACTGGTCAGGCCGTAGCCGTGGTCGATCAACACGGTGCCGCCGGTCAGGATCATGTCCGACTCGGCCAGCGTGACGATGCCAGCGGCGGGCGCGTGCACGGGCGTTCCGGTTGGCACGGCCATGTCGAGGCCCACATGCGGCGATTGCGGCACGCCATTGTCGATGCGCTGGCTGCCGTAGACGCCGCTGATGCGTGCGCCTTCGACCGGCAGCGAAAAACCGTGCAGGAAATCTTCGCGCGCGTCGTCACGATGTTTCGCTTCGGCCACGCGCGCGATTTCGGCACGGATTTTCTTCGCGGTTTGCGGATCGGGTGTGACGGTTTTCTGCGGTAGTCCCGAAATGCGTTCGATGTGGTATTCGCGCTTCGCCACATTGAAACTGTGATCCTGCGCCTTGCCGTTCGCATAGCGCACGTGCAGCTTGATCTGCGCAGGCGCTTCGCGATCGAGGCCGAACACGAACACGCCGTCCTCGCCGATATGCAGGCGCCGGCCGGCGTATTCGATCTTTGCGCCACGCGGCGCGTGGCCGATCACCAACTGGCCTTGCTCCAGCTGGTCTGGCAGGCGCAGGTCGCGGTCGGCCGCCAGAGCGGGTGCTGCGCCCAGGCAAAAAATGAGGATAGCGAAAAGCCTTCCCCTCACCCTAACCCTCTCCCGCAAGCGGGAGAGGGGATAAAGCATCATGTTCATCGGGCGAACTCCAGACGTCTACCAAGCTGCGTATCGTCGAGTTTGCCCGCGTGCCAGGCAAGGTGCCCATTGACCCAGGTCGCGTCGACGGTGCTGCGAAAGCGCGTGCCCTCGAACGGTGACCAGCCGCATTTGGACAGCGTTTCCTCGCGTGTGACCGTGTGCGGCGTCTGCGCGTCGATCAGCACCAGATCCGCCCAATAGCCCTCGCGGATATAGCCGCGTTCGCGCACGTCGTACAGACGCGCCGGCGCATGCGCCGTTTTTTCGACGATCAACTCGAGCGGCAACTCACCATCGAACCAGCGTTCCAGAACGCACTGCAGTACCGACTGCGCAAGCGGCAGGCCGGACGGCGCCTGTTCGTAGCGCTGCTGCTTCTCGTCCCAGGTATGCGGCGCGTGATCGGTGGCGAGAATATCGATGCGCCCGTCGTTGACCGCGGCGATTATCGCACTGCGATCCGCGGCGGTCTTGATCGCCGGGTTGCATTTTATCAAATTACCCTTTTTTGCATAATCCACTTCGCTGTAGTGCAGGAAGTGGACGCAGGTTTCGGCGGTGATGCGCTTGCCGTCTGCCGGGCCGGGCTGGAAAAGCGCCAGTTCCTCGGCCGTGGTGATATGCAGCACGTGCAGGCGCGTGTCGTGGCGCCGCGCCAGTTCCATCGCCAGACGCGTGGACTTGATGCAGGCCTCGCGCGAGCGGATATACGGATGGCGCTCGATCGGAATCGCATCGCCGTAGCGCGCGCGCTCGGTGGCCAGGTTCGCCTCGATCATCGGCGTGTCTTCGCAATGTGTGGCGATCAGGGTCGGCGCATCGCGGAAAATCGCATCGAGCGTCTGTGGATTGTCGACCAGCATATTGCCGGTCGAGGCGCCCATGAACACCTTGATGCCGCAGGCCACGCGTGGATCGAGGCGCTGGATTTCCTCGAGATTGTCGTTGGTCGCGCCGAGATAGAACGCGTGATTCGCCAGCGATTTGCGCGCGGCACGTGCGTATTTGTCATCGAGCGCGGCGCGATTGGTCGTCGCTGGCCGGGAGTTGGGCATCTCCATGAAACTGGTGATGCCGCCGGCGACCGCCGCGCGCGATTCGGTATGAAAATCGCCCTTGTGTTCGAGTCCGGGTTCGCGGAAATGGACCTGATCGTCGATCATTCCGGGCAGCAGCAAGCGTCCGCGTGCGTCGAACACGCGCTCGCCGGGTTGCGCGGACAGGCTCGCCGCCACTTGCGCGATGCGCCCGGCGCGGATGCGCACATCGCTCGCAAAGCGCTTGCCGTCGTTGACAATGTCGGCGTTGACGATCAGCGTATCGGTCATGACTTGGATTCCGTATCGTCGCGCGCACGAACGCGGCGACTGCGCAGTGTAAACGTCTGCGGCACTTCGTCGATACCGCCGGCGCTGAATGGGTGGCAACGCGCGAGTCGCCATGCCGCAAGCAGGCCGCCGCGCGCCGCGCCGAAGCGCGCCACGGCGACGCGGGCGTAGCTCGAACAGCTAGGGTGAAAGCGGCAGCGCGAGCCCAGCAGCGGGCTGAGCAGGCGCTGGTAGAGGCGGAGCAAGGCGAGCAGCAGTCGGGTCACGATAAAGGAATCCAGGCCGCAGGCGCAGGCGATGCGGGTCGCGCGAAGAAAACAATGGTTGCCGCGTGTGGTGACTTAGGCTATAACACGCGACCGCCGAGCGACAATGGTGAGGGATATGGCGACTTCAAAGCGTAAATCAGTACCCGCCGCAAAGAAAAAGGCAGCGGCCAGGCCGGCAAAAAAGCCGGCAACGAAGAAACCGGTTGCATTCAAGAAAGTGCAGCCGCGCAAGACCGCGCGCGCGGTCAAGAAACCTGCGCCGAAAAAAATCGCGCGCAAGGCCGCGGCTGTGCGCAAGCGGTCCGCTGCTGTCGTCAAACCGCAACGGCCGACGAAGAAGATCGCCTCTGCGAAGAAATCCGTCAAACACGCGACCAGCTCACGGCCCGCGAAACCCGTGGCAACGAAAACGGCAACGAAGCGTGCCGCCGCGCCCGCCGTCGCCGTTGCCGTTGCAAAACGATCTGCCGGCAAGCCGGTACTTATACGACAAGCTGTATCGACGAAGGGAAAAATGGCTTCCGCAGTAGCGAAAACTCCAGACACAGTCACCCGCGAAGACGGGCGTTACGCGTTGCCCAACACCGTGGTGATCGATCTGCCCGCGCATTATCGCCCCGGACCGAAAGAGGAATACATGGGTCCGCGCCATCTCGCCTATTTCCGCGCGAAGCTGCAGAAATGGCGCGAGGATCTGGTCGAGGAGTCCAAACAGACGATCGACAATCTGCGCGATGAAGTGCGCGACGTCGGCGACGAAGCCGAACGTGCCACGCGCGAAACCGAAAACTCGCTCGAACTGCGTACCCGCGATCGCTATCGCAAACTGATCGGCAAGATCGACAAGGCGCTCAAGCGCATCGAGGAAGGCCGTTACGGCTACTGTGAAGAAACCGACGAGGAAATCGGCATCGAACGCCTCGACGCGCGCCCGATCGCCACGCTGAGTCTCGACGCGCAGGAGCGCTGGGAACATCGGCAGAAGCAGATGGGCGACTGAGCAGGCTCGTCATTCCGGCGAAAGCTGGAATGACGGCTAAAGCACTTACGAGTCCCGAGTCCCGAGCCCCGAGTCCCGGCTCTTCAACGCATAAGCCTTGATCGTTTGCAGCATCGCCGCCAGTCCGTTGCTGCGCGTCGGCGACAAATGTTTGGCCAGACCTATCGCCTGAATATAGGTCGGTTCGGTGTCCAGGATTTCTTGCGCAGATCGTCCCGAATAGACGCGCAACAGCAGCGCGATCAAACCCGACACGATCGCCGAATCGCTGATTGCCTGAAACGTCAGACGCTGCGCATCGCCACTGGCGACCAGCCAGACTTGCGACTGGCAACCCTGCACTTTGCGTTCTTCGGTTTTCAGTGCGTCCGGAAACGGCGGCAGCTTGCGGCCGAGATCGATCAAGTATTGGTAGCGCTCGGTCCAGTCGCCGAAGAACGCGAATTCCTCGGCGATCGCGACCTGCGCCTGCTGCGCGCTTGGTTCGGCGAGAGGCAGTTCAGGCCGCGCGTTCATCTGGATTCACTCCTGCTCCGCTGACTGCGCTGCCCTTGCGCTTCCAGCGCGGGCCCTGCGGCGTGTCTTCAACGATGATGCCGAGCGCGAGCAGCTCTTCGCGCAGACGATCGGCCTCGCCGAAATTCCGCGCTTTCTTCGCGCTCTGGCGCGCATCGACGAGTCCCTGTATGCGCGCCTCGTCAATGGCGGAGTCGTCGTTGCCGCCCTGGAACCATTGTTCGGCGTCGACTTGGAGCAAGCCGAGAAACGCACCGGCTGCCAGCAACGCGGCCTTTGCTTCTTTCTGTACTTGTGGATTTGTAGCCTTGCGCGCGTTCTCGCCCAGACGCGAGAGAACGGCCAGTGCCTCCGGCGTGTTCAGATCGTCGGCCAGCGTGGCCAGGAATTCCGTCGGCGGCTCGGTGGCGCCCGCGCTCGACACGTCGGCGAGATCGCGCAGCGTCGTATACAAACCGTCGAGTGTGCGCTGCGCCTGTTCAAGCGCCGCCTGCGACCAATCCGACGGCTGTCGATAGTGCGCCTTCATCAGCATGTAGCGCAGCAGTTCGGCCGGATATTTCTGCAACAGCTCGTGCAGCACCAGGGTGTTGCCGAGCGACTTCGACATCTTCCTGCCTTCGACGCTGAGCATGCCGTTGTGCAGCCAAGTGCGGGCGAAAATCCTGCCGCCGTGCGCGCAGGTCGATTGTGCGACTTCGTTTTCGTGATGCGGAAACAGCAGGTCGTTGCCGCCGGCATGGATGTCGATCGTTTCGCCGAGGTGCGCCGCGCTCATCGCCGAGCACTCGATATGCCAGCCGGGACGCCCGCGACCCCAAGGGCTGTCCCAGCCGGGCAGTTCGGGTGTGGACGGCTTCCACAACACGAAATCGGCAGGGTTCTTCTTGTACGGGGCGACTTCCACCCGCGCTCCGGCAATCATTTCGTCGGTCGAGCGGCCCGAGAGCTGGCCGTACTGCGGGAACGAAGCGACATCGAACAGCACATGACCTTCGGCCACGTAGGCGTGGCCACTGGCGATCAGCTGTTCGCACATGGCGACGATCTGCGCGATATGCGCGGTGGCGTAGGGCGTGATATCGGGCGCATCGACTCCCAGCCTGGCCATGTCCTCGGCGTAGGCGGCGGCATAGCGGGCGGTGATCGTGTCGATAGGGACGCCGGCCTGCGTGGCGGCGGTATTGATCTTGTCGTCGACGTCAGTGATGTTGCGCGCGTAGACGACGT
>NZ_DATBQK010000090.1:0-18188 GCF_036560865.1 Rudaea sp.
AGGCATAGGGCAGGGACAGGATCGAGGCCCAGGCGAAACCGACGCCGACCATCGACAGCAGCAGCCAGTGCGGATCGCGGATCGCGAGGAACGAGATCAGCCCAACGCCGCCGAGCATGAGATTGACCAGATGCGAAATGCGCAGGCCGAGGCGGCGCGTCATCGGCGGAATGACGATGGCGGCGAGCGCGGCGAACGCGTTGTAGGCGGCGAACAGCACGCCGACCCAGTTGGCGCCATCGTTGTAGGCTGCACTCGAAGTATCCTTTGTTGCGAAGTATACTTCGGTCACCGCGCTGGTGGTGTAGATCCACATCGCGAACAGCGCGAACCAGGAGAAGAACTGCACGATGGCGAGCTGGCGCATCGTCGCCGGCATGCCATTGAGGTCGGTCACGATTTCGGTGAACAGGTTCTGCGCCGTGCTGAAACTGACCGCGAGCTGGATCAAACCGTACGCCAGCATGCCGCCGGCCAGCAGATAAAGCTGCTTGTCGATACCCGAGCGATACACCGCGATCAACGCGACGAGACCGAGCGCGGCCCAGACAAAGCCCATGCGGCGCGCGCGTGCGGACGGCAGAGGCGCGATCGGTGTCGGCGTTGCGTCATCGAACGCGGCAAGCTCGGTGGGCGGGTATTCGCGCGTGGTGAAAATGGTCCATGCGATCGCACCGAACAACACGACCGCGCCCGCGTAGAACGAATATTTCACCGTTGCGGGAATCGCACCGGGCGCGGCGGTGTTGGCGATGCCGAAATGCGCAAGCAGATAGGGCAGCAGGCTGGCGACGACCGAACCCACGCCGATAAAGAAACTCTGCATCGCATAGCCGCCCGCGCGCTGCGAGGTCGGCAACTGGTCGCCGACGAAGGCGCGGAACGGCTCCATCGAGATATTGATCGAGGCATCGAGAATCCACAGCAGGCCCGCGGCGATCCACAGCATGGGCGAGTTCGGCATCGCGATCAGGGCTAGCGTCGCGAGCAGCGCGCCGCACAGGAAATACGGGCGGCGCCGGCCGAGCACGTTCCAGGTGCGATCGGAGTAGTAGCCAACGATAGGCTGCACGATCAGGCCGGTCAGTGGCGCGGCGATCCATAGCGCCGGAATGTCGTCGACGCTAGCGCCGAGCGTCTGGAAGATGCGGCTGACGTTCGCGTTCTGCAGAGCGAAGCCGAACTGGATACCGAGAAATCCGAAACACATGTTCCAGATTTGCCAGAAATTGAGCCGGGGTTTTGCGGTCATTTGTCTTGCTCGTCAGATCGTCACTGCAGCGGCACAATCTGCAGGTCGCCAAAGTCCGCCGCATTGACCGGGCCGCTCTCGCCGCCCTGCTCGCCGGTATACAGTTTGTTGCGCGCAAGAAAGCTCATGTTGAAGCCCTGATCGAGCGCAAAAGTACACTTTTTCCCGGCCTGCGCGTCGAATGCAACCGCGCTGGAAATATCTTTGGCGATGCTGTGCGGCATGACGATCGGCGCGCGTTGTTGCGCCTGACCCGCACAGTCGATTGCGAGCATCTTCACCGCCGCCGTGACGCCGGTGTTGATCGGGCCGTGCCGGTTTTCGTAAGCGAGGCGCAATTGATAGCGGCCGTCGTGCTGTGCGGTCCAACTGCGCGGCCACGCGCCGCCGACCTCCTCGAACCGACCCAGGCGCACGATCGGACCCGGCAGCGATTCGAGCCCGGTCGCGGCGTCGACACGCGTGGTCCACAGGTTCTGCAGCGCCGCGTTGTCGGCGATGTCGACGCTCTTTGCGGGCTGATCGTTGCCGCGCTTCCAGGTCTGCACGAGCTTGCCGTCGACGTAAAAACGCACCGGCGCAAGACTCGCGTCCGCGATCTTCGGCGCGACGGGCGAGATGTTCGGCGTGTCCGGCGCGAACTCGGGTGCGTCGAGTCGCAGCGGGGCGGCGTCGACGTGCACGCCGCGCAACTGCACCTGCACGTTCTTGCCGTCGCGCTTGGTCTCGCCGGCGATAAGCAGATTGTCGTCTTCGGCGAGCGCTGCCGGTTTCACCAGCGTGATGCGCCGGCCGGGCAGGACCAGGCTGATGTCGCTGCGCTCGCCGAACAGCATCGGAACGAGTTCGGTCGGAATCTTCGGCTCGATCCGGTCGTCGTTCGTGAAACCGAACACGCCTTCAGTAACCGCTTGCAGCATGGCCGCGACCGACCATAGCTGGCGTGGCGAATTGACCACCGGGCCGCTCCACTTGCCGTCCTCGACGTGCACGGCGCCGCTCAAGAGTTCGTAGTTCTCGTAATTCGAGCCCGATAGCACGGCGCCTTGCAGGATCGAGCGCAGTTCGTGCGCAATGCGATTCGGAGCGTCGAGCTTGCGCGCGGCGCGCAACGCATAGGCGCTGACGAACGGCCAGATCGCGCGGTTGTGATAGATCGCCGCGTCCCTGTGCTCGGGCCAGATCACCGGGCTGCCTGCAGGCCAAGTCGGATAGTTCGCCAGCGCCTTGCGCGCGCGTTCGGGCGAGGGGATGTCGGCGAGTATCGCCAGCGCCGTGCCGAGCAGGTCGTAGGCCTCGATCGTCTGCGGATCGGAGGCTGAGCCGATATAGCTCATGTACAGGCCGCGGTCCTCGCGCCAGAAATGTTTGTCGAGCGCACTGCGCAGTGCGTCGGCTTCTTTTTGGTACTGCGCAGCAGCGTTGCCGTTGCGCGATTTGGCCATCTTTACTGCCAGAACCAGCGCCTCGTAATGCAGCACATTGGTCGACAGCGCGAACGATTCGGCGATGAAACGCACGTCGTTTTCGGTCCAGGTCGGATAAGTCTGCTCGCGCCAGTCGAGGAACGAGGTTTCGCCACGGTAGAGGCCGAATGCCGCGTCGAAGACGTACTGCCGGTCCTGCGCCAGGGTATCGTTCAACGCCTTGTATACTTTGTCGTCGAAGGCCTTGTCGTCGAGCAGGTGGCGCGCGCCGAGGAACCAGACGATGCGATCGCTCGAGATCGGCCAGCTGCCGCCCGAGCCGGTGTCCTGCACGACATAGAGGCCCTGCGGCGCGGACGGCTCGCGCACGCCGGAAAGCTTGAACTCCAGCGTGCGCCGCGAACGCGCAGGATCGAGCCAGGCGAGCGCCAGATCGATCGAATAGGCCGAATCGCGAGTCCACACGAAGGGCCATTTCACGCCGGTCACGTAGCAGTCGCAGGGAATCGGCTCGCCGTGGTTGTAAGCGCCGTCGACCAGTTGGCTGGTGCGCGCGTCGGCAGCCTCGGTCTGTGCGAGCGCGAACAGCGCGTCGAGCAGCGGGCTAGCGGTTTCGCTGCGCATCGCCTGGGCTGCGATCGTGCGCGTGTTGCCGTTGGCGTCCAGCCGGTATGCATTCGCCTCGACCGCCGCCGTGGCGTGGCGTCCCTGGAACGCGATTTGGGTTTGCCATTCGCCGCCGCCGGCGGCCGTCGTGCCGGCGGCACTCAGCGCCGCGAGCAGTATCGTCTTCGCCACATTCATCCGTCAGGCCTCGCGTCTATGCGGTGATCCGCGCATACAGCGCAGCATACGCGGGCAGGCTCAATCCGGCTTGCTGCAGATGCCCGGATACCGGCCCCGGACATTCGATGGGCTGCAGTTTCAGGTTGGCCGGGAGCGCAGCGGTGACGGGCTCGGCGCCCAGGTTCATCGCGACGAACAGGCTTTCGCCCTGATGCGAGCGGCTGAATATCAACAGCGGTTCGGCGGCGTCGAAAAAATGGATATCACCCAGACGCAGCGCGGCTTGCCGCGCACGCCAGCGCATGAAGCTGCGAAAACCGTTGAGTACCGAGGCGGGATCGGACTCCTGCGTCGCCGCGGCGCGCGCACGATGCTCGGCCGGGATCGGCAGCCAGGGACGTGCGCTGCTGAATCCGGCGCGTTCGGCGTCGGTCCACGGCATCGGCGTGCGGCAGCCGTCGCGACCCTTGAAGTTCGGCCAGAACGCGATGCCGTAAGGGTCGCGCAGCTCCTGATAGGGCACGTCGGCTTCGGTCAGGCCGAGCTCCTCGCCCTGATACAGACAAACCGAGCCGCGCAGCGAACACACCAGCGCGGTCAGCAGTTTGGCCAGGTCGCCCGACGGCTGGTTGCCACCCCAGCGGCTCATCACGCGCTCGACATCGTGATTGGAAATGGCCCAGCACGGCCAGCCAGCGCCGATTTTCGCTTCCAGCGCGGCCACGGTTTGCCGGATGTAGCCCGCGGAAAAATCGTCGGTCAGCAGTTCGAAGCTGTAACCCATATGCAGACGCTTGCCGCGCGTGTACTCGGCCATCGTCGCCAGCGAATCCTCGGAGGAAATCTCGCCGAGCATCGCCACGCCCGGATAACGGTCGGTGAGCTTGCGCAGATCCTCGAGGAAACCCAGATTTTCCGGTTGCGTGTTGTTGTAGTAGTGGTACTGAAACGCGTACGGATTGTCCGGACTGAAGCCGCGGCCGGTGCGCTGCTCGACCGGCTTGGGTGGATTGTCGCGCAGCTGCGCATCGTGAAAACAGAAATTGATCGCGTCCAGGCGCACCGCATCCACGCCCTTGTCCAGCCAGAAGCGCACATTGTCGAGTACCGCGCTGCGCACGGCGGGCTGGTGAAAATTCAGGTCGGGCTGCGCGGCCAGAAAATTGTGCAGGTAGTACTGACGCCGACGCGGTTCCCAGCGCCAGGCCACGCCGCCGAAGATCGACAGCCAGTTGTTGGGGGGCGTGCCGTCGGCGCGCGCGTCGGCCCATACATACCAGTCGGCTTTGCCGTTGGCCGCATCGCTGCTGCTTTCGCCAAACCACTCGTGCGCGATCGAGGTGTGGCTCAGGACCTGATCGATCATCACCTTCAGGCCGAGCGCATGCGCTTTTTCCAGCAGGCGGTCGAAATCGGCCATCGTGCCAAACAGCGGGTCGACTTCGCGGTAGTCGGCGATGTCGTAGCCGAAGTCCGCCATCGGCGACTTGAAAAACGGCGAGATCCAGATCGCATCGACGCCCAGGCTCGCGATGTAGTCGAGGCGTTCGACAATCCCGGGCAGGTCGCCGACACCGTCCCCGTTGGTGTCGAGAAAACTACGCGGATAGATCTGATAAATGACGGCGCCGCGCCACCAGTCTGCGACGATGTGGATTGAATCGGCCATTCAAACTACTCCCCGAGGCGTTTGGCGCGTGTTGGATGCACGCGGCTCTGTCGCCGTTTATTTCCTCCGGCCGCATCTTTTAGCGCGACGCGGACAGTTTGAGCAGCTTAGCGTCTGCGCCGCGCACGCATAGCCGCTTGCATACGTATTCGGCGCTTTCGTCGCGCGGTGACTTGGCGCCGACCGCGGTTTTTGCCGAATGCGGCCGGTCGCATTTTGCGCGGGTGCTCCTGCGCTGAGTCAAAATGTCGCGGCCGCGCGCGGGTGGGGCGGAATTTGCGCTGCGCGCGTCGCTTGCCCGTCTTCGACGCGCTCACTATCATTCATCAGGTTAAGCTGCTTGGCGCGCGTGATGGAGCAGTCACTGAAAGCGGTGTCAGGCGGGGCGGTAAGAATGATGATCCTGCCGCACCGTTCGCTGTCGCGCGCAGGTTTGTGGTTGTTTCTGGCCGCGCAAAGCGTTGCGGCTGGCGGTTTTGCAGGGTTGGCGGCATGGCGCGGCAATGTGTTTGCGCCGGCGTTCGCGGTGCTGGAATTGGCTGCGGTCGCGTATTGTCTGGTCCGCGTCTGGCGCGCGAGCGCGGGCGGAGAGTCGATTACGCTGACGGCGTCGACGCTGGAGATTGCGCGTATCGGCAACTCCGCGCCGCCGGCGAGGTTTCATCCATACTGGGCGCAGCTCGTGCTGCAACCGGGACGCTGTTACGGCTGGCCGAGCCGTCTGCTGCTACGCTCGCACGGGCGCAGCATCGAGATCGGCAGGTTTTTGAACGAGGCGGAGCGCCGCGACCTGGCGCAACGACTGGCGGCGTTGCTGGCGCAGGCGAAAGGCCTGGCGCCGGGCGAACACACTACAAGGCATGGTGAAGCGTAATGATGCGACTGCGTAGCAAGATGGGAATCGGTGCCGTGCTGGCGGCCGCGTGCAATCTGATACTTTGCACAGACGCGCTCGCCGCGACGAGTACGCCGCAGCCGTGGCAGCTCAATATGCCGCAGGGCGTCACGCAGAGTTCGCACGACGCGTATTTCCTGCACATGCTCGCGTTGTGGATCTGCGTCGCGATCGGCATCGTCGTGTTCGGCGCGATGTTCTACGCGATGTTCAAGTTCCGCAAATCCAAGGGTGCGGTGGCGGCGACCTTTACGCACAACACCACGGCCGAGATCATCTGGACCGTCGTGCCCATTCTGATCCTCGTCGCGATGGCTGCGCCCGCGACCACGGTGCTGATCAACGAGGCTTACACCGATCAATCGCAGATGACGATCAAGGTCACCGGTTATCAGTGGAAGTGGGGCTACGACTACGTGAACTGGGGCGACAAGGCCTATCACGTGCACTTCATTTCCAAGCTCGACGGCGATAGCGACCGTACGCGCCAGTTGAAGTCCGGTTTGGATCCGTTCGCGGTCAAGACCGATGGCGAGCAGACGTATCTGCTCAACGTCAATCATCCGCTCGTGTTGCCGACCAATACCAAGGTGCGCTTCGTCGTCACTGGCGACGACGTGATCCACGCCTGGTGGGTGCCGGCGCTGGGCTGGAAGGTGGACGCGATCCCCGGAATCATCAACGACACCTGGACCAATATCAGCGAGCCGGGCATCTATCGCGGCCAGTGCGCGGAGTTGTGCGGTCAGGATCACGGCTTCATGCCGATCGTGGTCAAGGCGGTGCCGCCGGAGGAATTCAAGCAGTGGCTGGATCAGCAGGAAGCGGCGCTCGCTGCGCCCGCGACTCCTGCAGCGACGCCCGCACCGGCACCCGCAACTCCCGCACCAACGTCCGCCGCTGCGTCGTCGAACGGTTAAATATTCCGAGGTCATATTATGGCTAACCACGCTGCCACGCACGACGATCATTACGCCCACGACGACCACGATCACAAGCCGACCGGCTTTCTCAATCGCTGGTTGTTCACCACCAATCACAAGGACATCGGTACGCTGTACCTGGTGTTCGCCTTCATCATGGTGTGCATCGGCGCGTCCTTTTCGGTGGTGATCCGCGCCGAGCTGATGCGCCCCGGCCTGCAATTCGTGCAGCCGTATTTCTTCAACCAGATGACGACGCTGCACGCGCTGGTGATGATTTTCGGCGCGATCATGCCGGCCTTCGTCGGCCTCGCCAACTGGATGATCCCGATGCAGGTCGGCGCGCCGGACATGGCCCTGCCGCGCATGAACAACTGGTCGTTCTGGATCCTGCCGTTCGCGTTCACATTGTTGCTGAGCACGTTGTTCATGCCCGGCGGCGCGCCGGCGGGCGGCTGGACGATGTATCCGCCGCTCGCGCTGCAGGGCGGCGCATCGGTTGCGTGTCTGGTGTTCTCGGTGCACATGATGGGCATCTCCTCGATCATGGGCGCGATCAACATCATCGCGACGATCCTCAACATGCGCGCGCCCGGCGTGGATCTGCTCAAGATGCCGCTGTTCGTGTGGAGCTGGCTGATCACCGCGTTCCTGCTGATCGCGGTGATGCCCGTGCTCGCCGGCGCGGTGACGATGCTGCTGACCGACAAGTACTTCGGCACGAGTTTCTTCAATGCGGCCGGCGGTGGCGATCCGGTGATGTTCCAGCACATCTTCTGGTTCTTCGGTCACCCCGAGGTCTACATCATGATCCTGCCAGCGTTCGGCATCGTGTCGGAGATCATTCCGACCTTCAGCCGCAAGCCGCTGTTCGGTTACCAGGCGATGGTGTATGCGATCGCGTCGATCGCGTTCCTGTCGTTCATCGTCTGGGCGCATCACATGTTCACGGTCGGCCTGCCGCTCGGCGGCGAGCTGTTCTTCATGTACTCGACGATGCTGATCGCGATACCGACCGGGGTGAAGGTATTCAACTGGGTATCGACGATGTGGAAAGGCTCGCTGACTTTCGAGACGCCGATGCTGTGGGCGATCGGGTTTGTCATCCTGTTCTCGATCGGCGGTTTCTCCGGCATCATGCTCGCGCTCGTGCCGGCGGACTTCCAGTACCAGGACACCTACTTCGTCGTCGCCCATTTCCACTACGTGCTGGTCACCGGCGCGATCTTCTCGATCATCGGCGCGATCTACTACTGGTGGCCGAAGTGGACCGGCAAGATGTACAACGAGAGCTGGGGCAAATTCCATTTCTGGTGGACGATGGTGTTCGTCAACCTGACCTTTTTCCCGCAGCATTTTCTCGGCCTTGCCGGCATGCCGCGGCGCATCCCTGATTACAACGTTGCGTTCGCCGACTGGAATTTCATCAGCTCGATCGGCGCATTCGGCATGTTTCTGACACCGCTCATGATGTTCCTGATTCTCTACAGCTCGAAGAAATCCGGCGCACCGGCTGCCGCGCGGGCATGGGAAGGCGCGCATGGCCTGGAATGGGAAGTGCCTTCGCCAGCGCCGTATCACACTTTCAGCGAGCCGCCGGTGATCGGGCCGGGGATGCTCGCGCATGGCGACGTGAGCCATTAATTTGTGCATTCGTCCTTGAACGCGAAGATCAAAAAGCGGCCATCCGTGGCCGCACTTTTCAACAGAGCTTCCCCGGAACGACGTTTTTTATGCAGAATCATTCCGTCCATTTTGATCCACTCGCGCGGCGTGCCGCCGCACGCCGCACGGCGTTGATCATGGCGTGCGTGGCGCTGACGATCTTCGTGCTGTTTTTCGTCGAGGCGTTGCGCCACTGATGGACACGAATTCCGTCGCCAGCAAGAAGAACCGGCGCGTGCTCAAGATCGCGCTGATCGTCTGCGTGGCTTCGTTCCTGTTCGGTTTTCGCGTGATGCCGCCGATCTACCGCATCGCCTGCGAACATATTCTGGGTATCGGTGCCTGGAACAAGGCCAGCGACAGCGCCAAGGTCGCGGGGTTTGCGCAAGACGACTCGCGCTGGGTCGAGGTGCAGTTCGTCGCCAGTGTGAACAGCGCGCTCAAGTGGCAGTTCGCGCCGGAAAAAGTCAGCGTCAAGGTGCATCCAGGCGTGCTCACCGAAGCCTGGTTCGACGCGCGCAATGATGCGCCGGACGCGATCGTCGGCAATGCGGTGCCGGGCATCGTGCCGCACGAAGCCTCGCTCTACTTCGACAAGACCGAGTGCTTCTGCTTCACCGAGCAGACGCTCAAGGCCGGCGAGTCGCGGCGCATGCCGGTCAAGTTCATCGTCGATCCGAAGCTGCCCATCGGCATCAGTGAGCTCACCTTGTCGTATACTTTCTACAACAACGAGTTGGCGACCAAGCGTCTCGCCGCGCAAGCCGCGAGCGGCACGCCTGCGTCGTAATCCAACATCATCTCTTAATCGGAATCCGTCATGTCAGACGCAACCACACCCACACCCGGCGCCTATTACGTACCACATGGCACGAAGTGGCCGATCGTCGGTTCATTCGGCCTGATCCTCACGCTCGGCGGCGCGGCGCTGTGGCTCAACGAGGTCCAGGTCGGCAAGTTCTCGATGTTTCTCGGTATCGCGACGATCGTGTTCATGATGTTCGGTTGGTTCCGCACGGTGATCGGCGAATCGATCGGCGGCATGTACAACAAACAGGTCGACACCTCGTTCCGCATGGGCATGATGTGGTTCATTTTCTCCGAGGTGATGTTCTTCGCCGCGTTCTTCGGCGCGCTGTTCTACGCACGCACCATGTCGGTGCCGTGGATTGGCGGTGAGGGCGACGGCGCGCTGACCAATTTCTTTCTGTGGAAGGGTTATGCGCCCGCGTGGCCGACCAATGGTCCCGAACATGTCGGCGGCATTTTCGAGACGATCCCGGCTTGGGGCGTGCCGCTGCTCAATACCCTGCTGCTGCTTTCGTCCGGCGTCACAGTCACGATCGCCCATCACGCCTTGCGCGCGGGCAATCGCAAGCAATTGTTGATCTGGCTTGCCGCCACCGTGCTGCTGGGGGCCGCCTTCCTGTGGTATCAGGCGCACGAGTACATGGAGGCGTACGAGCACCTGAATCTGACACTGGGCTCGGGCGTGTACGGCTCGACCTTCTTCATGCTGACCGGTTTCCACGGCCTGCATGTCACTCTCGGCGCGATCATGCTGACGGTGATCTGGTTGCGCTGCGCCAAGGGCCATTTCAGCAAGGATCATCACTTCGGCTTCGAAGCGGTCGCCTGGTACTGGCATTTCGTCGACGTGGTATGGCTCGGGTTGTTCCTGTTCGTCTACGTATTGTGAGAGCAGGGCCGGGGGCTGAAGAGCAGGAGCGACGGAGCCATCGGCTTTCAGCCTTCAGCCCTCGCTTCTCGACACCTACTGCCCGATATTGTGCGGCTTGATGATGCCGAGCCAGATGCCGAGGATCACGAGCAGGATCAGCAGCACCGACAAACCGATGCGCCGCGTGAGCGCCTTGACCGTACGGTCGGTTTCACTCTTGTCGGTCATCATGTAGTACAACCCCGCGCCGAGGTTGTAGACGATCAGGATCAGAAACCCAACGATGACGAGTTTGGTGAGCATGAGCATGGCGCAGCAGCGCGCGCGGAAGCTGAAGAAGTCGCAGTATAGCGCTGCTGCACGCCGTCCATGATCGCGCGACAGTGGCGGCGGCCTTCGCTGCTCGCGCTCGCCCTGACCGTGATCGGCATGCTGGTTTTCACGCGTCTCGGCATCTGGCAGCTCGACCGCGCGGACCAGGCGCAACAGATACTGGCCGCGTTCGCCGCGGCGCCGAATGCCGCGTACGAGGAGTTCTCGCGCGTGCAGGCCGCGCCGCCGGACGCGCGTTACCCACACGTGCGCGTGCACGGACATTTTGTCGCAGCGCGCGGATATCTGCGCGACGAGCAGGTGCGCGGTGGCAAACTGGGCGTCGAGGCGTTTGCGGTATTTGCCGTTGACGGCGAAAGCGCGCTGCTGCTGGTGGATCGCGGCTGGGTCGCGTGGTCGCACGGGCGCGCAACGCAACCGGCCCTGCCGCCGCTGGCCGAGGGCGAGGCCGAATTGAGTGGCGTGTATGCGCCGTTTCCGGGCAATGGCATCCGTGTCGGCGGCGATGTACTTGCCACGCAGAGTGCGTGGCCGAAGTTGACGCTGGCGATCGATGCGCGCGAAATCACCGCCGATCTCCGGCAGGCGCTGTTACCACGCGTGCTCCTGCTTGATGCCGACGCGCAGTCGGGCTTCGTGCGCGAGTGGACGCCCGCGCTGATGAGCGCGGAACGGCATCAGGCGTACGCGTTCCAGTGGTTCGCGTTTGCCATCGCCGCGCTGGTGATTTTCGTTTTGCTGCATTTTCGCAAAGTACGAAAGTAACCTTATATACAATTCCATGAATACGCCGAACGCAGATACCACCGATACACATGTGCGCACGCGCAACCGCTGGGTGCTGCTCGGCGTGGCCGCGCTGTTCGCCGCGCCGATCCTGATCGCCCTTGCCCTGAATCTGTCGGGCTGGCGGCCCGCCGGCACGCGCGCCTATGGCAGGCTGATCGATCCGCCGCGCGATGTCAGCGCCACGCCGGTCGCACTGGCCGACGGCGGCAAACTCGCCTGGCGCAACGCGCAATGGCAATGGACCCTGCTTGCGCTGCCGGGCGCGAACTGCGCGACGCAATGCCAGGCCGCGCTCGGCAATGTGCTGCGCATGCGCGCCACGCTCGGCCGCAAAGCCGAACGCCTGCGTGTGATCTATCTCGGCTCAGCGCTGCCGGCCGATATGCTGGCTGCGCTCGCGCCACTGCAATCGGGCAGCGACGAGACAGGTACGTTTGCCCAATGGCGAGCCACGGGCGACGATGCATTGGCCTTGGTCCTCGTCGATCCCAGCGGCTACCTGATGCTGAATTATGCGCAAGGCTTCGACGTCGCCGGCATCCGCCGGGATCTGCCGAAAGTGATCAATTGACTACAGGATGTAGTCATCCCGTGCAGCACAGGGGTGTGCGATGACACGGGATCCAGCTCCTGACCGCGGATGTAGTCATCCCGTGCAGCACAAGGATGTGCGATGACACGGGATCCAGCTCCATCATGTAGTCATCCCGTGCAGCACAGGGATGTG
This sequence comes from Rudaea sp., assembly GCF_036560865.1. Lineage (GTDB taxonomy): Bacteria > Pseudomonadota > Gammaproteobacteria > Xanthomonadales > Rhodanobacteraceae > Rudaea. The sequence goes on from NZ_DATBQK010000090.1 coordinate 12,148, forward strand.
CGATGACACGGGATCCAGTTCCTCAAGCTCACCCAATGCCCACGCAAAATAATCTACGCAACCTCACCCGCCTCGCCTGGGTCACCGCGGCCTTCGCCCTCGTCGTGATCGTCTTCGGCGCTTTCGTGCGCCTGTCCAACGCGGGCCTGTCGTGTCCCGACTGGCCGACCTGTTACGGCGAGATCACCTGGCCCACGCATGCGCATGAGATCGCGGCCGCGAACGCCGCGTTTCCGCAGCGGCCGGTCGAGGCGGACAAGGCCTGGCGCGAGCAGGTGCACCGGATCCTGGTCGGCGGGCTGGGACTGCTGACATTCGCGCTAGCCGCCTTGGCGCTATGGCGTCGTCGCGATCTGGGATCGTTGCTGTGGGTCCCGCTCGCCGCCGCCGTGCTGATTTTTTTCCAGGCCGCGCTCGGTGCGTGGACGGTCAGCATGAAATTGCTGCCGGCGGTCGTCACCGCACACCTGCTTGGCGGCATCGCCATGTTCGCCCTGCTGGCCTACACAGCCTTGCGCCTGAGCGTGCCTGTGCTGGCGACCAGCGCGCAATTTACCCAGGCAAACAAGAGCAAATTGTGGCGCATGACGATCGTGGGCATCGGACTTGTCGTGGTGCAGATTGCGCTCGGCGGCTGGACCTCGTCGAATTATTCCGCGCTCGCCTGCGGTCCCGACTTTCCGACCTGCCAGGGTCTGTGGTGGCCGACGATGGACTTCCACCAGGCCTTCGTGCTCTGGCGCGGCGTCGGCGTGAACTACGAGGGCGGTGTGCTCGACGGCGCCGCACGCACGGCGATCCAGGTCGTGCATCGCATTGGCGCCTTGCTCGTGTTCGGCCACGTTTCCGCCGTGGTCGTGCGCGCCGCGCGCCGGCGCGAAACGCGCGCATTCGCGCTCGCGATCGGCGCCCTGCTATTGCTGCAGATCGCGCTCGGCATCGGCAACGTGCTGCTCGCCCTGCCGCTGCCGGTCGCGACCGCGCATAACGGCGTCGCCGCGCTGCTGTTGTTTGCGTTGCTGGCGTTGCTGGTCAGGACGGGTAGACGGATGGGAAGACGGGAAGACGGATAGACGAGCAAACGGGTAGACGGAAGGCGAGGCACTCATTGCTCCGTCTCTCCGTTTACTCGTCTCCCCCGTCTCTCCGTCTCTTCGTCCCATCTTGCTAAACTCCGCGCATGCCCGCGATCGCCCGCCAGTACCTCGAATTGACCAAGCCGCGCGTGGTAATGTTGATCGTGTTCACCGCGATCATCGGCATGTTTCTCGCCGTGCCGGGATGGCCGCCGCTACGCGCTTCGGTCGCCGGATTTATCGGCATCTGGCTCGCCGCCGCGTCGGCCGCGGCGATCAATCATCTGATCGATCAGCGCATCGACAAACTGATGGCGCGCACGGCCAATCGTCCGCTCGCAACCGGTGCATTGACGCCGGCGAAGGTGCTCGCATTCGCGGTCGCTCTCGGCGCGTTGTCGATGACGATCCTGATCGCGTTCGTCAACCTGCTGACCGCCGCGCTGACATTCGCCTCGCTGATCGGCTATGCGATCGTGTATACCGCCTGGCTCAAACGCGCGACGCCGCAGAACATCGTGATCGGCGGGGCGGCCGGCGCAGCGCCGCCGCTGCTCGGCTGGGCCGCGGTCACCGGCCACGTGCATCCGTACGCGCTGCTCTTGTGCCTGATCATCTTCGTCTGGACGCCGCCGCATTTCTGGGCGTTGGCGATCTTCCGTCGCGACGATTACTCGCGCGCGCAGGTGCCGATGCTGCCGGTCACTCACGGCGTGGTCTATACGCGCTGGCACGTGTTGTATTACACGATCCTGCTCATCGTCGTCACCGTTCTGCCGTATCTCACCGGCATGAGCGGCGTGTTCTATCTGGGTGGCGCGCTCGTGCTTGGCGCGGGATTTCTCTACTACGCGATCGTGCTGCTCAAGCCGCCCAGCGAGATGTTCGCGATGAAGGTGTTCAATTATTCCATCATCTACTTGATGGCGCTGTTCGCGTTTCTGCTCGTCGATCACTATGTCGATGCGCCGAGCCTGCACCGGCCAGCAATAACGCTGGAACGCGTCGCCTGAGGCGCGCCCCGATTTCCATGCGAGGTCGATCGTTTGATGCTGGACATTCGCGCGCCGCGTGCCCACATTAGGCAACTTGAATCCACCGGAGCCGCCCATGACGAGCATCTATGATTTCAACGCCAAGACCATCGACGGCGACGAACAGAGGTTCGACGCCTACAAGGGCAAGACGATCCTGGTCGTCAACGTGGCGAGCAAATGCGGTTTTACCCCGCAGTACACAGGCCTTGAAGCGCTGTACGAGAAATTCAAGGACCAAGGCTTGGTCGTGCTCGGCTTCCCCTGCGACCAGTTCGGTCATCAGGAGCCGGGCGACGAGGCGGAGATCAAGAATTTCTGCTCGCTCAACTACGACGTGAAGTTTCCGCTGTTTGCCAAGGTGGAAGTCAACGGCGCGAACACGCACCCGCTGTACAAATACCTGAAGCACGAAGCCAAGGGCATGCTCGGCAGCGAATCGGTCAAGTGGAATTTCACCAAGTTCCTGATCGACAAGGATGGCAAGGTGATCAAGCGCTACGCGCCGACGGATACGCCGCAGAGTATCGAAAAGGAGCTCGACGCGGTGCTTTGAATGCAGACGAATCCGCGCCGCGCACTCTCACGCCAGGATCTGAAGACGCTCGCGCTTGCCGCGCTCGGCGGCGCGCTCGAATTCTACGATTTCATCATCTTCGTCTTCTTCACGACGGTGATCGGCGCGCTGTTTTTTCCACCCGACACGCCCGACTGGCTGCGCCAGCTACAAACTTTCGGCCTGTTCGCTGCGGGCTATCTCGCGCGTCCGCTCGGCGGCATCGTCATGGCGCATTTCGGCGACCGCTCCGGGCGCAAGCGCATGTTCATGCTCAGCGTGCTGCTGATGGCGATTCCGACCTTGCTGATCGGCCTGCTGCCGACGTATGCGAATATCGGTTATGCCGCGCCGCTGGCCCTACTGCTGCTGCGCATCCTGCAGGGCGCCGCGGTCGGCGGCGAGGTGCCCGGTGCGTGGACCTTCGTCGCCGAGCATGTACCCGAACGCCGCGTCGGCTTCGCTTGCGGCACGCTGACCGCGGGCCTGACCATAGGTATTCTGCTGGGTTCGCTGATCGCGACCGCGGTCAACAAGAGTTACAGCCCCGCCGAAGTGCTCGCGTTCGGCTGGCGCATTCCGTTTCTCGTTGGTGGCGTGTTCGGCTTTTTGGCGGTGTTTCTGCGTCGTCTGCTCGCCGAAACGCCGGTGTTCGAGGAAATGCGCAAGCGCGGCGCACTCGTGCGCGGCTTGCCGCTCAAGGCGGTGCTCGCCGGGCACGGTCGCGCCGTCGTCGTGTCGATGTTGCTGACCTGGGTGCTTACGGCAGCGATCGTCGTGGTGATTCTGATGACGCCTACGCTGATCCAGAAATTGTTCGCAATCACGCCGGCCGACGCGCTGTCGGCGAACAGTCTGGCGACCTTGTCGCTGGCGATCGGTTGCGTCGTATTCGGCTTGCTCGCTGACCGCATCGGCGCCGCGCGCACCCTCGTGATCGGCTGTGCGATGCTGTTTTTTGCGGTCTACGGCTTGTATTTCGGACTCGGCTCCAGACCCGGGCATCTCGATGGCCTGTACGCGATAGCCGGCTTTTGCGTGGGCGTCGTCGGCGTGATTCCGACCTTGCTCGTGCGCGCGTTTCCGCCGGCGATCCGCTTCTCCGGCATCTCGTTCGCATACAACGTGGCTTATGCCATTTTTGGTGGATTGACGCCGCTGGTCGTCAGCCTGCTGCTCAAGTCCAATCCACTCGCGCCAGCGCACTACGTGGCGGCACTGTGCGTGGTCGGCATCGTCGTGGGCGTGCTTAGCGGCGCGCGCGAGATGCCCGCACCAAGGTCTGCATGAGAGATTCGCTCACGGCCGCAAGAATCTCCGGCTGCCGAGCGGCTAAGCCGCCTGCAACAGAAATTCGACTTTGACCGCCTCGTAGGGAAACACGATGCCGCCGCCCTGCACACGATCGAGCACGCCGGCATTGATCAGCGCCGTGACATCGCCGTGCACCGCTTTCACATCGCGACCCACCCGCCGCGCGGCCTCGCGAATCGACATCGGTCCGGCGCCGCACAGCGCCTTGAGCAGTTCCCAGCGCTTCGCTGTGAGCACCTGCCACAACAGTTCGGGCGTCGCGAAACCGATGCGCGCGGACTTCTCGGGCTTGCCCGATTTCCACGCCTGGACAAAGCCCGCCATCGACTCGTCCGCTGAGCGGACTTCAAGCACTACGGTTTTCATCATTCCACCTCGCAATGTCGGCTTGGAAATCGGCGATCAGTCGCTCAGGTGTGCGGAATCGATAGGCGGTCTCGATGCCGCCGACGTGGCGATGATCGCCCTTGCCCGGCTCGTTGTCGTAGCGCGGGACGCAAACGCCATCCACGATGTAGGCCAACCGGTATTTGTACTCGTGCGCCGATCCGGAAACCGCTTTGGCGACGCGCCAAAGAACCAGCTCGGCGAAAGCGCGATCGGAATAGGCGATTCGGGTGCGCACCAGTTCGATGGCCTTCATGTTGGAGAGGATACCAACACAGGTTTTTGTTGTCAATTACTCCAACATCAAATTCATCAATTCCTTCTGCACCGATTTGCTTCATAATTTCAAGAATGAACGACGACATCCGCGACGCAATCCTGATCGGCGGCGGCCATAATGGGCTGGTCTGCGCGGCTTATCTGGCCAGGGCCGGATTGAAAGTCACTGTGCTCGAACGCCGCGATGTGGTCGGTGGCGCGGCGGTGACCGAGGAATTCCATCCGGGTTTCCGCAACTCGGTGGCCGCCTACACCGTGTCGCTGCTGCAGCCGAAAGTGATTGCCGATCTGAATCTGGCCGCGCACGGCCTGAAGATCGTGCAGCGCAAGCTCAACAACTTTCTGCCGCGGCCCGATGGCACCTATCTGAAAACCGGCGCGGGCCAGACGCAGGCCGAAGTCGCGAAGTTCTCGCAGCGCGACGCGCAGCGCCTGCCAGAATACGAACGCCGTCTCGATGTGATCGCCGATGTGCTGCGCGTGCTCGCGCTGGAACCGCCGCCGAACGTGACCGACAGCGGCTGGTGGAAAGGGCTGGCGGAACTGCTGCGCGCGGGCAAGCTCGGCAAGCGTCTGCATGGGCTCGACGCCAACTCGCGCACCGAACTGCTCGATCTGTTCGCGATTTCCGCCGGCGAATACCTCGATCGTTTTTTCGAGAGCGAGCCGATCAAGGCTGTGCTCGGTTTCGACGGCATCGTCGGCAATTACGCCAGTCCCTATACTCCGGGCAGCGCCTATGTGCTGCTGCATCACGTGTTCGGCGAGGTCAACGGCGTCAAGGGCGCGTGGGGCCATGCGATTGGCGGCATGGGTGCGATCACCCAGGCGATGGCCAAATCCGCCGCCGCGTCCGGCGTCGAGATACGTACGGGTGCCGGCGTGCGCGAAGTGATCGTCGAGAAGGGTCGCGCGGTCGGTGTAATCACCGAAAAAGGCGAAACGCTGCGCGCGCGCGCGGTGGTCGCCAACGTCAATCCGAAACTGCTCTACGAGCGTTTGCTCGACCCGGGTGTTGTCCCCGCGCCGACGCGCGAGCGTATGGCGAACTGGCGCTGCGGCTCGGGCACGTTCCGCATGAATGTCGCCTTATCCACTTTGCCGCGTTTTACCGTACTGCCCGAGCCGGGCGACCATCACACGGCCGGCATCATCATGGCGCCGAGTCTCGACTACATGGATCGCGCCTATCTCGACGCGCGTGCGCAGGGCTGGTCGAAGGAACCGATCGTCGAGATGCTGATTCCGTCGACACTCGATGATTCGCTCGCACCCAAGGGCCAGCATGTCGCGAGCCTGTTCTGCCAGCATGTCGCGCCGACCTTGTCCGATGGGCGCTCGTGGGACGATCATCGCGACGAAGTGGCCGATCTGATGATCGCGACCGTCGACCGC
>NZ_DATBQK010000091.1:0-22991 GCF_036560865.1 Rudaea sp.
ATACGCGGTCATCGCCAGCGTGCGCGGAATCGGCGTCGCCGTCAGCACCAGCTGATGCGGCACTTCCAATATCCGTTCGTCCTGAGCCTGTCGAAAGACGCGGCCCTTGTCGCGCAGGGCCAGACGCTGATGCACGCCGAAGCGATGCTGCTCGTCGATGATCGCGAGACCGAGGCGGTCGAAGGCGACGCCTTCCTGCATCAACGCATGCGTGCCGATCGCGATCTGTGCGGAATCCTGCAGCCGCGCCAGCGCCGCCGCACGCGCCTTGCCCTTGAGCTTGCCCGCCAGCCAGACGATGTCGACCCCGAGTGGAGAAAGCCACTTGTGGAAATTGATAAAATGTTGCTCGGCAAGGAGTTCGGTCGGCGCCATCAACGCGGCTTGCCGGCCGGCCTCGACGGCGGTCAGCGCGGCCAGCGCGGCGACGACGGTCTTGCCCGAGCCGACATCGCCCTGCACGAGGCGCAGCATCGGCGTCGCCGCACCCAGGTCGCGTGCGACTTCGGCCGCGACACGCCGCTGTGCACGTGTCAAAGCGAACGGCAATTGCGCGAGAAAGCGCGCGCGCAATTTACCGTCGCCGCGCAGCGTAGGCGCCGCATGTTCGCGCAGCCGCTTGCGCAAGCGCTGCAGACTCAGGTGCTGGGCAAGCAACTCCTCGAAGGCGAGACGCTGCTGCGCCGGATGCGCGCCGAGCGCGAGTCCGGCTACGTCGGCATCCGGCGGCGGCCGATGCACGTAGAGCAAGGCGGCGCGCAGGGATGACAATTTGTTCGCTGTGCGCAACGCTGACGGAATCAATTCCAATGCCTCGTCCTGCGGCAGCTGCATCAGTGCGCGCTGGACCAATCCGGCGAGTCGTTTCTGGCCCAGGCCTTCGGTGGTCGGATAGATCGGGGTCAGACGCTCCTCGACCGCGCTCGCCGCATCGTCCGCCAGACGCTGGTATTGCGGATGCACCATTTCCAGACTGTGCGCGCCATGGCGAACTTCGCCGAAGCAGCGCAGACGCGTGCCGATCGCAAGCTGGTTCGCCTGCGCGCTATTGAAGTGGAAAAAACGCAATAGCAGCGTCTGCTGCGACTCGTCGCCAATCGCGATGCGCAGTTGCGGGCGAAAGCGGAAACCTTTTTCGATCGCCTCGACGCGGCCTTCGACTTGCGCCGTGTCGCCCACGCGCAGATCGCGGATCGCGGTGATGCGCGTCTTGTCCTCGTAGCGCAGCGGCAGATGGAACCAGAGATCCTGCAGCGTGCACAGGTGCAGACGCTCGAGCGCCGCCGCGAGCGCCGGACCGACGCCGGGCAGCGACGCGGCCGGCGTCGCGCCAACATCGCCGGCGGTAGCAGCGCTAGCGTCGCGTTTCATTTGTAACTTGCCGTTGTTGGCTCACCTCTCCCGCTGGCGGGAGAGGTCGGCGCGCGCAGTGCGCCGGGTGAGGGTGGCGCAACCTGGGCCGGCAAGCGCCCCGCTGACGCCACCCTCATCCGCCTTCGGCACCTTCTCCCGCTGGCGGGAGAAGGGAATAGAGCTGAACGTTGCATGCAAAGTTATTTGCGGAACGGCGCGCTAGCGGATGTCGCCACCGGCCTGCCCGAAACTGCGATCGCAAATCAATCGATCACAGCGATCGCATCGATTTCGACCTGCGAGTTGCGCGGCAGCGCAACGACGCTGATCGTCGAACGGGCGGGGAATGGTTCCGAAAAATATTCCTTCATCACGCCATTGACCGCGGCGAAATTGCCCAGATCGGTGAGATAAATGCCGACGCGCGCAATCTGCGCAAACGTGATGCCCGCGGCGGCGCACACAGCCTGCAGGTTGTCGAACACGCGCCGCGTCTGCGCCGCGATATCGCCTGTCACCAGATCACCGGTGGCCGGATCGAGCGGCGTCTGCCCGGACAGATAAATCGTGTTGCCGACGCGCACGGCCTGCGAGTAAGGACCGATCGCCTTGGGCGCGTTGTCGCTGTGGATGATCTGGCGGGGCATGGGGGTTCCTGAAGACGGGGAGACGGGGAGACGGGGAGACGGGGAGACGAATAGACGGTAAGGCGATTAGACGGCACTGCACCTTCCGAAGTAAACAGCTCCGGGGAGACGGAGAGACGGGGAGACGGGAGACGATTGGACGGCACTGCGCCTTCCGAAGTAAACAGAGTGGGTTCCAAGCCAGCGATTAAGAGCCAATCCTGTGGGCCGGCAAGTCGAGAGCGGAAGGCATGCCCTGCGTCCCCGTCTCTCCGTCTCCCCGTCTCCCCGTCTCCCCGTCTACCATCCCCTCACGGATACCGATACACCCCATGCACCACGCCCGCGCGGCGCACGCGGTTCATGACTTCGTCGAGGTGCTTGCGGCTGCGCACTTCGATCGTGAACATCAGGGTCGAGGTGTTGAGGTCGCGCTCTTGATATTCGACGTTCTCGATATTCGAATCGACGGCGGCGATCGCAGCGGCGATCGTGGCGAGCACGCCGGGCTTGTTCTCCACGACGATGCGCAGGCGCGCGCGATAGTCGCCGGAAACCTCGCGGTCCCAATCCATCGCGATAATGCGCTCCGGCGTCTTGCGATACTCGGCCGCGTTCGGGCAATCGGTGCGATGCACGACGATGCCCTTGCCTGCCGACAAATAACCGAATATCTCGTCGCCCGGCACCGGATGACAGCATTGGCCGAAGCTGAGCACGCCGCGTTCCTTGCCGGTGATCAGCACTTTCTCCGCGTGCCGCTTGACCTTCGGCGTGCGCGCCGCATTCTTCGCCAGCGCGGTCGCGACCTGGTCGGGCATACGGTTGCCGAGTGCGATGTCGGCAAGCAGTTCCTCCAGGCGCTTGAACTTCGCCTCGGCGATATAGCGGTCGAGCGTCTTCAGCGGAATCGAGTCGAGCGAGACGCCCTGCGCCTCGAGCGCTCGATCGAGCATGCGATGGCCGAGTTCGACGGCATCCTCGTGCTGCAGATGTTTGAGGCTGTTGCGGATCGCGATGCGCGCGCGCGCCGACACCACCCACTCGAGCCATTGCGGATGCGGCTGCGCCGAGGGCGCGGTGATGATCTCGACCGCCTCGCCCGAATTGAGGCGCGTGCGCAGCGGCACGAGTTTCTTGTCCACGCGCGCCGCGACCGCGTGGTTGCCGACATCGGTATGCACGAAATAGGCGAAGTCGAGCGTGGTGGCGTTGCGCGGCAGGGCAAAGATCTTGCCCTTGGGCGAGAACAGGTAGACCTCGTCCGGGAACAAATCCACTTTTACATTTTCGAGAAATTCCGCCGAGGACGACGACTCACGCGACTGCGTCTCGACCAGGCCGGCGACCCAGTCGCGCGCGCGCGACTGCGCCGCGTTCGCCGGCTCGCCGGCGTTCTTGTACACCCAGTGCGCGGCGACGCCGCGTTCGGCGCCCTGATCCATGTCCTCGGTGCGGATCTGGATTTCCACCGGCGCGCCGAACGGCCCGAACAGCACCGTGTGCAGCGATTGATAGCCGTTGGCTTTCGGAATTGCGATGAAGTCGCGGAAACGCCCGTCCAGCGGCTTGTACAGACCATGGATCGCGCCGAGCGCGTGATAGCACTGCATGGTCGCATCGACGACGACGCGCAGGCCGTAAACGTCCATGACCTGGGCGAAGGTTTTGTGCTCGTCGTGCATCTTGGTATAGATGCTGTACGGCGCCTTGATCCGGCTGACGATACGATGCTTGATCCCTTCGCCGGTCAGGCGCGTCGACAGCGCCGCCTCGATCTTGCCCATCGCTTCGCGGCGGTTGCCGAGCACGCTCTTGATGCGCGCGTCGATCACGCGATGGCGGGTCGGGTACAGCGCGCGGAATCCCAGATCCTGCAGCTCGGACTTGAACTTGTTCATGCCCAGGCGTTGCGCGATCGGCGCATAGATATCGAGCGTCTCGCGCGCGATGCGCCGGCGCGAGGCGGGCAGCATCGCGCCAAGCGTGCGCATGTTGTGCAGGCGGTCGGCGAGCTTGATCAGGATCACGCGCAAGTCGCGCGCCATCGCCAGCAGCATCTTGCGGAAACTCTCGGCGGCCGCGTCCTGCAGGCTGCGGAATTTCACCTTGTCGAGTTTGGTGACGCCGTCGACGAGTTCGGCTACTGTCGCGCCGAATTGCGACTCGATTTCCGCGCGCGGTAGCGGCGTGTCCTCGAGCGTGTCGTGCAGGATCGCGGCGATGATCGTTTCCGCGTCCATGCCCAGGTCGGCGAGAATCGCCGCGACCGCGACCGGATGCGTGATGTAGGGTTCGCCGCTCTTGCGCGTCTGCCCGGCATGCGCGTGCGCGCCGGCGAAATAGGCCTGGCGCACGCGCGCGACCTGTTCGGGCGGCAGATAAGTGGAGAGGCGCTGTTCGAGCGCCAGCACGTCGGCAGGGACTACTTCCTGCAGCGCCGTGCTCATAGGACTTACTCCGCTACGCGAACTCGGAGATCGAACACCACGTCCGGCGCGCCGGGAGAAAAACGGCGACGCAAGCTCCCGCTGGCGGCGCGTTCGTGCGAACGGCGCTGGTTATCGATGCAAATCGAGGAGCGCCGTTGCATGCCGATCACAGATCGTCGCCGACCTTGGAAAGATCGTCGTCGACTTCGGCTGCGGCCCACTCCAGTGCCTCGCGCTCGGCCTTTTCGCGCGCCTGGCGGTCGACTTCGTCGATCAGTCCCTGAGTGACCTTGCGCCCAGCGATTTCGCGCAGCGCGAGGACGGTGGGTTTGTCGTTCGTGCTCTCGACCATTGCGTCGGCGCCGTTGGCCAGCTGGCGCGCACGCTTGGTGGCCATCAGCACCAGTTCGAAACGGTTGTCGACTACTGCGAGGCAGTCTTCTACGGTGATACGTGCCATGAAAAACCTCAAAAATCCGCAAACGGGGCGGAATTGACTGGAAAATCTATGAAAACTTCCGGACCAGTCCAGAAGTTTCCGCAGGCAGCGCCTGCCCCGGATCCGATCCGGACGCCCGCTGCGTAACGGGGCGAGCAAGCGCTTGATTCAGCGAAAGCGGGTCAGGGATTGGCCGGACTCAATGCGTCCGGAGCCCAGGACGGATAGCTTCAAACCATCCTTATACCAGTGGCATTGTATCGTCGGCCGATGGTGCAGCGCAAACCCGCCGCATGAACGCAGCCGCCGAACTGAACCGGGACTGTACATCGCTTGCCTTGAGAGCGTGCCAGCGCGCCCCAAAGTGGGTTAGCCTTGAGTTACGTAAACAGGGAATCGGCGGCGAATGCGGCGGTGCACACATTCCGCCTGCTTCGCTCGCCGCTGCTGGATCGCCAATCGATGTTGAATTTGCCCATGCCCCAATCCCGCATTTTCCTGATCGCCCTCCTTGCCGTCCTGTTCGCCGGCTGCGCGATGCCGATGCCGCGCAAGGACGATCCCTACGAAAATTTCAACCGCAAGATGTACGCGTTCAACGATTTTACCGATCGCGTAGCGATTCGCCCGATCGCCGTGGGCTATCGCAAGGTGACCAACAACACGGCACGGCGGCTGGTCAACAATTTTTTCGCCAACATCGAATCGCCGATCACGATCGCCAACGATCTGCTGCAGGCCAATGCGAAAGAAGCATTTACCTCGACCAGCCGCCTGGCCATCAATTCGACAGTCGGCATCCTCGGTCTGTTCGATCCGGCCAGTGAAATGGGGATCGATGCGCACGCAACCGATTTCGGCGTGACCTTGGCCAAGTGGGGCGTGCCCGAAGGGCCCTACCTCGTGCTGCCGCTGCTGGGCTCGATCAACGGGCGCGACATTGTCGCCTTCCCGATCGACAGCTTCATTTTCGATCCGCTGTCCTGGTACGCGCGCTCGCATAACATGAAACTCGAGGCGCAGTATCTGCCGACCGCAGTCTACCTGATTTCACTGCGCTCGAGCGCGATCGATGCCGAAGGCCTGCTCGAAGGTGTCTACGATCCCTACGTGTTCTATCGCGACGCCTATCGCCAGCGGCGTTTGTACAAGATCTATCGCGGCAATCCGCCGCCCGAGGCGATCCAGTCACTGCAGGGTGTGGACGACGTTGACGTCGACAAGTTGCTGCAGGAGCAGGAAAAGTACGAGCAGAAGCCGAAGCCCGACGCGCAGCCGCACAAGGGCTGACGGGGCGGATCGAATCCGAGGGAAATGCGCAGATGCGAATCGCTCGCCTGCGACATCGCCGCAGGCACGCGGCTAGGCGGCTTCGAGTCCCAGCAGACGCTCCACGTCACACAGTCGCGCAAGGTTGGCCAGCGCCGGTGGCGCATGACGATAGGCCAGGGTCGCGCCGCGTGCATGCGCCTGCGCGGCCCATGCGATCAACACCGCCAGCGTTGCGCTGTCGGAATCGGCGAGTCCTGCGAGGTCCAGATCGATCGTCTTGCCCGTCGCGTCGCCCTGCGGCGCTGCGCGCAGCGCCTGCGCCGCATTGCCGAACGAGATCGCACCGCTGACGGCGAACGCGCCTTGTGCATTCGCGGTCAGCGCGAAACCGTCGCTCACTTTTTGACGCCTTCGGAATCCATCGTCTCCAGCGCCTTGGCGCCCTGGGTTTCCAGACGCGTGGTCAACGCGTCCAGACTCGATTTCTGGATTTCCGCCGAGACCTGGTTGCGGTAGTTGGTGACGTAGGAAATACCTTCGATGATCACGTCGTAGGCTTTCCAATCACCGCTCGCGGTCTTGCGGAACGCATAATCGACGGGCACGAGCTTGCCGTCGTCGAGCACGACCTGGGTGCGCACGAGGGTGCGTTTTTCGTTGAGTTCGCCCTGCTGCGGCAACACGCGCACACGCCCTTCGGTGTACTTGAGCAGACCTTCGGCATAGCGGTGGGTGATCGAGTTGTACATTGCATGGGCGAAACGCACGCGCTGTTCCGGCGTCGCCGTGCGCGCGTTCTGGCCGAGCACGAGGATCGAGGCGTAGTCGATGTCGAAGTGCGGCAGGACGATGCTGTCGATCGCCTTGAGCAGGGATTCGCGATCCTTCGACAGTTCGGCGCGGCGCGCCTCCATGGTCTTGCCCAGATCGTCGACCAGGGTCTGCACGACCTGATTCGGCGTAGGCGTGTCCGCGTGCGCCGGAGTCACTGCCGCAAGTGCGAGTATACAAAGAAAGGAGTATAAAAAGCGCATTTTGTCAACCTTCGATGATGGTGGGTCGATGGCGCGATGACGCGCCTATTTGCCGCCGTCTGGCTTGGCCGCGGGCGGCGGCGTCGGTTTGTTGGTTGAAGTGTCCGCAGCGGCCTTGTCGCCCGGCTTGCCAGCGTCGCCACCGACCAGATATTTGCCGATCAACTCCTCGAGCTGCACCGAGTTCTGCATCAACACGAACTGGTCTCCGTTTTTGAACACGTCGGGCGAACCGCCGGGCTGGATGGAAACGTACTGGTCGCCCAATAAACCGCTCGTGAATATGGCGGCGGACGAGTCGTCGGGTATCTTGTTGAAACGCTTGTCGATCGACAGGCTGACCAGGGCCTGCAGCTTGTCCGGCTCGAGTTCGATGCTGCTGACCGTACCCACGCGCACGCCCGCGAGCTTCACCGGCGCGCGCAGCTTGAGCTGGCCGATATTGGTGTACTCGACCTTGAGCGTGTAGCTGTCGCCCTGACTGTAGTTCGCCAGCGAGGTCGTCTGCGTCGCCAGATAGGCGAGCGCGGCGAAACCGAGCAGGATGAACAGACCGGTGCCGATCTGGAAGGATTGTCGTTGTGCCATTGTTAGCATCCATCATTCGTCAAAAGCATTTACACGAAGAACACGAAGAATACGCACGAAGAACACGAAGGATGCGATAAGAGATGAACTTCGTTTCCTTCCCAGCTTAACGTCGCGCGCCCTTGCCACCAGTCTCCAGCAGCTACATCAATTCTCTTCTTCGTGTTCTCCGTGTTCTCCGTGGTTCAGTCTCTTGTGGTTCAGTCTTCAAGCTTTACATCAAAAACGCGGTCATCACGAAATCGAGCGCGAGCGTCGCGATCGCGGAGAACACCACCGTGCGCGTGGTCGCGTAGGCCACGCCTTCGCTGGTCGGTGCCGTGGTGTAACCCTGGAACGTCGCGATCAGGGTGCAGACCGCGCCGAAGGCGACGCTTTTCCATACGCCGTTGATCACGTCTTTCCAGACATCCACGCTCGAAGTCATGTTCGACCAGAATGTGCCGTTGTCCAGGCCGAGCCAGTTCACGCCGACCAGGTGCGCGCCGAAAATACCGAGCGCGTTGAATATGCAGGCGAGTAACGGCATCGCGATGATGCCGGCGATAAAACGCGGCGCGACGACATAGGCCAGCGGATCGACCGCCATCATCTCCATCGCGTCGATCTGATCGGTCGCGCGCATCAGGCCGATCTCGGCGGTTATCGAAGTGCCCGCGCGCCCGGCGAACAACAGCGCGGTCACCACCGGCCCGAGCTCGCGGTACAGCGACAGCGAGACGACCGTGCCGAGTGCCGCGGTGCCGCCGAAAATCGACAGCACGTAATACAGTTGCAGGCCGAGCACCATGCCGACGAACAGGCCGCAGGTCATGATGATGGTCAGGCTCATCGCGCCGACGAACCAGATCTGGCGGACCGTTTCCTTGAAATGGCCGAAGCTGCGCGGAATCGCCGCCAAAATGCGGAACAGGAAAATGCCGCAGGCGCCGACCTGCGCGATGCCTTCGGCGAAACGCGACGGCGACTGATTCGACGGAGAATTGCGCACAGCGCTCATGCCAGCCCCAACTGCGTCGCGTAGTCCGGCGCGGGATAGTGGAACGGCACCGGGCCATCGGCCTCGCCGGTGAAGAATTGTTTGGTCCACGGCGTTTCGCCGCGGCCGAGTTCCTCCGGGCTGCCATGCGCGGCAATCTTGCCGCCGGCCAGCAGATAGATCTGATCGGCCACCTTGCTCACGGCGGCGAGCTCGTGCGCGACCAGGATGCTGGTGATGCCCAGGGTCTGGTTCAGGGTGCGGATCAATTTCAGAATCTGGTTGAGCGCGATCGGATCCAGGCCGACGAAGGGCTCGTCGTAAATGATCAGCATCGGATCGCGCACGATCGCGCGCGCAAGGGCCACGCGCCGAATCATGCCGCCGGAGAGTTCGTTCGGCATCAAGTCCGCCGCACCGCGCAGACCGACCGCCTGCAGCTTGGTCAGCACGATATTGCGCACCAGTTCCTCGGGCAGGCGCAGGTGCTGGCGCAGCGGAAACGCGACATTCTCGAACACGGAAAAATCCGTGAGCAGGGCCGAATTCTGGAACAGATAGCCGATCTTCTCGCGCAGCGCGAACAGCGCCTCGCGGCCGATGCGCGCGACGTTCTTGCCGTCGACAATGATTTCGCCCGCATCCGGCGCAAGCTGGCCGGTGATATGGCGTATCAACGTGGTCTTGCCGGTGCCGCTCGGACCCATGATCGCGGTGATGCCGCCGCGCGGAATATCCAGATCCACGCCGGCGAAAATCGTCTTGCCATTGAGCACGGTGGACAGACCACGAATCTGGATCAACGCGTCGCTGGCGGATGGTTGCGGCTGGGAACTCATGCATCACGCGGAAAACAGCGCCGCTGCGGCGCCGGGAAGACAGCTACCTTACCCTATGCGTGCCGCGCAGCGTAGCCTGCGGCGGTCTGCGGTTAAGCGCGGCGTCAGGCGCGCTTATGCTTCCTTGAGCAGGTCGGCGAGCAGGGCTGAGTAACGCTCGCGCTGCTGCACGGCGCGCAGCTGGCGCGTAGTCACGATCGCGCCCAGGTCGGCGAGCGCGACGGCGAAATCGTCGTTGACGACCAGATAATCGAACTCCTGCGCATGCGCGATATCCGCACGCGAATCGGCCAGGCGCCGGCGGATCGTCGTCTCGCTGTCGGAGGCGCGCGCGCGCAGGCGCCGTTCGAGCTCTGCGCGCGACGGCGGCAGGATGAAAATGCTCACCGTATCGGCCATCCGCTCGCGCACCTGGCGCGCACCCTGCCAATCGATTTCCAGCAGCACGTCCTTGCCCTGCGCCAGCACGCGCTCGACTTGCGCGCGCGCGGTGCCTTTGAGGTCGCCGTGCACCAGCGCGTGCTCGAAGAACTCGCCGCCCTTGATCATCTCCTCGAACACGCCGCGCGAGACAAAGTGGTAATGCACGCCGTCCGCTTCGCCCGGCCGCGGCAGGCGCGAGGTATACGACACCGACAGCACGATGCCCGGTTCGCGCTCCAGCAGCGCCCGGGTCAGGCTGGTTTTGCCGCCACCTGAAGGCGCCGCAACGATGTACAAGGTTCCGCTCATGCAGCAGCCCTGTTATGAACGCGATTCAGCACAGCAATGAAGTTGGCGACGGTAATCATATGACGTCAGTTGCGATAGACGCCGCGGCGGTGGCCGACACGCGCGATTTCGACGATCACCAGGTCGTCATCGACCGTATATATCACTCGGTAATCGCCTTGACGTATCCGGTAGGATTCTTGCCCAGCCAGCTTTTCGCTGCCGGGCGGGCGAGGATTTTCGCCGAGTGCATGGATGCGTCGTAAGATACGGCGCGTTTCCACCCTTGGCAGGCGCGCCAACTCTTTCGCGGCGGAGCGTCTGATGCGTACTTCAAATACGGCCATCGGCCTTCAGCATGACAAGCAATTCTTCATAGCTGATGGTTTTCTCGCTGGCACGCTCGGCGATGATGGCAAGATCTGCCTCATCCTCGCGCAGCGACTCGCGTACTGCATTGGAGACGATCTCGGAAATCGAGCGACGCGTATCCGCAGCCTTGAGGCGCAGCGCTTTGTGCAAATCCTTGTCGAGATAGATCGTGGCGCGAGTGGTTTCGGCTTGCATGACAGCACCTGAACGTTTTGACGTTTTGTCACTATAGCACTATTCGATATTCTGTACCTGCTCGCGCATCTGCTCGATCAACACCTTCAATCCCACCGCGGCCTGGGTGGTGCGCTGGTCGACCGACTTGGAACCGAGCGTGTTCGCCTCGCGGTTGAATTCCTGCATGAGAAAATCGAGGCGGCGGCCGACCGCGTCGGGCAGCGCGAGCACGCGCCGCGTTTCGGCGATATGCGCGGACAGGCGATCGAGTTCCTCGTCGACATCGATGCGCGAGAGCTGCAGCACGAGTTCCTGTTCGAGCCGGCCGGATTCCAGGCGCGCACTGTCGAGGCCCTGCGTGATCTCGGCGAGTTTCGTCTCCAGGCGTGTGCGCAAGGCGCTGCGGATATCCGGCAGCCACGTGCGCACGTTGTCGACCGTGCGCGCAATGCCGTCGAGCCGATCGCGCAGAAACACGCCAAGGCGCTCGCCCTCGCGCTGGCGCGTTGCGACCATGTCGGCGAGCGCGACATCGAGCAGGTCGAGCGCGGCCTGGCGCAAGCCTTCCTGATCGACTTCCTCGCGCTTGAGCACGCCGGGCCAGGCGAGCAGGCTCGCGAAATCGGTGGTGAGTTTCGGAAAGCGCTCGGCAAAAGCCGCCGCGGCCGCTTCGAGCTTGTCGAGCACCTGATCGTTGACCTGAATCTCCGCGGTCGCCGCATCGCTGGCGCGAAAACGCAGATTCACGTCGACCTTGCCGCGCGTGAGCCTGGCCGCGACGTGCTCGCGCAGGGCCGTTTCGATCGCGCGCAGTTCGTCGGGCAGGCGCGGGTTCAGTTCGAGATAGCGATGATTCACCGAGCGCAATTCGAAACTCAGCGCGCCCCAAGGCGTGTCGGTTTCGGCGCTGGCGAACGCGGTCATGCTGCGGATCATGTTCGGGGGTCGCGAATATCGGGGCGCGCAGTATGCCATTTTGGGGAGATGGGAGACGGGGAGACGGATGGACGAAAGACGGAGAGCATGCTGTTCCGTCTTCCCGTCTTCCCGTCTTCCCGTCTATCCGTCTATCCGTCTTCCCGCCCCCGCACGCCCAACTGCTAAACTTCTTCACCCATCACGGAAATCTCCGCATGACCACTTTCTCCCGTCCCAGCGGCCGCGCCGTTGATCAGCTGCGCGCCGTCAGCATCGAACGTCACTACACGCGCCATGCCGAAGGCTCGGTGCTGATCGCGTTCGGCGACACGCGCGTGCTGTGCACCGCGAGCGTGGAAGAGAAAGTACCGCCGTTCCTGCGCGGCAAGGGCGAAGGCTGGATCACCGCCGAATACGGCATGCTGCCGCGTGCAACCAAGGAACGTACCCAACGCGAAGCCGCACGCGGCGGCCAGGGCGGGCGCACCATGGAAATCCAGCGCCTGATCGGCCGCGCGCTGCGCGCCTGCGTCGATCGTGCAGCGCTCGGCGAGCGCACGGTCACTCTCGATTGCGATGTGCTGCAAGCCGACGGCGGCACGCGCACCGCAGCGATCACCGGCGCCTACGTGGCGTTGGCCGATGCGGTCGCGTGTTTGATGAAGCGCGGCGCATTGAAGAAGAGTCCGGTCGTCGGCGCGGTCGCCGCGGTTTCGGTCGGCGTGTTCCGCGGCATACCGGTGCTCGATCTGGATTACCCCGAAGACTCCACCTGCGACACCGACATGAATGTGGTGATGAACGACGGCGGCGGCTTCATCGAGCTGCAAGGCACGGCCGAAGGCCACGCCTTCCGTCGCGAGGAACTCGACGCCCTGCTCGTCCTTGCGCAAAAAGGGATTAGTGAACTTTTATGCTTGCAGCACGAGGCGCTGACGCGTGCGTAAAGTGGTGCTGGCGAGCAGCAACGCGGGCAAGCTCGCCGAAATGCGTGAAATTCTCGCCTTAACCGAGATCCAACTGGTCGCACAAAGCGAACTTGGCATCGCCGATGCGCACGAGACCGGCACGACCTTCATCGAAAACGCGTTGCTCAAGGCGCGTCATGCGGCGCAGCTTTGCGGTTTGCCTGCGCTCGGCGACGACTCCGGCATCTGCGTCGATGCGCTGAATGGCGGGCCCGGACTGTACTCCGCGCGCTACGCCGATACGCACGGCGACAGCGCGGCGAATATCGCCAAATTGCTTGCGACGCTGAGCGACGTGCCGGAATCGCTGCGCGGTGCGCATTTTCATTGCACGATCGTGCTGCTGCGCAGCGCCGACGATCCCGCGCCGCTGATTGCCGAGGGGCTCTGGCACGGCCGCATCCTGCATGCAGCGCGTGGCAACAAGGGCTTCGGCTACGATCCGGTGTTTTTCGATCCCGCGCACGGCGCCGCAGGCGAACTCGATCCAGCGCTCAAGAACCGTATCAGCCATCGCGGTCTGGCACTCGCGCGCCTGCGCGAGATGCTGCAGAGCCAGTAAGCGTGCCTTCCCCTCTCCCGCTTGCGGGAGAGGGCAGGGTGAGGGAAAGTTTGCGCATGCGTCACAAGATCGCCAACGCTCGCGCTCTGCGCCAAACCTCGACGGATGCAGAACGACGGCTGTGGTATTTTCTTCGCAATCGTCAGCTCGGCGGACATCGATTTCGCCGTCAGGTGCCGCTCGGACGATATATCGTCGATTTCGCCTGCATGGAAACATATTTGGCCATCGAATTGGATGGAGGCCAGCACAGCGAGCAGCAAGATAGCGATCTCGCACGCACCCGGTATTTGGCGCGCGGAGGTTTTCGCGTCCTGCGTTTTTGGAATGATGACGCGCTGTTGCGGACTGATATCGTGCTTGAGCAAATTCTTGCAGCCTTGAGAGAGACTTCCCCTCACCCCGGCCCTCTCCCGCCAGCGGGAGAGGGGGAACCGCGATGACGCTGCCCCCGCTGTCACTCTATATCCATATCCCGTGGTGCGTGCGCAAATGCCCGTACTGCGATTTCAATTCGCACAATGCGCCGCAAAGTCTGCCGCAGCGCGAATACGTCGAGGCGCTGCTGAGCGACCTGGATCAGGACTTGCCATTGGCGCAGGGGCGACCGCTGACGAGTATTTTCTTCGGCGGTGGTACGCCGAGCCTGTTCGCGCCGGAGAATATTGCGCGCATTCTGGATGGTGTCGCGCTGCGGCTCGATTTCGCCACTGCGATCGAGATCACGCTGGAAACCAATCCCGGCACCGTCGAACACGGCAGTTTCGCCGGCTACCGCCGCGCCGGCGTGAACCGCATCAGTTTCGGCGTGCAGAGTTTCGACGATCAGGCACTGTTGCGCATTGGTCGCATCCACGACGCCGCGCAGGCCGAGCGCGCGATCAAGCAGGCGCAGGATGCGGGCATCGAAAATCTGAACCTCGATCTGATGTATGCGCTGCCACAGCAGACGCTGGATGCCGCGTTGCGTGATGTGGAAAAAGCAATAACGCTGCAAACGCCGCATTTGTCGCATTATCAACTGACCCTGGAACCCAACACGGCCTTCGCCGCGAATCCGCCGCCGCTGCCGGACGAAGACAGCGCCTGGGACATGCAGGAAGCCTGTCAGGCGCGTCTGGCCGACGCGGGGCTGGCGCAGTACGAGGTGTCGGCCTACGCAAGACCGGGGCGCGAATGCACGCACAATCTCAATTACTGGCGCTTCGGCGACTATCTCGGCATCGGTGCGGGCGCGCACGCGAAGCTCACGGGAGTCGGAAACCGGGAGCAAGCGCAAGATCCCTCCTCCGACTCCATATCTCAGGCTACCGGCTACCGGCTACCGGCTACCGAGCTCCAAATCCGCCGGCGCTGGAAACTGCGCGCGCCACGCGGGTATCTCGAACACGCGCATAGTGCCCGGCGCATCGGCGGAGACGACCTCATTGCAACCGACCAATTGCCGTTCGAGTTCATGCTCAATGCGCTGCGCCTGAATGGCGGTGTCGCGCTGACGAATTTCGAGGCCACGACAGGTTTCGGCGCCGAGTTGATCCAGCCGCAACTCGCGCAAGCGCAGGCGCGCGGTTGGCTCGACGTCGATACGGGTCATGTGCGCGCAACAGAACTCGGCCGGCGTTTTCTCAATGATGTCATCGCCTCGTTTCTCCCGCGCGACCGCGCGCCGCATACACATGGGGGACCTCCGCATGCTTGAGTCGTGTCGTTTCACGAACCATCCATGGTGCGTGGTACCGGCCTCGACATCCCTGAGTCGCTCGCCGGCGCGAGCTGCGCTTCAACGCAGCTCGCGTCAAATCCCCGCTCGCCCACCACATGCTTGAATCTGTCGTCATCCATTGCCCCTACTGCGGCGAAGGCTTCGAGACCAGCGTCGATCTTTCCGCCGGCTCGCAGAGCTATGTCGAAGACTGCGCGGTGTGCTGCCGCCCTATCGAAATCGCGCTGCGCGTGGACGATGCGGGCGAACTGCTCGGCATCTCGACTGCCACCGACCGCGACTGAAGCGAGCGCAGCACAAAGCAGTTGCAGGCGTACCTAGCGACCTCTAGACTGCGCGGCGTCGCAGGTGCCTCGCGTTGATCACTCAACGCAGGTGAAACGGGAAGCCGGTGAGAGACCTCAACTCCGGCGCTGCCCCCGCAACGGTAAACAAGTCTGCTCGAATTCGAGAGCAAGGCCGGTCATCCAGCCACTGCGCAAGCGGGAAGGCGACCGGATCGATGCACCCGCATCGCTTGTGAGCCCGGAGACCGGCCTGCGGTATCAGCTCAAGGCGTTGCGGCGGGCAACGGACGGGCGTGCCGTCAGCCGCGTCGCCGCTACCGCACTCTCCTTCCGAACCCACAGCAGCCTTGCCGTCACAGCGGGTGCGCGTTCGGAGACTACAATGCGACAAAATTCCGTTTTATCTTATTCCACTTTATTTTCAATCATCGGCTGCGCCGCAATCGGCTTTGTGCCGAATGCTTATGCGCAAGAAACGGTCATGCAACCGACCATCGAAGTCACCGCATCGCGCGTGGCCGAGACCGTCGACGCGAGCCTGGCCGACGTGAGCGTCATCACGCGCAAGGATATCGACGCGAGCAGCGCGCCGGATCTGATCGACCTGTTGCGCCTGCAGGCCGGCGTCGACCTCTACCGCACCGGCGGTGCGGGCGAACAAACCAGCGTGTTCCTGCGCGGCACCAATGCCAATCACGTGCTCGTGCTCATCGATGGCGTGCGCGTGGCCTCGGCAAATACCGGCGCGTTCGCGTTCGAGAACCTGCCGCTCGACGCGGTCGAGCGCATCGAGATCGTGCGCGGTCCGCGCGCGAGCTATTGGGGCTCCGATGCGATCGGCGGTGTGATCCAGATCTTCACGCGCAAGCTCGACGGCGCGCACCTCGCCGCGAGTTACGGCAGCTATCGCAGCGCGGACGGCAGCGCGGGTTACGGTGTACGTTCGGATACGGGCGGCTTCAGCGTGCTGGTCGGCGTGCGCCATGTCGGCGGGTTTTCGGCGACGAATCCATCGATCTGCAACGGCCCCAACGATCCGTACTGCATCTACAACCCGGACGACAACGGTTTCCAGAACCACAACGTCGTGGCGCAGGGCGACTATTCGATCGGCACGCAGAAGTTATCCGCCAGCATGTTCCGTAGCGCAGGCACGCAAAGTTTCGACAACGGCGCGGCCCCGGGCATTTCTCACACGCTGGATCAGGCGATCGGCGCCAACCTCGAAGGTCCGCTGACCGCCAGCTGGTCGCAGCGTCTGTCGGTCGGCAGTTCACGCGAGAACATCGTGACGCCCGCGTTCCTCGACGCGTTCCGCTCCACGCGCGAACAGCTTTCCTGGACCAACGACCTCACCCTGTCCGCCACCCAGCATCTGGTCGCCGGCATCGATTTCAATCACGACCGCGGGGTCAGCATCGACGACTCCGGCTTTGGCGCACCGTACGATATGTCGCGCGATAATAGCGGTGCGTTCGCCGGTTGGCGCGTCACGGACGGCGCGTTCGACAGCGAGCTGTCCGGCCGCTACGACCACAACAGCTCGTTCGGCAGCGCGTTCTCCGGATCGATCGCTGGCGGCTACCGCGTCGCCGACGATCTGCGCCTGAGCGCAAGTTACGGCTCCGCGTTTCGCGCGCCGACCTTGAACGAACTCTATTCGCCGGGCTACGGCGGCTATTACGCAGGCAACCCGTTGCTCAATCCCGAGCGCTCGCACAGCGGCGAAATTGGACTGGACTGGCGCATCGACGACGCCAACCATCTCGACGCGCACGCGTTCACGACACGTGTGCACGACTTGATCGACTTCTCCGGCGGCAGCCTGTTCCAGGCGATCAATATCGAGCATGCGGCGATCGACGGCGTCGAGGTCAGCCACGCCTGGCACGACGCTACGTGGTCGTGGAGCAATACGCTGACCCTGCAGAATCCGCGCGACCGCGATACCGGCACGCAACTGCTGCGCCGGCCGAAGCAGAAATTTTCCAGCCTGCTCGAAACAAGCCTCGGCGAACGCGCACATGCCGGCATCGAATTTGCCACGAGCGGACGCCGCGCCGACGTTGGTGACGTGACGCTCAGCGGCTATGCGCTGGTCAACCTGCGCGCGAATTACGACCTGAATCCGGCGTGGAAACTCGGCGCGCGCCTGGAAAACCTGTTCGATCGCGACTACGCACTGGTGCACGGCTACAACACGCCGGGGCGTTCGGGCTATATGACCATCAGCTGGCAACCGCAGGGCTGACGAGCGCAACCGCAGGACGGCCGATCGACGCAGGATCGGCCGTCTGCGTCGATCGGCCGCATTTGAGGAATGCATCCGCAGAGTGCGCGTTTTGCGGCACAATGGGTTTCCACGATTTCATCCAGGCCGCCATGTCCGACCTTCTGGCCCAACTCTACCCGGATCATCTCGCCACCCTGAAGCAGCGCGCCGATGCGGCGCTCGCGCGCGGCGGTTTCGATCATCTCGTCATCGCAGCAGGCGCTGCGCGCTACCAGTTTCTCGACGACCGGCCATACCCGTTCGCGGTGAGTCCGCAGTTCAAGGCCTGGCTACCGGTGACCAAGGCGCCGGGTTCATGGCTGGTCTACACACCGGGGAACAAGCCCAGACTCGTCTATCTGCAGCCGCACGATTACTGGCACGTGGTACCCGATGCGCCAGCCGGCTACTGGGTCGAGCACTTCGATATCGCGATTATCCGCAAGCCCGAGGAAGCGCTCGCGCATCTGCCCAAGGATAACGCGCGTTGCGCAGTCATCGGCGAAGACAATGCCGCGCTCGAAGCATTCGTGCCGAACAATCCACCGGCGGTGGTGAATTACCTGCACTATCACCGCGCCTACAAGACCGACTACGAGCTGGCGATGATGCGCGTCGCCTCGCGTTTGGGCGCACGCGCGCATCGCGCGGCCGAAGACGCGTTCCGCACGGGCAAGTCCGAATACGACATCAATACGGCCTATCTCAATGCCGTGCACGAAACCGAAAACGAGTTGCCCTATTCCAATATCATCGCCCTCAACCAGCACAGCGCGGTGCTGCATTACACCGAGTTGAACCGCGCGCCGCCGGCGCACGCCGATTCGTTCCTGATCGACGCGGGCGCGAGTTTTCATGGCTACGCCTCCGATATCACGCGTACCTACGCTGCGAAACAGGCACCCGAGTTCCAGGAACTCATCGACGCAGTCGATACCGCGCAGCGTGGATTTGTGGAAAAGGTGAAAAAAGGTACCGACTACGCCGATCTGCATATCCACGCGCATCATGTGCTGGCCGGCATCCTGCGCGATCAGGACTTTGTGCGCATGAGCGCCGAGAGTGCGGTCGAGTCCGGCGTATCCGGCGTGTTTTTCCCGCACGGCCTTGGCCACCTGATCGGCCTGCAGGTGCACGATGTCGCCGGCTTTGCGAGGAATGAGGCCGGCGACACGATCGCCAAGCCCGCCGGGCACACGTATCTGCGCCTGACGCGCACGCTCGAGCCGCGCATGGTGACGACGATCGAGCCCGGCCTGTATTTCATCGACATGCTGCTGGCGCAACTCAAGGCCCGGCCGGAAAGCCAGAGTATCAATTGGGACAAAGTGGACAAATTCCGCCACTTCGGCGGCATCCGCATCGAGGACGACGTGGCCTGCACCGACGGTGCGCCGGAAAATCTCACGCGCGATGCGTTCGCATCGTTGAACTGACAACCCATGCTGGACGCCCTGCTGCTATCGCGTATCCAGTTCGGGTTCGTGATCTCGTTTCATATTCTGTTTCCGGCGTTCAGCATCGGGCTTGCCTGGTGGCTGGTCTTCCTCGAAGCCTGCTGGCTCAAGCGCGGCGGCGACTTCTGGCGCGATCTGTATTTTTTCTGGATGAAAGCGTTTGCGGTCGCCTTCGGCATGGGTGTGGTATCGGGCATCGTGATGAGTTTCCAGTTCGGCACCAACTGGGCGCGCTATTCCGAACTGGCCGGCAACATCGTCGGTCCGCTGCTCAACTATGAAGTGCTGACCGCGTTCTTTCTCGAAGCGACTTTTCTCGGGGTGATGCTGTTCGGCTGGAACAAGGTCAGCCATCGCACGCATTTCTTCGCGACCTGCATGGTTGCGGTCGGCACGCTGATCTCGAGTTTCTGGATCATCGCCGCGAACAGCTGGATGCAGACGCCGGCCGGATACACCGTGCATGACGGCGTGTTCGAACCGGCCGATTGGTGGGCGATCATTTTCAACCCCTCGTTCCTGTACCGGCTCCCGCATATGGTCTTGGCCGCGTTCATCACGACCGCATTCGTGGTCGGCGGAGTCGCCGCGAGCTATCTGCTGCGCGACCGCCATCGCGAGCAGGCGCAGGCGATGCTGAAACTCGCACTCGCGTTTATCGCGATCACCGTGCCTGCACAGATCTTTGTCGGCGATCTTTCAGGCCTCGCTGTGCGCGAATACCAGCCGGCCAAGCTCGCCGCGATCGAGGCGCGCTGGGATACCGAACGCGGCGTGCCGCTGACCCTGTTCGCCTGGCCCGACGAGGAAAACGAACGCAATCGCTTCGCGCTCGATGTGCCGCGGCTCGGCAGTCTGATCCTGACCCATTCCTGGGACGGTGAAATCAAGGGACTCAAGGATTTTCCCGTGCGCGATCGGCCGCCGGTGAAACCGCCGTTCTTTGCATTCCGCATCATGGTCGGCCTCGGCTTCCTGATGCTCGGCCTCGCCGCAATCGGACTCGCACTGTGGTGGCGCGGGCGCCTGTTCGCGTCGCGCTGGTATCTGCGCGCCTGGCAGATCATGTTGCCGAGCGGATTTATCGCGCTGCTGACCGGCTGGTATGTGGCCGAGATCGGCCGCCAGCCGTGGGTCGTGTACGGCCTGCTGCGCACCGCCGACGCGGTCAGTCCGGTTTCGGCCGGCAGCGTGCTCGCGTCGTTGCTCACTTTTGTCTTTGTGTACTTATTCCTGTTCGGTTTCGGCGTGTGGTATCTGGCCCAGCTGCTGCGCAAGGGGCCGCAGCCTGCGCCGGCGCATGTTCCGGCACGCGCGCAAACGCCGGCGCGACCGCTGTCCGCGGCCGACCTGGATGCGGATTAGCCGATGACCGACCTCGCCACCGTGCTGCCCGTGATCTGGTTTTTCGTGATCGGCTTCGCCGTGCTGATGTACGTGCTGCTCGACGGTTTCGTGCTCGGCATCGGCATCCTCGCGCCGTTTGCCGACGACGAGCATCAGCGCGACCTCATGATGAACACCGCCGCACCGATCTGGGACGGCAACGAAACCTGGCTGGTGCTCGGCGGCACCGGACTGTTCGCCGCTTTCCCGAAGGCGTACGCACTGATCCTGAGTTCGCTGTATCTGCCGGTGCTGCTGATGTTGATCGCGCTGATCTTCCGCGGCGTCGCGTTTGAGTTCCGCTTCAAGGCCGAGCAGGCGCGCTGGCTGTGGGGCACGGCATTTCATCTCGGTTCGATCGCCGCCGCATTCGCGCAAGGGCTGATGCTCGGCGCAATCGTCGAGGGCATGCCGCTGCAGGGCGGCAAGTACCTCAGCGGCGCGTTCGCGTGGTTCAGCCCATTCTCGATGCTGACCGGCGTCGCGGTGGTCTTCGGTTATGCGCTGCTTGGCGCGACCTGGCTTGTGCTCAAGACCGATGGCCGCCTGCAGCGCATCGCGTTCGATCTGACCCGGCCGCTGATGCTCGCGGTGATCGCGTTCATGCTGCTGGTGAGCGCGTGGCTGCCGTTCCTGTCCTCGGGCCTGATGCAGCGCTGGTTCACCGGCGCGAATTTTCTGTACCTGTCACCGGTGCCGCTGCTCGCTGTGTTGAACGCAGCCCTGCTCTGGCGCGCCGTGCTGCGCAATCACGAGCTGCAGCCGTTCGTGCTGTCGCTGTGTTTCTTCGCGCTGGGCTTTCTCGGCCTCATCGTCGGCATCTGGCCGAACATCGTGCCGCCCACGCTGACGATCTGGGATGCTGCCGCGTCGCCGTCCAGCCAGTCCTTCGCCCTGGTCGGCGCGCTGGTCATGCTGCCCGCCGTCGTTGCCTACACGATCTACTCGTATCGCGTATTTCGCGGCAAGGTTCGCGCCGGGGAAGGCTACGCGCACTGACCGGCGCCGGAACCGTTCGTCCTGCATGCGATAATCGCCGCATATGAGCGTCAGTCTGGAAAGCACGCCCGCAACGGAACGCAGCAGCCTGCTTGCGCGCCTGCGCCTGCTCGTGCCACTGCTGTTTCTCGCGGTTACCGGCTGGCTGCTGTGGCACGAACTCGGCAGTCAATTCGACTTGCCCGAAATCCAGCGCACCCTGCTCGACGTGCCGACCCTGCCCGCGATCGGCATTGCGATTCTCGCCCTGGTCGGCGTCGCATTCACCGGCTTCGTCGATGGCGCCATCGGCGGCTGGCTCAAGCTCGGCCTGCATCTGCGCGATTACCTGCGCCTGTCCTTCGTCGCCAATAGTCTGGCCAACATTCTCAATCTCTCCGGTGCGATGGGTGCGGGCATCCGCTTGATGGCGCTAACCTCGCACAAGGTGAGCCTGCCGCGCGCGGCCGCGATGATCGGCATGCAGGCCCTGTCGCTGCCGCTCGGCCTTTCCCTGCTGGTGATCTTTACCCTCGCCACGGGCGCCCTGCCGCTGACCCCGGGCACGGCGCAACACACGATCGCCTATCTCGTGCTGACCGCGGCCGCACTTTATCTACCTTTATACTTTTTCCTGACCACGCGGCGCGCGCTGATGCGCTGGCTGCCGCACGATCTGGGCCTGCCGCCGCTGCGCCTGAAGGTCGAACTCGCGCTGATCTCGCTGCTCGACTGGATGCTCGCCGCCGCGACGCTGTGGGCGTGCATGTATCTGTCCGGCGCGCATGTCAAACCCGGACTGATACTCGGCGCGTTTGCCGGCGCGGCGGTGCTAGGTCTGGTCAGCCAGGTGCCCGGCGGCCTCGGCGTATTCGACGGCCTGATCCTGATCGCACTCAAACAGGCCGGCTACGATCCGCCGGTGATCCTCTCGGGCCTGCTGCTGTTCCGCATCGCCTACTACCTGCTGCCCCTGCTCGTCGGCCTCTACGTCGGATCGGAGATGTTCACCCAGAACTCCGCACTGATCCGACGCCTGCGCACGCGCCTCGGCAGCCATCCGCTGTTCGGTCTGCTCGGTCTGCCCGCGGTGCTGCTCGCCGATCTGGGCACACGTTTGCTTGCGATACTCACGTTCGGCGCGGGCGCGCTGTTGCTCGCCTCCGCGGCGATGCCGTCGGTAGTTGAGCATATCGAACAGGTGCGCGCGCATCTGCCGATCTTCTTCGTCGAAGGCTCGAGCTGGTTCAGTACATTGACCGGCGTGTTGTTGCTCGGGCTCGCACGCGGAATCGACGGTCGCCTGCGCGTCGCCTACCGTGTGACGATGTGGCTGTTGCTGATCAGCGCGGGCCTCGCGGTGACCAAGGGTCTGCATTTCGGCGAAGCGCTGTTCCTGCTCGCGGTCGCCGTGCTGCTGCGCACGCGCAAGCGCGTGTTCACGCGCCGCGCGACGACGCTCACCTCGGCAACCACGCTCGGCTGGTACGCGGGCCTGTCGATCTGCGTGCTCGTGTTCTTCGCGATCGGCGTGGCCCAGGTGCTCGGCGACGACTCCTTCGACCTGTTCTACTTCGGTTTCGGCGAACACACCTCGCGCGTCGGCCGCGGACTCGTC
>NZ_DATBQK010000092.1:0-12870 GCF_036560865.1 Rudaea sp.
GAGTCGACGGCGAGATCGAACGATTCGGTGGGTTTGTCCTGCGCGCGCTTGGTCACCATATTGATGATGCCCGCGGGACTGGTGAACCCGTAGTACAGCGCAGACGAACCCTTCAGCGCCTCGACGCGTTCCTTGTCTTCGAGCGGCATCTCGACCAGATTATTGACCGGCAGCGCGCCGTTAAGGCGATAGCTCGTGCGGTTGTCGATCGCAATGCCGCGAATCGCGAGATTGGTTGTGACCACGTCGTTGATCTGCGACTGTGTTACGCCTGCGGTGTTTTTCAGGACGTCATACAGATTGTTCACTGCCTGGGCGTCCATCAGCGCACGCGGCAACACGTTGATGCTCAATGGCACGTCAAGCATGTTCTGATCGCGGAACGCGCCTACCTGGGAAGTCCTGGTCAGGTACCCCTTGTCGGTTTCCGCGGTGACACTGATGGTTTCGAGTTTGCGGGTCGCCACGTCCCGATCCTTCTTCTCCCGTCCGGCCTGGTCTTGCGCATCAGTTGCCTGCGCATTGGCCACGAGCGCGACGCCCATACAAAACGTCAGTGCGGTCATTCGGAAATTCGCTGCAATCATGTTTTTCCCCAATTCGTGAAAGGTGAGAGAGGCGATCCGTTCACAAGGGCCTGCGGCCCGGTCCGTGCCCTGTGAGCCCTGAAGTCATCTGCTCGACACATATCGAGCTCAGATAATATTGTATTTTTCTATAAAAAAAAACAATTATTTTGACGGATACGTACGGAGTGCGTTATCCCCCGGAATATTAATGAGCTGCGGTCCCGGACGCTCGGTCGATACCTCCAATCGGACTTGTTTAACTTACAAATGAAAGCCAGTTACTTGGCTAGAATCGATTGAACGCTTTGCGCAAGGCGCGCACCGGCCAGGGCGGGAAAGCGTGCCGACGGCGCGCGGACGCGGTAAAATATATTGCACTTGTTGCGTGTTTGATACAAAATTATTCGCTACGTCCAAGGATACTCGTGGGCACAGACTCCTTTCCATTGATCGACCTCTCCGGCTCGGCGCACGAGCGTGGGCGCCAATACGGCGCCGCCGTGCCCGAACGTGTCGCACGCAGCATCGCGCTGTATCGCAGCCAGATGCAGCGCCGCGGCCTGAATCGCGATGAACAGTACCGGCTTGCGCGTGCCTTCCAGCAGACGATCAGCGCCTACAGCGAAGCATACTTCGAAGAAATGCGCGGTATCGCCGAAGGCGCGACGTGCACGCTCGAAGACATCATCATG
Organism: Rudaea sp.; assembly: GCF_036560865.1. Classification (GTDB taxonomy): domain Bacteria; phylum Pseudomonadota; class Gammaproteobacteria; order Xanthomonadales; family Rhodanobacteraceae; genus Rudaea. The sequence continues at coordinate 1,262 of NZ_DATBQK010000092.1, forward strand.
ATCAACTGCCGCACCGAGATGATGTTTGGCTACGAACGCCTCGGCGACGCCGCACCGGCAAATGCCAGCGATGAAAACGACGGCTGCACCGGCATCGTGGTGCTACCCGAGGCAGCACGCGACGGGCGCCTGCTGCACGCCCACAACTGGGACTGGCGCGAGGAATGCGTCGACACCGGCGTCGTGCTGCGCATCCGCAACGATCAGGGCCCGGATGTGCTCACATTCGCCGAGGCCGGTGCGCTCGCGCGCCACGGCTTCAACAGCGCGGGAGTCGCGATAACCGGAAATTTTCTCATGTGCGAGCGCGACTATCGCGAACCCGGTGAGGCGCCGCTGGCCTTGTTGCGACGCAAACTGCTCGACTCACACAATCTCGCCGCGGCGATGAGCCAGGTTTTCAACAAGACCCGCCTGTGCTCGAACAATCTCATGCTCAGCCACGCCGAAGGCGAAGCCGTGGATCTCGAATGCGCGCCGGACGAAGTATTCTGGATCACGCCCGAAGATGGCTTGCTCGTGCACGCAAACCATTGGGTCAGCCCGATTGCGCAGGGCAAGTTGCGCGACTTGGGCCTGCGCGGCAATCCCGACTCGATCTATCGTCAGCGTCGCGTCGTCGCCGCATTGCGCGCCAAGCTGGGCCGTATCGGCATTGATGACCTCCAGCAGGCGCTGTTCGATGAATTCGGCAAACCCGACAGCGTCCTGCGTTCGCCCAAACCGGTAAGCTTCGACAGCATCTCGGCCACCGTAGTCACTACGATCATGGACCCGGCGCAAAAGAAAATGTGGCTTGCGCGGCAACCATATCTGAGCCGGAGCTTTGTCGAGTACACGCTATAAAGCGTTGTCGTTTTCGCCAACCTCCCCCGGAAAAACGCAGGACATGCTCAAATACGCCACGAAGCGCATCCTGCTCGCGATTCCGACCCTGCTCCTGGTCGCGCTCGCGGTGTTCGCGATGCTGCATCTGATTCCGGGCGATCCGGCGCAGTTGATGCTTGGCGACATCGGAACTCCGCAGGCCCTGGCGCATCTGCACGCCCAGCTTGGCCTCGACCAGCCGTTGAGCAAGCAATTCCTGCTCTGGCTCACACGCGTGCTGCACGGTGATTTCGGCACCTCGATCGTGCAACAGCGGCCAGTGCTGGACATGCTGCTCGGCAGCTTCGCGGTGACCGCATCGCTGGTCGTGCCTGCCGTGCTGTTGGCGGCGTTGCTCGCGATTCCCGCAGGCATGCTCGCCGCGTGGAAACAGAACACCTGGGTCGACACCGGCGTAATGACACTGGCGATCGTATTCCTGTCGATTCCGAGCTTCTGGCTCGGCTTGCTGTTCCTCATGTTCTTCGGTCTGAAGCTGGATCTGTTTCCGGTCGTCGGCTACGTCTCACCGCTGGAAGATTTTCGCGAGGGTATCACTTACCTGGTCATGCCGGTGGTGTCGCTGGCCTTGATCGAAACCGGCGTCATCGTGCGCATGGCACGTGCGAGCACGATCGAGGTGCTGCGCCTGGAGTACATCACGCATGCGCGCGCGAAGGGTCTGTCCGAACCCGCGATCGCTTTTCGCCACGCACTGAAAAATACGATGGCGCCAACATGGACGCTGATCGGCCTGAGCCTGGGCTCGTTGCTCGGCGGCGCCGTAGTAACTGAAACCGTGTTCACATTGCCGGGTATCGGCCGCCTGCTGGTCGACAGCATCTTCGCTCGCGACTACCCGGTCGTGCAGGGCTGCCTGCTCTTGGTAACCGCGACCTATGTCGGCGTAAATCTGTTGATCGACCTGTCATATCCGCTGTTCGACCCACGCGTGCGACTTGCGTGAGCGCCGTCCTCAACGCGGCCAAGATCCTGTTGCGGCGCCGGAACGCGCGGATCGGCGGCGTTCTGATCGCGGCGATGTTGATCGCGGCCCTGCTCGGCAACATCTATACGCCATACGATCCGATCATCAACGATCTGCTCGCGCGCCTCAAACCACCGTCCGCGGCGCACTGGCTCGGCACTGACGAATGGGGTCGCGATGTGTTCAGCCGCCTGCTCAATGGCGCCAGCGTGAGCGTGTTGATCAGTTTCGCGACCGCGCTGATCGCAGTTGTCGTCGGCGCGCTGATTGGCGCGTTGACCGGCTACTTCGGCGGCTGGCTGGCGCGTATCGCGATGTTGCTTGTCGATGCGTTGCTCGCGTTTCCATCGCTGATCATGGCGCTGGGTGTGATTGCGGTATTCGGCGCATCGAGCGAGGGAGTGATCTGCGCGCTGAGCCTGACTTACATTCCCGCAGTCGCACGCGTGGTGCGCGCGAACGTGCTATCGCTGCGTGAAAAGGAATTCGTCGAAGCATCGCGCGTCATGGGTAACAGCGAACTGTATACAATGCTGCATCATGCCTTGCCCAATGCGATCGCTTCGATCATCGTAATCGCCACCGCTCTGTTCGGCTGGACGTTGCTTGCAGAAAGCGCGCTGTCGTTTCTCGGCCTCGGCGTGCCGCCGCCGGCGTCGAGCTGGGGCGGCATGCTCGCCGACAGCCGCAACTATGTCGGCCGCGCGCCGTGGCTGGCGGTTGCGCCGGGCCTCGCAATATCGCTGTCGTTGCTCGGCGTCAACCTGTTCGGCGACGCGCTGCGCGACGAGTTCGATCCGCACATGAAGAATCTGGCGTGAGCGTTCGCTAGGCATGACCCCGACGTCAGCGACTTCCGCCGGCGCTTCTGCCGAACCGGCGCACGCAGATGCGGTGCTTACCATTGAGCACCTGTGCATTGGTCTGCGCACAGACAGCGGGAAGTTCCGACGCATCGTCGAGGACGCAAATTTTTCCATTGCCGCGGGCGAAATGCTGGCTCTGGTCGGCGAATCCGGCAGCGGTAAAACGATGATCGCGCGCTCGATCCTGCGCCTGCTGCCGCAGATCGCCGCAATAGAAAGTGGCCGTATACTTTTTGCCGGCAAGGACCTGGACGACGCACGCCCCGCGCAAATGCGCGCGCTGCGCGGCAACGCGATCGGTATGGTGTTTCAGGAGCCGATGGTCTCGCTCAATCCGGCGCTGAGCGTCGGCGTGCAGATGACCGAAGCGCTTCGCCTGCACCGCGGCTTGCCCTTGGAGGAGGCACGCCGGCGCTGCCTGGAACTGCTCGAACGCGTACGCATCGCTGACCCGCTCGCCTGCCTCAAAGCATATCCTCACCAATTTTCCGGCGGTATGCGTCAGCGCATCATGCTCGCTTCAACACTGGCGATGCAGCCCAAGCTGCTGATCGCCGACGAGCCGACTACGGCGCTCGATGCGATCGTGCAGAAGGAGGTCATGGACATCATGGCGAGCCTGACGCGCGAGATGGGCACGGCGGTATTGTTAGTCAGCCACGACCTCGGCATGGTGGCGCGCTACGCCAGGCGCATTGTCGTGCTGTGCAGCGGGGAAACCATGGAAAGCGGCGACACGCAGCAAGTGATCGCGCAACCGCAGCACGCGTACACGCGCAACCTGCTCGCGTCGCTGCCCACGCGCATGCCGCGCCGGCAGGCGGCAGCGGCGACGGCAAGCACGCCGCTGATCGAGATCCGCGACCTGTGCATCGACTTCAACAGACCCGCCGCGTCCGGGCGCAAGCGCGCAGTGCTCCGCGCCGTCGCACACGCCGATCTGGATCTGCTTGCGGGCGAGACGCTGGCCGTGGTCGGCGAGTCTGGTTCTGGCAAGACCACGATCGGCCGTGCGCTGGTGCGGCTCAATTGCGAGACCAGCGGCAGCATCCGTTTCGAGGGCCGCGAAATCGCGAGTTTCGACAAGGCCGAAATGCTCGCCTATCGGCTCAAATCGCAGATGGTGTTTCAAGATCCGTTTTCCTCGCTCGATCCGCGGATGCGGCTCGGCGCGATCGTCGCCGAAGGGTTGCGACTTCTACCCGCGCTGTCTGCGCAGGAACGTCGCGCACGCGCCGCGCAGATGCTCGCCGAAGTCGGCCTGTCCGGCGACTACGCCGAGCGCTTCCCGCACGAGCTATCCGGCGGCCAGCGCCAACGCGTATGTATCGCGCGCGCGATCGTCACCGGGCCACGCTTTCTGGTCGCCGACGAGGCAGTGTCTGCGCTGGACGTGACAATACAGAAACAGCTACTCGCGCTGCTGCAATCGTTGCAGGAGAAATTCGGCTTCGCCTGTCTGTTCATCACCCATGACTTGGGCGTGGTCGAGCAGATCGCCGATCGCGTCGCGGTGATCTATCGCGGCCGCGTCCTCGAAACCGGCCCGCGCGACACGATCTTCGACGATCCACGCCATCCGTATACTTTGCGCCTGTTGCAGGCCACGCCACGCATTCGACGCGTCGACGGCGAGAACCGTATCAGCTATCGACTTGCCCGGCACGAAGGCCACGCGCAACCGCCGCCCGCGGGCCACAGTTACTTCAATCACGGCAGCATTCCGGGACAAGCACTGAGTCCGGGGGAGCCGCTGATGCTCGACGTCGGTCAGCAACACTATGTCGCCTGTACCTGACAAGACGCGCCATCGTGGCGTCGGCCAAGACGACAGGCGCAGACTTTCGCAGCAATCCGCACCAGACAGGCGCAAAAACGCAATACAGGAAAATGGCCATGAATGAACTACCCAAGTTGGGCAAACATCCGAAGCAGCTGATCGACGGCGCCTGGCGCGCCGGCCGTGGAAATACCGTCACGGAGATCGTAAATCCGGCGACGGGGGCGGTGTTCGCTGCGTATCAAGCGCCGGCCAAAGGCGATCTTGACGAAGCGCTGGACTCGGCACGCCGGGCATTTCCGCGCTGGCGCGCGGTACCGGCCTACAACCGCGGGCAGATTCTGCGACGGGCGGCAGCACTGATGCGCGATCGCATTGCCGAAATCGGTAGCGTGCTTACCCAAGAAGAAGGCAAACCACTGATCGAGGCGAAAAGCGAAGTGCAGATCACCGCGGACATGTTCGACTGGTTCGCCGAAGAGGGCGTGCGTGCCTACGGCCGCATCGTGCCGGCGCGCGCGGCGAATCTGCAGCAACAGGTGTTGCGCGAGCCGGTCGGCCCCACGGCGGCATTTGCCGCCTGGAATTTCCCAGCTCGCAATCCAGGCTACAAGATTGCCGCGTCGCTCGCCGCCGGATGCCCCATCCTGGTCAAGCCCGCGGAAGAAACTCCGCTGACCTGCTTGCTGCTTGTGCAGACGTTGATCGATGCCGGACTACCCACCGGCGTGGTCAACGTCGTCTACGGCGATGCGCCAGCAATTTCCGAACACCTGATCGCCAGCGACGTGGTGCGCAAGATTTCATTGACCGGCTCCACACGCGTCGGCCAGATTCTTGCGCGCCTTGCCGCCGACGGCACCAAGAAACTCACCCTCGAACTCGGCGGCCAGGCGCCCGTGCTGATTTTCAACGACGCCGATCTGCAACTCGCCATCAAGCTACTGGTCGGCGCGAAGTTCCGCAATGCCGGACAAACCTGCATTTCGCCGACGCGCTTTTTCGTTCAGGAAAATGTATACGAAGCCTTCATAGCCGGATTCGCCGAGGCCGCGCAAGCGCTCAAGCTCGGCGATGGCCTTGCCCCCGATACGACGATGGGTCCGCTCGTGCGCCGGCGCCGGGTTGCGGATCTCGCCGCGTTCATCGACGACGCCAGAGCGCGCCACGCGCGCATCATCGGCAGTGAAAATACCAGCGACGCCCGCGGCGCGTTTGTCGCACCTACCGTAGTCGCCGATCTCGACGACAATGCCAAGCTCATGCGCGACGAACCCTTCGGCCCGGTTGCCGCGATCGCATCGTTCACGACGCTCGACGAAGCTGTCGCGCGTGCCAACCGTTTACCATACGGTCTTGCCGCGTATGTGTTCACGCGCTCGCTGCACACTGCGCACGTCGTCGCCGAAAGCATCGAGGCAGGCATGATCGGCATCAATACCTGCAAAATTTCCTATCCGGAAACGCCGTTCGGCGGCGTCAAGGCTTCGGGCTACGGTTCCGAAGGCGCGATCGAAGGACTCGATGCGTATCTGGTGACCAAGTCGGTCAGTCTCGCCTACTAGATATCGCAGTGGCGGCGCAATCCGCTTGCTCCGCCACCACGTCACGGCTTTGTATATACGACCTTGCCATCGAAGATCGTATAGTCGACCTTGGTGTCGAGCAACTTGTCCAGCGGTTCAGAGAGAATATCGTCGGACAACACGATCAGATCGGCGAGCTTGCCGGCGGCGATGCTGCCCTTGATGTTTTCCTCGTGCGAGGAATATGCCGGATTGATCGTATATGCGGCGATCGCCTGCTCGATGGTCAACGCCTGCTCGAGATGAAAGGCCGTCGCGGAGCCGCCTGCGGCGCTATGCACATCCTTGCGCGTCACTGCCATGTACATGTTGAGCAATGGGTCGTAATGAGCGAGGCTGGCCTTGTTGAAGGAACCAGGCAGGTCGGAGACAAGGTTCAGACGCAAGCCATCCTCGATCATCGTGTGCCAGGCGAACGCGGACTTCGCGCGCTCGGGACCAAGTATTTGTTCGAGGCGATCGATGTTACGCATCAGATGATCGGGAGTCACATCCGCGATCAGATGCAGCTTGCCAGCGCGCTTGAGATCCTCGGGAGTCGAATACCACACGTGAATCAAGCGATCGCGACGATCGCGCGGCACACGCGGCGTACCGTTGGCCGCCGCTGCCGCTGCGTACCAGCCAATCAGCAAATGCACGGCCTTGTCGCCGATGATATGTACGCCGACATCGTAGCCGGCGCGATCGGCGTCGATGATTTTCGCCGCGATCTTGTCCTCGCCCATGAACCGGTACGACCAGTCGCCGGGCAAGCCCATCTTATCTTTCAACGGCTCGAACATCAGCCCGCTGTCGCCGAACGCCTTGAGCGCGCCGTAGCGTACGAACGCATCGCCCGAGCCGGGGTGAATTCCGTATGCGGCCAGATCGCGCCAGGTTTCCAGCGGCACAAACGCGTACACACGCACGCTCAATTGGCCGGACGTTTTCAGATCCTCGAAAATCCGCCGATCCGAATAGCTGCGCTCGGTGAAGATCGGGAAGATCTGCTTTTGCGAGATTTCATCGACATGCGCGATATCGGCGATCGAGGTAATACCGACGCGATTCAAATCCGCTTCGACGCCGCGCGCACCGACAAGTTTTTGCGCTTGCGACATCGGCGGTATCAGCTTTTCGAGCAACTCGCCCGCGCTGCCGTAGAGCATTCCGGTCAGCGCGCCGGTGTTCGCATCGCGGCCGTACCTGCCGCCGCGTGGATCGGGCGTCTTCGCGTTGATGCGCGCGAGCCGCAGCGCCTTGCTGTTGGCGAAATACGCGCGATCGTAGCGGCGCAGCAGCAACGGTTGATTCGGGGTCAGCGCATCGACGGCGGCCAGATCAGGTTCGAACGGAGTGAAACTCCTGCCCGCTTTTTCCGCCTTGGTCGCGGCAAGGTCGCTCCAGTCGCCGCCAGTGATCCAGATGCCCGCCGGCAGACGCGCAGCGACTTCGGCCAGGCGTCGCAACATCGTGTCCGCGGAGTTGACGTCGATCAGGCGTACCTGGAAATACCAGTCCACCGCGTTCTCGAAGTGCGTGTGCGCGTCATTGAAACCGGGCAGCAGCAGGCGCCCGTGCAGGTCGATCACGCGCGTCTGTGCACCACGCAGCGCGAGCACTTCTGCTTCGCTGCCGACCTTGACGATCTTGTCGCCGCGTAGCCCGACCGCCTGCGCGAGGGGCTGCGCGTTCTCCATGGTCCACACTTTGCCATTGTGCAGAATCAGATCAGCCGGCGTTGCCGCGTATGTACCTGCCGCGTGCAGAATTGCACATGCAACGATCGCGCAGCGCAGCCGAATGCTCGCGAAGCGATTGCTCATGCAGCCTTGTCCACGGCCGGAGACAACTCCTGCAAGCAGTCAGCGATGATGGCCAAGCCTTCGTCGACCAGCTCCAGCGACGCGGTCAATGGCACGAGGATGCGAATCGCGTTGCCGTAGATGCCGCAGGCTAGCAGGATCAACCCCTTCTCCAGCGAGCGCGCAACGATGGCACGCGCAAGATCGGCGTCCGGCGCGCCTCCCGCGGTGAACAACTCGAACGCAACCATCGCGCCAAGACCGCGCACCTCGGCGATTGCCGCGTGGCGCCGCTGCATCGTACGTAGCTGCTCGATTAAATGTCCGCCGAGCAAAATTCCACGTTGCAGCAGATTTTCGTCCTTGAATACGCGCATCACCGCGAGTGCCGCGGCACAGGCCAGCGGGTTGCCCGCATAGGTGCCGCCGAGCGCACCGGGCAGCGGCACATCCATCACATCGGCACGCCCGACCACCGCGGACAATGGAATGCCACCAGCCAGCGATTTCGCCGTCGTGATCAAATCGGGCACGACACCGCTGTGCTCGATCGCGAACCATTTGCCGGTGCGGCCCGCGCCGGTCTGGATTTCATCGGCGATCAGCAGGATGCCATGCTTGTCGCAGAGCTCGCGCAGATAGCGCAGGAATTCGAACGGCGCGATGTAGAAGCCGCCCTCGCCCTGCACCGGCTCGATCACGATCGCGGCGACGCGCGAAGCTTCGACATCGTTCTGGAAAATCAGATCGAGCGAAGTTTTCGCCTCTTCGATCGACACACCGTGCAGCGCGTTAGGAAAGCGCGCGTGAAACACCTCGCCCGGAAACGGACCGAAGCCGAGTTTGAACGGACTGACCTTGCCGGTCATCGCCAGCGTCATCAGGGTGCGGCCGTGATAGCCGCCGGTAAATGTGATCACAGCCGAACGCTTGGTCGCGGCACGCGCAATCTTGACCGCGTTCTCGACCGCCTCGGCACCGGTAGTCAGCAACACGGATTTCTTCGCGAAATCGCCGGGTGCGAGTGCATTGAGTTTCTCCGCAACCTCGACGTAGTTGTCGTGAGCGACGATTTGAAAACAGGTGTGAGTGAAGCGTTCGAGCTGCGCTCGCACCGCGGCGCTCACCTGAGGATGGCAATGACCGGTGTTGAGCACGGCGATGCCGCCGGCGAAGTCGATGTAACGACGGCCTTCGATGTCCCATAGCTCAGCGTTGTCAGCGCGCTCGGCAAAAATCGCGTGCGTCTGCTTGACGCCGTTGGCGACCGCCGCATTGCGGCGCTTCATCCATTCCTGGTTGGTCGTGGTCATTTGTCTTCTCTTTCGGTCTTCGATCAATTCGCCACCAGTTCATCGGCGACAACCGGCTGCTCCTCCTTGCGCACGTTGTGCTTGCTTTCGCTGACCGCTTTCCATTCAGGATTGTCCGCAAGCCGCGCGCGCACCTTGGCCAGTACCCTGTCGCGTTGGCCGAGCGCTTCTTCGTTCGCATATTCGTATACGAGAAACGCCGACCACGGCCGCCCCGCGGGATAACGCGACAAATACACGCTGTAGCGCGACAACACGCCTTCCTGCATCCAGCCTTCCATCTGCGGAACCACATACGCGTCGACATACTTGAGGTACTCGCCGAGCGAGACAACGTAGTCGTACGGCACCATGAGAAATACCGGTGGCTTATCGGCAACGCCCTTTGCATGCGTCGCGTTGCTGCGCACGAGGTCTCCGGGTGCGGTGTTGATCGACGTGGTCAGGCCGAGCGCGCTTTGTGACAGGCCGGCCGGGTGTCCGGCCTCGATATGTTTCCAACGCTCGGTGCCGTTGCCAGGCGCCAGCGTTACCAGCGCAAGCATGTCCCAGTTGTCCGAGTCGACGTAACGATTGAAATACACGTGGTAGTCCTGCATTGCGCCCTGTTGCTTCCATTGCGCGAAATCCTTGAGGCCGGTGTTCTGCATATAAGCGCGCAGCGCACCGCGATTGGCCGGCGTCGTGTGATAGGTGATGATGAGACTGCGTGGGCCGTCATTGCGCGGATCGGGGTCGGCCGCTCGCGCCGGTCCCGGCATGGTGGCCAACGCGAGCACGGCCAGTATCGTAAAGTATACTTTTTTGTATGCCAGATTCATGGCATCGCCTCCGCGAAAAAATGGGTTGGATGAAATTTCAGCCGTCCTCGGCTTTGGGTTCAGGGTTTGAGATAGCGCCCGAGGAATTCGAAGCTGCGCTGTAGCGCATCACGTTGTTCAGGGGTATCGCCATCCATGAAAATGTGACCGCCTGGCGCGTCGTCGTAGATCTTCGATTCGAACACCTTGCCCTTCGCTTTGAGCACGTCGAGCAGGCGCCCCGTATGCAGATCGAACGGTGCAATCTTGTCGCCGCGCGTCGCCATCACGAGCAGCGGCGTTTGAATCTTGTCGACGTGATTGATCGGCGAAACCTCCATATAGGCGGCCAGGTTTTCGTTGGGCAGCTGGCCCTTGAAATACGCACTTTCCTTGGCCACCTCCTGACGTCGGTATTCGGGCTTGTAGGCCATGTAGGCGACAAAATCGGTTAGTCCGACGATATCGACGCCCACCTTGAATTGCAGCGGCGCCTTCTCCAGCGCAAGCAGGGTCACCATACCGCCGCGGCTTTGTCCGAGAATGCCCAAGCGCGACGGATCGACATAGCTCTGCTCGGCGAGATACGTGGCCGACGCGAGCACATCGGCGGTGTCGGTAATGCCGTAGTCGTTGACGTAGAGATTCGCGCCGTATCCGCGGCTACCGCGATATTCGGGAAAGATCACGACGTAGCCCTTGGACACGGCAATATCGATTAACTGGAACCAGCGCCAGTCGAAACGTTCGTGGAAGCCGCCGTGCACCATGACGATGCCAGGATATTTCTTGCCTGCTTCGAGCTTTACCGGCGTGAACACATAGCCCGGAATCAGCGTTCGATCCCCGCTCGCGAACGCGACGCGCTTGAGGCGCACGCGATCACCGAATTCCTGCATGAAGGTCAGGGTGACGATGCGCTGTTCCTGTTCGTATAACGTCTGCGTAATCACCTCGATCTTCGTGTTCATGTCGTTCGAATCGGGGTTGATGTACTTGTCGAGCGCGCCCTCCTTGTTCGCCGGCGCGACCGTTTTCTGCTGCGGCACCGCTTTCCCGACGTTGTCCTTGTCCTTGGCCATCACTGGGCTCGCCGCCAGAACGACGTCCAGAATCACGGCGCAGCAGATCGCGGAGAACTTTGCCAGTTTCATCTTGTATTTCCCCTCAAATCGGAAAGCGTAGCGGAGTTTGGCATCGAACCCTTTAAGGAACCTGAAAGCGCAACCGGGTCTGCGCGGCGAACGTTCCACAGCCGCTCGCGCCCGATTGCCCACGGCCTGAATCCAGTGAGCTTGCGGTTGATCGCTACGACGTCCGCTGGGCAAAACAAGACCACCAGCGGGGTGTCTTTGAGCATCAGTTCATGCAGCTGATCGAACAGCCCCTGGCGCACCGCGGTATCGCCGCTATTGCCCGCAGCTTCCAGCAACGCAAGTGCCTTGGGGTTGTGCCAAACCTTGCGCTTGCTCTTGTCGCCGAGCATTGACTCGTAGCTCAGATACGGATCTACGCGCGAGGAATAGCTGAACGACATGAGCTGGTAGTTGCCGCTCTGATAATGCTCCAGCTGGGTCGCCCATTCGGTGACCTCAAGATCAACCTTGATTCCGGCCTGGCGC
>NZ_DATBQK010000093.1:0-7000 GCF_036560865.1 Rudaea sp.
TCGAGCACATGGCTCAGATCCGCACTGCCGTCTTCGTCCGGCGGCGTGCCGACCGCGATGAAGATCAATTGCGCGTGCGCGATCGCGGCCTGTGCGTCGGTGGTGAAGCGCAGGCGCTTCCTGGCGCGATTCGCGGCGACGAGATCGCCCAGTCCCGGCTCAAAGATCGGAATCTCACCCTGATCCAGGCGCGCGACCTTCGCCGCGTCGATATCGACACAGACGACTTCGTTGCCCACTTCGGCGAGACAAGCACCGGTGACGAGGCCGACATAGCCGGTGCCAAAAATACTGATGCGCATCAAACCACCCTCAACTCACCACGCGTAAGGAACGCATTGTAAAGAGTTACCCGATCGGTGCTGAAACTCTGCCAGATAGTCCCCTCTCCCGCTTGCGGGAGAGGTTGGGTGAGGGAAAGTCTGCGAAAGCCTCGCAATCTTCCCCTCATCCGCGTTACACGCCGCTCCTGCGGCGTGCCCTTCGGGCCGGCTGCGCCGTTCGCTTCGGCTTCCTGCCTTCGCAGTCGGCACCTTCTCCCGCACGCGGGAGAAGGGAACATTAGCTGGCTTTAGACGCCAATCAGAAAGTTGGAAACAAGAAAGGCGCGGTGTTGGCCGCGCCTTTCTTTATCTACTGCAAAACCCGCTTTGCTTGTTACTTCTTCACCGGTGCTGCCGCCTTCGCGTCGCCAGCGGCGGGTGCGGGCGGCTCGATGCTGACCAGGGTCACGTCGAAGATCAGGGTCGCGTTCGGGCCGATCGGGCCCGGGCCACCTTCGCCATAAGCCAGCTTGGCCGGCACAAAGAACTTGTACTCCGAACCGACCGGCATCAACTGCACGCCTTCGGTCCAGCCGGGGATCACGCCGTTCAACGGGAACGTGGCGGGACCGCCGTGATCGGCGGACGCATCGAACTTGGTACCGTTGACCTTGGTGCCGACGTATTCGACCTTGACGATATCCGTAGCCTTCGGCTTCGGACCGGTACCGGCCTTGATCACCTGGTACTGCAAGCCCGTCGCGGTTTCCTTCACGCCCGGCTTGGTCTTGTTGCTGGCCAGGAAAGCGTCGCCTTCGGCCTGATTCTTCTTCGCGTCTTCGGCCATCTTCGCGGTCTGCTTGGCCTGCAGCTTCTGCATGAACTCCTGCTTCACTTCCTGCATTTCAGGCTCGGTCAGCACAGGCTTGGTGCCCTTCAGCGAATTCTGCAAGGTCGCGATCAGCGTGTTGATGTCGACTTCGTCCTTGATCTGGCCAAGATTCTGGCCGATCTGGCTGCCGACGAGATAACCGAACTTTTCCTTCTCGCTCTTGAACTTTGCGTCGATCGCCGCCTTGTTCGCGGACGGCGCCGCGGCTGCGGCGACCTTGTCCTGCGCGAACGCAGTGCCGCCGACGGTCATCGCTCCGGCTACGGCGGCCGCGATCAGGGTTTTACGCAAAAACTGGGTCATATCTGCTCCTGGCATATCTATACGAAATCGTTGGATGAGTCCGGATCGGACTCTGGGAAGGTGCCCTCGAATGGCTCTGAGGGCGCAAAAGGCCGCGTATTGTGCGGCCCCGCATGCCCGAAGGCAAATGAAACCGGTCGCTTCGACCCGCATGGGCGGCGCGGGTTCCCGCGGGATTCTCCTTTCGTTCAGCTATCAGCCGATGGATCGCAACCGATCCCGGTTAAAATGTCGGCATGCTGCGTTTCGACGATCTCGCGCTGCGGCGCGGCCCCCTGCTTTTGCTCGAACATGTCGATCTGGCCCTGCACGCGGGCTGGCGCATCGGCGTGAGCGGACGCAATGGCGCTGGCAAATCCAGCCTGCTCGCACTGGTCGCCGGCGAACTGTCGCCCGACGCAGGTCATTTCGAACGCCCGCGCGGCTGGACGATGGCCTTCGTGCGTCAGGAAATCGCCGCACTGGACGTCAGCGCGCTCGACTATGTGCTCGACGGCGACGTGGAATTCCGTCAGGTCGAGAAAGACCTTGCTGCGGCCGAAGCTGCGCACGACGGCCTGCGTCAGGCGACATTGCACGAGCGCCTGCTGACCATCGGTGGCTACGCTGCGCGTGCGCGCGCCGGCGCCTTGCTGCACGGGCTGGGCTTCGCCAATGGCGACGAGACGCGCAACGTGCGCGACTTCTCCGGCGGCTGGCGCATGCGCCTGAATCTTGCGCAGGCGCTGATGTGCCGCTCCGATCTGCTCCTGCTCGACGAGCCGACCAATCATCTGGATCTCGACGCCGTGCTCTGGCTCGAAGGCTGGCTCAAGCGCTATCCGGGCACCCTGCTGGTGATTTCGCACGATCGCGAATTTCTCGACGCGGTGGTCACGCATATGCTCAGCATCGCCGATCAGCGCGCCGAATTGTTCAGCGGCAACCTGACCGGTTATGAACGCAAGCGCAGCGAACGTCTGGCGCAGCAACAGTCGATGTACGAAAAGCAGCAGCGCGAACGCGCGCATCTGCAGCGCTTCGTCGATCGCTTCCGCGCGCAGGCGACCAAGGCGCGCCAGGCGCAGAGCCGCATCAAGGCGCTCGAACGCATGGTCGATATCGCGCCGATTCGCGCCGCGTCGCCGATCCGTTTCGAGTTCCGCGAACCCGCGGCGCTGCCGGTGCCGCTGCTGCGCCTGAACGAGGTGGCCGCGGGCTACGGCAAGCGCCACGTGCTCGATGGAATCAAGCTGAGCCTTTCGCCGGGCGACCGTATCGCCCTGCTCGGTGCGAACGGTGCGGGAAAATCCACTTTTATAAAACTGCTCGCCGGCGCCGCACAGCCGCTTGCCGGCGAACGCATCGCCGCGCGCGATCTGGCAATCGGTTATTTCGCCCAGCATCAGCTCGAGCAGCTCGATGCGGACGCGACGCCGGTCGAACATCTCAAGCGCCTAGACGGCAAACTCGGCGAAGCCTCGGCGCGTGATTTTCTCGGTGGCTTTGGCTTCAGCGGCGAGCGCGCGCTGAATATCGTCGCGCCGTTTTCCGGCGGCGAGAAGGCGCGCCTGTGTCTCGCGCTGACCGTATACCAGCGGCCGAACCTGCTGCTGCTCGACGAACCGACCAACCATCTCGATCTGGATATGCGCGAGGCATTGACCGAAGCGCTGAACGACTACACCGGCGCGCTCGTGCTGGTCTCGCACGATCGCTCGCTGATCCGCACCTGCTGCGACACCCTGCTGCATGTTGGCGGCGGCCGCATCACCGACTATGCCGGCGATCTGGACGACTACTCGCGCGCGGTGCAACGCGAGAATACCGATGCGTCGGTCGGCGCTGCGGGCATGCCGGCATCGAGCGGCCGGCGCCGCGACGAGCGTCGCGGGCGCGCCGAGCAGCGTGCGAAGCTGGCGCCGCTGCGCAAGGAGATCCAGCGCATCGAGCAGCGCATGGCCGCACTCGAAAGAGAAAAGCAGACGCTCGGCAGCAAGCTTGCCGATCCGCAGCTCTATGCGACCGCATCCACCTCGCAGATGCTCGATTTCAGCCAGCGCTCCGCCGTGCTCGCCGCGGAAATCGACGCGCTGGAACACGCGTGGCTGGCTGCCCAGCAGGAACTCGACCAGGCCGCAATCGCCTGAGGAATGCGAGCTCGGTACAGCAATTTCATCGCGACACTACGCAAATCCCCTATCCCAAGGTTGATCTGAACAAGTCGTCATTCCGGCATTCGCCGGACTGCGAAGGCAGGATGCCGAAGCGAACATTCGCACAGCGAATGGCCCGAAGGGTGAGCCGCGGAAGCGGCGAATAATGATGACCAACGGGTTGTTCAGGGGTTCCCAAGCCGCCGGAACGATAGTCCACGTGGCTGCTGGCATTCCATACACCCTTTCAAATGTCACGCATTACACTGATTTTCATATTGTTATTTCACAAACCGCAGCCGCGCTAGGCCCACCATGATTTTATTTGAACTTCCCTGTTGACATTACGTGATCTGGTGTTATAGTTACATACAACACTACTACTTCAGTTCACACTGATCCCACGGAGAAGAACATGAACGCGTCCACCCCAGTCATTCGACTCAGCCTGTTCGCGCTGACTGGCGCGATGATTCTCGGTGCAGCCACTCTGCACAACCGCGTGCCCGCCGCGACAGCAGCGGCAACGACCCTGACCGCAATCACCCTGCCGACGATTTCGGTGCGCCCGAGTGCGGAAGAAATCGCCGCCGCCAATGCCGCGGTCGAACAATCGCTTCCCACTCTGCCCACCGTCTATGTGCGTCCGAGCGAGGAAGAAGTGATCGCCGCGCGCATCGATCCAACCGATCGCATCCAGATCCTGTCGACGATCACCGTCTACCCCGACGCCGAAGCGATCGCCGCGGCGGCACAACCGGCAATGATCGGCAATATCGCCCCGGACGCCGACGAAGACAGCAATGGAATGCTCGACGCCGTACTGATCGAAGCTGCCGAACATCATCGGCTGCGCTTGGACATGCCCTACTATTCGTTGGGCAAAGTGCTCGCACGCACTCACAAGAATTGAGTCAAGGATACCCATGACCGTCACCTGGAACGACAATGCCCCGATCTATCGCCAGTTGCGCGATCGCGTCGTGGCGATGATTCTGGACGGCGTGCTCAAGCAGGGCGATGCCCTGCCATCGGTGCGCCAGGTCGCGGCGGATTTTCAGTTGAATCCGATCACCGTGTCCAAGGCGTATCAGGAGCTGGTCGACGATAATCTGGTGGAAAAACGGCGAGGGCTTGGCATGTATGTAGCGGAAGGCGCGCGCGCTGCGCTGTTGCGTTCGGAGCGGGAGCGTTTCCTGCGCGAGGAATGGCCGCTGCTGCGCGAGCGCCTGGTCCGGCTCGGCCTCGATCTACCCACCTTGCTCGCGCAGACGAAGAATACCAACGGAACGACACCATGACACCCGACGTCAACAACACCGACTCCGCCAGCAACATTGTTCGCGCGCGCGGTCTGACCAAACGCTACGGCACGACGCTCGCGCTCGATCATGTCGATCTCGATATCCCGGCCGGGCGCATCGTCGGCCTGATCGGTCCCAACGGCGCCGGCAAGACGACGGCGCTCAAGGCTATTCTCGGGCTGGCCGAATTCGATGGCGAGCTTTCGGTGCTCGGTCTGGATCCACGCCACCAGCGCACGGCCCTGATGCAGCAGGTCTGCTTCATCGCCGATGTTGCCGTGCTGCCGCGCTGGCTCAGAGTCGGCGATGCGGTCGACTTCGTCGGTGGCGTGCATCCGCGCTTCTCGCGCGACAAATGCCTCGCCTTCCTCGCGCGCACCAAGATCAAGTCGACCCAGTGCGTGCGCGAACTGTCCAAGGGCATGATCGTGCAACTGCACCTGGCGCTGGTGATGGCGATCGACGCGAAATTGCTCGTGCTCGACGAACCGACCCTGGGCCTGGACATCCTGTATCGCAAGGAGTTCTACGCCAGCCTGCTCAACGACTATTTCGACGAGCAGAAAACCATCCTCGTGACCACGCATCAAGTCGAGGAAATCGAGCATATCCTCACCGACCTCATCTTTATCCGGGACGGCAAGCTGATACTCAATGCGAGCATGGAAGACATCGGCGAACGCTACGCCGAAGTGATGGTCGCGCCGGACAAGGCCGATGCCGCGCGTGCGCTGAAGCCACTCAGCGAACGCCAGGTTTTCGGCAAATCCATATTTCTGTTCGACGGCGTGGATCATGCGCAGCTCGCCAGCCTGGGCGAGCTGCACAAGCCGAGCATTGCCGATCTGTTTGTCGCCACGATGAAAGGAACCTACGCATGAACGCGGTCGCAACCACGAACGCCCCTACACCCGTCAGCGTATTTGCCTGGCTGGTCAAACGCGAATATTGGGAGCACCGCGGCGGTTTTTTCTGGACGCCGCTGATCGTTGCGCTGGTCTTCATCTCGATCGTTCTGCTGGTCCTGATCACGGCCGATATCACCGCGCACCAGCACGGCATCAACGTGAGCGGCATGAATCTGGGTCAGCTCGCGGAAAAAATGACGGCGGAGAACACGGTGAAATTCGCCGCGGGCGTGGATATCGGCCTGCTCGGCATGAGCGCGCCGATCGGCATTGCGCTGGCCTTCGTCGTGTTCTTCTATCTGCTCGGCGCGCTCTACGACGATCGTCGCGACCGCAGTGCGCTGTTCTGGAAATCGTTGCCGGTGTCGGATTTGAGCACGGTGCTGTCGAAGGTTGTGGCCGCCGTTCTCGTCGCGCCGCTGCTGGCCACCGCCGCAATTATCATGCTGCACCTGGCCTTCCTCACGCTCACCAGCCTGTACGCCATGCTGCACGGAGTAAACCCGCTGCCCTTGCTGTGGTCGCCGGATCACCTGATCGCGCTGTGGCTCAAGCTCCTCATCCTGATCCCGATCAATGCACTATGGGCGCTGCCGACGGTCGGCTGGTTGCTGCTGTGCTCGAGCTTTGTGCGCTCCAAGCCGTTCCTGTGGGCGGTACTGCTGCCGCTGCTGGTCGGTGCTATCGTGGCCTGGATCAATCTGCTGCAGCAATTCGCGTTGCCGAGCGGTTGGTACTGGAAAAACATCTTCGGTCGCATCGTGTTCGGCGTCGTACCGGGCGGCTGGGTCAGCGCGGGTCTGGCGCGCGTCAGCAACGTCAACGGCGATATCAACGTCGGACTCAACAAGCTCGACTTCATGCACAACTTTTTGTCCGTGGACGGGCTGCTCAACGTGCTCATGTCCCGCGAATTGTGGATCGGCGCCGTTGCCGGCGTCGCGATGATCGCGGCCGCGGTGTACTTCCGCCAGAAGCGCACCGAAACCTACGCCTGATCCTGGTCAATCGCCGGACCGCTCACAGGCGGTCGCTGACGACCCGATAGGCGTCACCGTCGCGCACGACACCGGCCTGGTTGAGATCGACCTCGCCTTCGAGCCAGTAACGGTCGAAGCCCGCGTCGGTGCGGCGGAACACCACGGCGTATTTGCGGTAGACGTAGAACAGGTCGTCGTATTGCAACTGATCTGGA
>NZ_DATBQK010000094.1:0-57260 GCF_036560865.1 Rudaea sp.
TTCAAGGCGCCGCTCTTCGGCATGCGCAATCAGTTCGCCGCCGGGCTGGATTACGACCATGGCCGCGTCGAGTACAGCGCGGTACTCGAATTGGCCAACCTCATCGTGCGGCGGAATCTGCCGCTGAGTTCGATCACTTCAGCAAACTCGGGTATCTACGTGCCCGGCGATGCGCTCGATGTCTACAGTTACAGCGTCAACGCAGGTGCCTACGCGACCGACACCTTGAGCCTGACCGACCGCCTCGCATTGACCGTATCGACGCGCTACAACCACACGCATACGCTGATCGAGGATCTCAGCGGCACGAATCCCGATCTCGATGGCGAGCACCGCTTCCAGCGCCTCAATCCCGCCGTGGGTTTGACCTATCAGTGGACGCCGGCGCTGAATTTCTACACCGGCTACAGCGAATCCACGCGCGCGCCGACCGCGGTGGAGCTGACCTGTTCGAGTCCGGACGCACCGTGCAAGCTGCCGAACGAGTTCGTCGCCGATCCGCCGCTCAAGCAGGTTGTCGTAAAGAACTGGGAAGCCGGTCTGCGCGGCACGCTCGACGCGGGTTTGCTGGGCAATGCGCGCTGGAAACTCGGCGTGTTCCGCGCGACGAACGTCGACGATATCCAGTTTCAATCCACCGGCGGCGCGCAATCCAACGAAGGTTTCTTTGCCAATATCGGCGATACACGCCGACAGGGCGTGGAAGCGTCGCTGGCCGGAAAACTGTTCGACAACCGGCTCGACTGGTATGCGAATTACTCGTACCTCGACGCCACGTTCCTGACCGCGTTCACCGAGTCGAGCGTGCATAATCCCTATGCCGATCCGGATACGGGGCTGATCGAGGTCAATCGTGGCGGCCGCATTCCGGGCCTGCCGCAGAATACCTTCAAATTCGGCGCCGACTACGCGCTGACCCAGGCACTCACGCTCGGAGGCGACATTTTATACAATTCCGCACAATTCCTGCGCGGCGACGAGGCGAACAAGCTCGCACCGATCGGCGGTTTCGCCCTGTTCAATTTGCGCGGCACCTACCGCATCAATCCGCATTGCACGGTTTATGCGCGCGTACAGAATGTGTTCGACCGGCGCTACTCGGATTTCGGCGTGATCGGCAGCGGAGCCAATGTGCTGCCGCAGTTCACCGATCCGCGCCTGCTCAGCCCGGGCGCACCGCGCGCGGGCTGGATCGGCGTCAGTGTGGACTTGTGACGCCGATCCGCCGTCGTTGCTGCGCAGTTCAACCCGCCGTGCCGGGCGCGTCTTCGTAATCGCTCGGCTGCGTATCGTCTGCCGTGGCGCCTTTGCCCGCGACTACGGTGACTATCGCCGCGACGACGATGTTGACGGCCAGTGCGATCAGGCCGATATAGACGGTTCCGATACCAGGCAGCAGGAACACCGGCTTCACGCCCTGGCTCCAGCTCATCCAGGTGCCGAGCAGCATGCCGACGGCCCAGCCGATCAGCAGTCCGCGCGCACTGAACCAGCGCGTGTACAGGCCGAGGATGACGGCGGGGAAGATCTGCAGGATCCAGATGCCTCCGAGCAGTTGCAGGTTGATCGCGAACTCGAGCGGCAGGAAGACGACGAACACCAGCGCACCGAACTTGACCGCCAGGGACGTGATCTTGGCGACGTTGGATTCCTGTGCCGGCGTCATGTTGCTGTTCACGTAGGGCCGCCAGATATTGCGCGTGACCAGATTGGCCGCGCCGATCGACATGATCGCGGCGGGCACCAGGGCGCCAAGCGCGATCGCCGCACAGCAGAATCCGGCGAACCATTCGGGGAAGCTTTGCATGATCAGTGCAGGTACGACGGCCGTACCCTTGGCGGTCACATGCGCAGCGAGCGCCATGTAGCCGAGCATCGCAATCAGGCCGAGTGCGATCGTATACGCCGGCAGGAAGATCGCATTGCGCCGGATCACGTTGGGGCCCGACGCGGCCAGCGTTCCGGTCGCTGTATGCGGATACAGGAACAACGCAAACGCCGATCCGAGCGCCAGACTCGCGAAAGCCACGACCTGCGACGGCTGCAGGACAATGCCGGTCGCTCCGCCTTTCGCTGCGAACACCTTGTCGGCCGCGTCGAACATCGCGCGGTAACCGCCGAGCTGCGCCGGAATGATGATGATCGCGGCGAGCACGAAGATATAGATCATCGTATCCTTGACGAAGGCGATCATCGCCGGTGCGCGCAAACCGCTGGTGTAGGTGTACAGCGCGAGGATGACGAAGGCGACGACCAGGGCAATTTCACCGCCCTCCTTGACGCCGCCGAAACCCATGCCTTCGAACACGACCTGCATGCCGACCAGTTGCAGCGCGATATACGGCATCGTCGCCAGCACGCCGGTCAGGGCGACGGCGAGCGCGAGCCAATGATTGCCGTAACGGCCTTCGACGAAATCGGCCGTGGTGACGTAGTTGTGCTTGCGACAGACATTCCACAAGCGCGGCATCATTGCGAAGACCAGCGGATAGACGATGATCGTGTAGGGCAGGGCGAAGAAGCCATAGGCGCCGATCGCAAATACCAGCGCCGGCACCGCAACTACCGTGTAAGCGGTGTAGACATCGCCGCCGAGCAGGAACCAGGTGATCCAGGTGCCGAAGCGCCGCCCGCCGAGTCCCCACTCATGCAGTTCCGACATGTCTCCGGCCTTCCAGCGTGAAGCGAAAAAGCCGATGACGGTGACGAGGGCGAAAAAGAATGCGAAGACGATCCACGCGGTCCAATGGACTTCGCCGCTCATGACTTTTCTCCCCGGTAGACGATATACGTGCACAGCGACGCCACCGGCACCCAGGCGAACATGTACCAGTAGAAAAACGGGAACCCCCACAGCCAAGGTTCGCGAAAGTTATAGAACGGCAGCCACAGAAGGCCGATGAATGGTAGGAGCAGCAGGAGACGGCGCATGAGCTTCCCCGAGAGTTGTGGTCAACAACCGCGCAAGACTCAGGGAACGGGGCGTCTCAGGTCAAGACGCAACCGCACATTGCCGTCTGGCCGTTTCCACACCCGTCGACTGCATTGCGCTGAAGCAGGGAAATGACGGGCCTGGGTTCGGCTCTACAGCCACTTCGCGCGGCGCAAGCCGACGAACAGGCCGACGCAGATCGCAACGGTCAGGCCGACCACGACAAAATAGCCGTATTCGGTGCCGAGCTCGGGCATGTTGTGGAAGTTCATGCCGTACCAGCTCGCGACCAGCGTCGGTGCGGCCAGCAGGGCGGCCCAGCCGGCTAGGCGCTTGACCACTTCGTTTTGCGCGACTGAAACCATCGCCAGGTTCACGTTCATTGCCGAGGAGAGCAATTCGCCCATCGTGTTGGTCGTGTCGCTGATGCGCGCGGCATGGTCGAACACGTCGCGCAGATAGAGTTTGACCTCGTCGCAGATCAGGCGTCCGTGAAAGCGCGTGAGCTGGTTCAGGATGTCCTGCATCGGCGACACGGCGAGGCGCAGCGTGACCAGTTCGCGCTTGAGCAGATACAGGCGTTCGATCACCTCGCGCTTGAACGTGTCCTCGAAGATATCCTTTTCGAGTTTGTGCAATTCTTCCTTGAAATTACTCACGATCGGCAGGAAGTTGTCGACGATGAAATCGAGAACCGCGTAGAGCGCGTAGCTGGGTCCCAGCGCCATCAGCTCCGGCGTCTGCTCGCAACTCTTGCGCGCCGGCGCGTACGAAAGCGAGGCGCCATGCCGCACCGTAAGCAGGAAGCGAGCGCCGAAGAAGATATGCGTTTCACCGAATTCAATCTTGCCTTCGAGCACCTGCGCGGTGTGCAGCACGATGAACAAGGTGTCGTCGTAGATTTCGATCTTCGGCCGTTGGTGCGCGCTGTGCGCATCCTCAATCGCGAGATCGTGCAGGCCGAACTCTTCCTGCAGTTTCGCCAGCAGCGCCTCGTCCGGTTCGAGCAGGCCGACCCAGACGAACTGATCGGGGTCCTTGAGCACATCGCTGATCGCATCGACCGAGATATCGCGCAGCTTGCGCCCGTCCTTGCCGTAGGCGACGCAGTTAATCAGCATCGGTACGCACTGTGCGGGTGAAGATTCAATCGGGTGGACTGGCGTATCCATATGGGCTGCCGCAGGATCAGTCGATGCCCGCATCATGCCGGAGTCGGGATGACTGTCGCAATCGCCGGACGAGCGCGCTCTGGCGCACTCGCGGATGCCGGGCGTTCGCCTAGAGATGGCAACCGGCTGGCACGAGGTACGCGGGGCGGGACAAGTTGATCGTACCGCTGAGCCCCATATTCTCTCCGCTCGCGAACGCATAAGTCAGGGTCATCGCCGAGCAGCTTTGGAAAACGATATTTGCCGCGCCGACCGGAGTGGTCTGCACCACGGCGGGATTGTCGAAGACGCCGTCGCGCGTGGCATAGATCGGGATGTTGCTGGCCGTGGTCGTACCCGCAGTGAAGCCACCCAGCTGCAGGGTGAACCAGCGCTCGCTCGCGGCCCCCCCGATCTGCTGGCCAATGGGTGCAAAAGTATACCAAGCCGCAAACAAGGCCTTGTCGATTGGATTGATGGCGAACAGCAATCCCTGACCGCTCGTATTCGGGTCGTACCATGGACCGGAAAGCAGATAGTCCGATGCACTGCTGCCATTGTTGCCACTTTGTCCGCAGGTCACGTTTGCGCCCAGGCGGGTCAACGGGATGGTGCCGTTGCGCACACTGCCGTCGCTCAAGTGATAGGTAAGCGCGCCGCGCGTGCAATCGCTGAATTGGATCGTGGCCTGCCCCACCGATGTTGCGCCGACGGCCGGCGCGGCATTGAAGTTGCCGCCGTAGCTCGCGTAAACCTGCAGCGTTGCGCTGCCATTCGCGCTGCTGACAGGCCCCTGAATCGTATACCAGCGTTGTCCGCCCGAGGCGAACAGGTCGAAGGTAAACCAGCCGCCGAAAAAGAACCCCTGTCCCGCACCGCTGAGGTCCGGAATCAGCTGAACCACCAAACCCTGACCGCTTTCGGAAGGATTGTACCAGGCACCGGTGAGGCCGCTCTGGTCCAGATTCACCGATGGCGTCACGTTGTTCCACTGCGTGAGCAAATTGGCAACATCGATCGATCCAAGTCCCGTGGCGAGATCGTAGCCGGTGCCGACCTGAAACCCCGCAAGGCCGCCAGACAGACCGTTCGGTCCCGGCGTACTGTTGTTGCACAGGCTCGGTATGGACACCGAGCATCCGGCAACGCCGCTCGATGCCTGCGTGGTGTCGTGAAACACGCCGTTTTGCGGCGTGGCTGCAAGCGCATACAGGCGCGGATTCAGATTGCCCTGCGCGGATCCCATACGTTGGTTCAGCAATGCGGCGATGCCGGCCATGTCCGGAGTCGATGCCGATGTGCCGAAGAAAAACGCGAACGGGAACTGGCCCTGCGAATCCAGCACGCACGAGCTTCCGATCGCTGCCAGGCAACCGAAATAGCCGTCGTGCGCGGACGCGCTGAAAGAGATGTCCGGGGTGTAGCGGCCCTGCTTGCCGGGAACGCCGGGGCCGATTTGCCAGTTGGGAGTCGGGATGAACGCACTGATCCCGCCGCCCGTAGCCGATGCCTGCGTCGCGCCGTTGCCGTCGAGCGGCTCGTTCCACGCTCCTTCGGGGATATAGCCCAGCGCCGAACCGAAGCCCGCACTATTGCCCCCACCCCAATATTGAGCAAGATTGGCCGCGTCGGCGAATTGCGTGCCGCCGACACAGGTGGCGTAGCTCGATACGCAAATGAAGTTCGAGCTGGCGATTTGCGTAGCCGGCGGCGTGGCATTGTAGGGATCGCATCCCGCCGCGCCAGAGTCGCCGGAGATCACGAACACCGAAATGCCCTCAGCCGCGGCCTGGCTGAACAGGTTGTCGTAGAAATCGACCCCGGATTGCCCCGCATCGGCTTCGCAGCCACCAAAGCTGATGCTCATGATCTGTGCGGGGACGGGATTCGTGTCGACCACATATTCACTGGCAATGCGCAATCCGCTTTGCGAAGTCGTATCGCCGCTGACCACCAGAGCGATCGTCGCGCCGGGAGCCACGCTGGTGGCGCGGCTGATATCGATGGTCGCTTCAAGCTGATCTTCAGTTACGCCGCCCGACGAGGCCGCCGGTCCGGGATCGACGCCGGCGGGCGGCACGATGATCGTCGGATCCTTGACTCCCAGCTGAGACCTTTGCTGAAAATTCTCGATATCAGGCAGGTATACGCGCGCGCGGCCGATAACTGCGATCGTCTGGCCGCTGCCATCGATGCCTTGCTGATAATCCGGATTGAGGTCGTAGATCCTGGCGAAGTCCACCGGGAAAATATATTGCGTGCAATTGCTGCCCGAACAGAATGTCCCGCCGGGATGTGCGCTGGCTGCGGCCCGTGTCGCGGACGCCGCGCCACCGACGCCATGGTTTGCATGCTCGTTGATCGTGTACAGCCCGTTGATCGAACGAATCATTGCGGAGAATGCGGCCGGAATGCGCGGCGCGGACGTGTTGGCGATGCGGGTTTGGCCGGCGACGCGATACGCATGCATTCGGGTCTGAAAAACTGCACCAACCTGGCCTGCCGAAGCACTGAAGTCGATACGCGTGCGACTGTTCGCGACCTTGTCGACGTGCAAGCCTTGCGCGCTCATCCAGCGCGTCAACGCATCGATATCCTGCTGCGAGTTGCCGAATCTCTCACCGAGCTCGGACGGCGTCAGCCAATGATGAAAATCCGCGGATTGCGGATCCTGCTGCTGTTGCAGGAATTGCTCGAACGCCTGCTGGCGTGCGGGCGACCGCTGCAGGAGCAGGGTCAGATGGGCCAGCTGCACATCGTCGACGATGACGCCAAGGTCGTTTTGCGCCGTGGCCCAGCGGGCCTGCTGATTGGCGAGTGCGATGTTCGCGACCGGCACGGACGTGCGAGCGGTATCCTTGGCAAATGCGCCGGCCAGCGGCGCGACTGCCAAGCTCCCTGCAATCGTCCAGCGCAACAGTGTGGCCAGCGGGTCGAGCCTTGACCGACGAGTTTCAGGGTTGCGATTGCGCACCTGCAAGTTCTGTTTCATTCCATTCTCCCTGTAGCTGCGTCCGCCATCTAATGGAAAGTTTACTTTATCTTGCCTGAATCCCGGCCGGGCGCACATGGTTGAGAGCGGTAGTGGTCGCCAAAGCAAAGGCAAAGTGCAGCGGCATCAACAGTGCGATCCAGAACCAGTTGTCCTGCTCGAAACCCGGCAGGATTTTGGCGACCCAGGCGAATGCGGCACACAGGGCGATCGCGAGCGCGAGATTTTTCGCGAACCGCGAAGGCCGCCAACTGCGGCGGAATGCGCCGAGCCAGGTTGGCAGCAGGAGCAGGCACAGTGGATTGAACAGCAGCAGATTTTCGTTGCGCCAGGCGGAGACGTGATCGGTCAGCAACCACAGTCCCGCGAGTACAAGGCCGGCAATCCCGAACATGAAAGAAGACACACTCGCGATACTGGCCAAGGTCACGCGCGCCCAGGTGCGCGTGCGCAGGCGCGCGAGGCCGACCAGGATCAGCGCCGACGCGATGCCGATTGCGAGCGCGGCCCAGCGCCAGTTGGACGCATATTCGGGAGGCTCAGGGATGCGCGCAGCGGCCACAAGCGTTTCGTTCGCGACCAGCGGCACTTCGTTGCCGGCTTCGTCGCGCACCGTGATCTCGCGCAGGTGGCGCATGAGTTCCGTCGGCACGAAACTTTCGTCCCAGTAGGACAGGCGCCGGTCCGCATACGGGCCGAGACCCGCGTCGATCGCAAGCATGATCGCCGGGTCGGGCCGCATCAGGCGGTCGGCATCCATGCGATAGGTGAAGCCGCGCGAGGGGGCGATCGTCTGCGCCCTGATCGCGCCGCCGAGCGCGGCATCGAGCGCATCGCGCACGCGTGTGGAACAGTTCGCACGGAAATAGTCGTAGCGGTATTGGGCATTTTCCTCGCGCACGTTCCAGGCCAGAAAGCCGGCGAGTTTTTCGCGTTGCGCGGGCGTCAGGTTCAGTTCCTGGCGCACGATCCAGCGGCCCTCGGCGACATAGACCGGCAATTCGTCGGCCGGATCGCCCGCCGCCGCGCGATAGGTCATCAGGCCGCGCGCGAAGTTGAGGAAGAAATTCTTCTGGGAAAAGTCAAAAATTCCATAATTATACAAACGCGCATCGCCCGAGCGGTCGCGGATCTCGATCGCGTTGTGGCCGAAGCGCTCCCAGACTTCTTCGCCGGGGCCGAAAGTGATCAGGGAAACGGAGAGATTCGCGCCGGGCTCGTCCGTCGCTGGCGCCACGGATTGTGCGTGCGATGGATGTGACCAAAGCAGGAGAACCAAGCCAAATGCTGCTGGAAATTGAAATAAGCTGGGTCGCATAAAAGCTTGTCATTCCCGCGAATGCGGGAATCCAGTGTCTTGTCTGGTTGCGCGGCGCGGGTGGAAGCAAGGGTGCTGGATTCCCGCCTTCGCGGGAATGACGACATGGGTTGTTCGTGCAACCCGACTAGGCGTCATTCACGCGCACCGCAAACTGCAGCACGCGGCGGTCGTCAGCTCGGGTGACGTGGAAGTGGAAGCCGCCGAGGGCGACCTCTTCGCCAGGTTCGGGCAGATGGCCGAACTCGGAAGTGACCATGCCGCCGACGGTATCGAATTCGTCGTCGGAAAACTGACTGCCCAGGCGTGCATTGAAATCGGCGATCGGAGTCAGCGCGTTGACGACGATGCGGCCGTCGGGTTGCACCTGGATCAGTTTCTTGCGCGCCGGATCTTCCTCGTCGTGCTCATCGTCGATTTCGCCGACGATTTCCTCGAGCACATCCTCG
The DNA here is from genome assembly GCF_036560865.1 of Rudaea sp. Taxonomy (GTDB): domain Bacteria; phylum Pseudomonadota; class Gammaproteobacteria; order Xanthomonadales; family Rhodanobacteraceae; genus Rudaea. Next base: position 8,843 of record NZ_DATBQK010000094.1, read on the forward strand.
ATCGTGATCAGTCCGGCGACGCCGCCGTACTCGTCCATCACGATCGCCATGTGATTGCGCGACAGGCGGAATTCCTTGAGCAGGATGTCGAGCCGCTTCGATTCGGGAATCAGCGCGGTCGGCCGCAACAGCTTGCGAACATCGCGGGGCGCGCCGTCGACAAAGCACTTGAGCAGATCCTTGGCCAGGAGTATGCCAATGATCTTCTCGCTGTCGCCGTTGGTCACCGGGAAGCGCGAGTGGCCGGATTCGATCACCCGGCGCAGGATTTCGTCGAACGGTGCATCGACCGGCAGCGATACCATCTGCGCGCGCGGAATCATCACGTCGCTGACGTGCAGGTCGGCTACCTCGATGGCGCCTTCGACCATCGACAAGGTGTCGTTGGAAAGCAGGCCGTTGGCCTGTGCGCCGCGCAGTTCCTCGAGCAGCTCGTCGATGTTGCGCGGTTCGCCGGAAACCAGTTGACTGATGCGGTCCAGCCACGATCGCGTGGGTGCCGGACTCGGGGGATCCTCGTTCATTGCTCTGGGTGAAAAGCCCGGAAGGGCGGCAGCGCAGTATACCCGTTTTTTTGTGACCTGTTAATAAAACCATCAAATTCAGTAACTTGGCGCAGAATCACACCAGAAACACCCGGGTTCAGAACGGGTCGGCGATGCCAAGGCGCGCAAGGATGCGCCGCTCCAGGGCCTCCATGCCTCGTGCATCGGCGTCCGTTTGGTGATCGTAGCCGAGCAGGTGGAGGACGCCGTGGACGGTCAGATGCGCGTAATGATCGCGCAGGGTTTTGGTCTGCTCGCTGGCTTCGTGCGCCACGACCGGCGCGCAGATCACGAGGTCGCCGATCAGCGGGTGGCGGATGCGGCGTGGCAGTTCGGCAGCGAACGACAGCACGTTCGTTGCGTAGTCCTTGTCGCGATAGCGCCGATTGAGTTCGCGGCCCTCGTCGGCATCGACCAGGCGAATCGAGAGAGCGACCGGGGTGCGCCGTTTCGCGCCCGTCGTTGCGGACTCCACCCACGCACGGAACGCGTTCGCGCTGGGCAGCCCGCGTCGCGACACTGCGTAGCTGACGGCGACATCGGGGTTGGCCATCTTGTGCGAGCGCGGGTTGCCAGTTTTGGCGGACATCGTCTTCAGCCCTGCGTGCGCTCGTTTGGCACATGCTTCGGCATCGCCGCGCTCGATTCGGCAGCGGCCTCGTAGGCGCGCACGATGCGCTGCACCAGCGGATGGCGCACGACGTCCTTCGCCGTGAAAAACGTGAAGCTGATGCCGTCGACTTCGTGCAGCACGTCGATCGCATCACGCAGGCCGGATTTGATATGCCGCGGCAGATCGGTCTGGGTCACATCGCCCGTCACCACGGCGACCGAGCCAAAGCCGATGCGCGTCAGAAACATCTTCATCTGCTCGACCGTCGTGTTCTGCGCTTCGTCGAGGATCACGAAGGAGTCGTTGAGCGTGCGTCCCCGCATATAGGCGAGCGGCGCGATTTCGATCACATTGCGCTCGACCAGCTTGGTCACACGATCGATGCCGAGCATTTCGTACAGCGCGTCGTAAAGCGGGCGCAAGTAGGGATCGACTTTCTGCGACAGGTCGCCCGGCAGAAAGCCAAGCTTCTCGCCGGCCTCGACCGCTGGCCGCACCAGCACGAGCCGCTGCACGCGGCTGTCGTTGAGCGCATCCACGGCCATGGCGACGGCGAGATAGGTCTTGCCGGTGCCCGCCGGGCCGACGCCGAAGTTGATATCGTGACGCGCGATCGCGTGCAGGTAGCGCGCCTGATTCGCGCCGCGGCCGCGCACGCTGCCGCGCTTGACCTTGATCGTGACTTCCTGCGCGCTGTCCGCACTATTCGCATCGAGCGCGTCGATGCCGGACTCCGACAAGTGCAAATTGATCTGCGCGCCGTTGAGCGTTTCGGTTTCGGTGGCCGCGTAAAGATTCCGCAGTACGCGTTCGGCGCGCTTGATCGAAGAGCCCGCGCCGCTGATGCGGAACAGATTGCCGCGATTGGCGATTTCCACGCCCATGCGCAATTCGATCTGGCGCAGATGCTCGTCGAACGGGCCGCTGAGATTGGCCAGACGCTCGCCGTCGTTGGGTTCGAGCGCAAGATCGTGATGGGTTGGTTGCGTCATAGCGCGCGAGGTTAGCGCGCGTGCGTGTTTGTTTCCAGTGCGATCGGCGCGGGTCTTTTTCGAACTACTTGCATGCGAGCCGGTAGTGCTCCACGATCCATTCATTGCCATCGGCGGTTGAAGTTCTGTCCGGCGCCCAGATTGTCTGCGGATCCGACGCACAAGGTCTTGTTCATGCAGCTTCGCAAACTTGGCAATTCGCCACTGAACATCGCGCCAATCGCCTTTGGCGGCAACGTGTTCGGCTGGACGGCGGACGAGAAAACCTCGTTCGCGCTGCTCGACGCCTTCGTCGATGCGGGTTTTAACCTGATCGACACGGCCGATGTGTATTCGCGCTGGGTGGCGGGCAATCAGGGCGGCGAATCCGAAGCGATCATTGGTCGCTGGCTGCGGCAGTCGGGCAAGCGCGACCGCGTGCTGATTTCGACCAAGGTCGCCAAACTGGAGACACGTCGAGGCTTGAGCGCGGCCAATATCGCGCTGGCTGCGGAGGATTCGCTGCGCCGCCTGCAAACCGATACGATCGATCTGTATTTCTCGCACGAAGACGATCCGGCGACGCCTATCGAGGAGACGCTTGGCGCGTACGCGAAGCTGATCGAGCAGGGCAAGGTGCGCGCGTTAGGTGCATCCAACTTTACTGCGGCGCGCCTGTCAGAATCGCTGGCGATCAGCAAGAAACATGACCTGCCGCGTTACGAGTCGCTGCAGCCGGAATACAACCTCGTTTCGCGCAACGGTTACGAGGCCGAACTCGAACCGCTGGTCCGGCGCGAGCAGATCGGCGTGATCAGCTACTACGGGCTTGCCAGCGGGTTCCTGACCGGCAAGTATCGCAGCGAGGCGGATTTGCAGCAGAGCCCGCGCGGGCGCGGGGTGAAGAAATATCTCGATGCGCGCGGCCTGCGCATCCTCGCGGCGCTCGACGAGGTCGGCGCACGCCAGCAGGCGACGCCCACGCAGGTCACCTTGGCCTGGCTGATCGCGCGGCCCGGCATCACGGCACCGATCGTGAGCGCGACCAGCGTGCAGCAGTTGCACGAAATCCTCGCGGCCACGCGCCTGCAACTCGACGCCGAGGATATTGTCGTGCTGGAGTGGGCCAGCGCCTGATCCGCGATATTCCGCGGCGCGCTATGCGAGCGCGTGGCGTTTGGAATTCGCCTCGAAATACGGCCCGTTGAGCGGGCGCGACAGATAACGCCCGGCACCGCGCTCGGCGCGCAGATCGCCATCGTTCCAGGTCAGTTTGCCGGCGCTGATCGTGCGCCGCGCGAGGCCTTTCACGACGCGACCTTCAAACACATTGAAGTCGACATTCTGATGATGCGTCTTGGCCGAGATCGTGCGCGTCGCGTTCGCGTCCCAGAGTACGAGATCGGCGTCGGCGCCGACTTCAAGCGCGCCCTTGCGCGGATACAGGTTGAAGATGCGCGCGGCATTGGTCGAGGTGACCGCGACGAATTCGCTGGGCGTGAGCCGACCGGAGTTGACTCCGTAGTGCCAGAGGACGCTCATGCGATCTTCGATGCCGCCGCATCCGTTCGGGATCTTGGTGAAGTCGTTCCTGCCCGCAGCCTTTTGCGGCGCGCAGAAACAACAGTGATCGGTCGCGGTCGTGTGCAGATGGCCGGCCTGCAAGCCCTTCCACAGCGCGTCCTGATGCTCCTTCGGCCGGAACGGGGGACTCATCACATGCGCGGCGGCACGGGTGAAATCCGGATCCTGATAGACCGAGTCGTCGATCAGCAGATGTCCGGCCAGCACTTCGCCGAACACGCGCTGGCCTTCACCGCGCGCGCGCGCGATGGCCTCGACCGACTGCCGCGCCGAGTTGTGCACGATGTACAGCGGCACGCCGATCACTTCGGCCAGACGGATCGCGCGATTGACCGCCTCGGCCTCGACCGCGGGCGGGCGCGACAGTGGATGACCTTCGGGTCCGGTGATGCCCTTGGCGATCAGTTCCTTTTGCAACTGGAACACCAACTCGCCGTTTTCCGCGTGCACCGTCGGCAGCGCGCCGAGCTCGAGCGCGCGCCGAAACGAATTCACCAGGATTTCGTCATCGGCCATGATCGCGTTCTTGTAGGCCATGAAATGCTTGAAGCTGGCGACGCCGTGCTCGTGCGCGAGCGTGCCCATGTCGCGATGCACGCTCTCGTCCCACCAGGTCACGGCGACATGGAAGGCGTAGTCGGACGCTGCTTTTTCCGCCCAGCCGCGCCATTCGTTGAACGCCGCCAGCAAGGGCTGCTGCGGATTCGGAATCACGAAGTCGATGATGCTCGTCGTGCCGCCGGCCAGACCCGCCGCGGTACCGCTGTAGAAATCGTCGCTGGCCACCGTGCCCATGAAGGGCAACTGCATGTGCGTGTGCGGATCTATGCCGCCGGGCATGACCAGCAGATCGCCCGCATCGACGGATTCGGTTCCGGCCGGAACATCGAGGTCCGCGCCGAGCGCCGCGATTTTTCCATCGACGCAGAGCACGTCGGCGCGAAGGCTGCGCGCCGCATCGATAAGGGTGCCGCCGCGGATCAACAATGACATGACATATCTCCGAATCGTTTTGCTCGTCATTCCGGCGAAAGCCGGAAGTGTTTTACAACAGCGAAGCTGGTCATCCAGTGTCTTTGCTTTTCATGGATGCGAGAGCGAAGTGCAAGGAACTGGATTCCGGCCTTCGCCGGAATGACGAACTCTTTTCATCTAGCCGCCAGCGCAGCCTGCGGCGCCGCACGGCGCATCAGCAACGCGTAGATGATCGCGGAAATCGCAAGGCCCGCAAACCATGCGTACGTGTAAATTCCCTGAAAGAACGCGGGCACGTTGGCGAATGCGGCGGGAAATGCGGCATGCAGGAAGCCCGGCAGGTTCGGCAGCACGCCGACGACGAGGGCGATCACCGCGGCACTGTTCCAGCCGTTGCGGTAGCTGTAGATACCGTGCTCCTCGAACAATTGTTGCGTGTCGAGTTTGGTGTCGCGCAGGAAATAGTAGTCGACCAGCATGATGCCAGCGACTGGGCCGAGCAGGGCGGAATAGCCGATCAGCCAGGTGAAGATGTAGCCGTTGGTGCTGGCGAGTATCTTCCACGGGCAGGCGAACAGCGCGATGAACGCAGTGATCAGGCCGCCGGTCTTGTAGCTGATGCGCCGCGGTGCAAGGCTGGCGAAATCGTAGGCCGGGCCGACCAGATTCGCCGCCAGATTGCAGGACATCGTGTCGAGCGTGAGGATCAGCAGCGCGATGCCAACGCCGATGCCGGTGAAGCGTCCGGACAGATCGACCGGATCCCAGATCGCCTTGCCGTAGATAACCACAGTCGCCGAGGTCACGATGACGCTCATCAGCGCCAGCAACGCCATCGGCAAGGGCAGGCCGATCGCCTGACCGACGACTTGATCTTTCTGGCTGCGCGCAAAACGCGTGAAGTCCGGAATATTGAGCGCGAGCGTCGCCCAGAAGCCGACCATCGCGGTCAGCGACGGCCAGAACACGCTCCAGAACTGACCGGCCTTTTCGCTGCCATCGACGAATTTCGAGGGTTGTCCCATCATCGCGCCAAAGCCGCCGGCATGGCCGAGTGCCCAGGCCACGAGTGCAAAGCACATGACGATCTTCACCGGCGCGCTGAACGATTCCAGCCAGCGGATCGAGTCGGTGCCATTCAGCACGAAATACAGCTGCAATGCCCAGAATGCGAGGAAGCAAACCAGTTGTGCGAGATTGATTCCGAGCCAGCTGATCGGCTCGGCGACCAGCGCATTGCCGCTGAGGATATTGAGCAAGGTATAGATTGCCAGACCGCCGAACCAGGTCTGGATGCCGTACCAGCCGCAGGCGACGATCGCGCGCAGCAGCGCCGGCAATTTCGCCCCCTGGGTGCCGAACGAGGAGCGCACGAGAACCGCGTACGGAATACCGTATTTCGCGCCGGCATGGCCGATCAGCAGCATTGGCGCAAGCACAATGAGATTGCCGAGCAGCACCGTCGTCACCGCCTGCCACGGCGACATGCCCTGATCGATCAACCCCGCGGCGAGCGTGTACGAGGGTATGCACATCACCATGCCGACCCACAGCGCGGCGTAGTGATACCAGACCCAAGTGCGCTGCGCGGGTGTGGTCGGCGCAAGATCGGCGTTGTACAGCGCGCCGCGGTCGATGTTGCTCGTCTCGTTCATCGGGGTCTCACTCAATTGCAATAACGCTTGCTTTCACCTCTCCCCGCGTGGGAGAGGTCGGCGCGTAGCGCCGGGAGAGGGGGAGGACGGTCTTCGGAAAGACCTGCGAGCGTCGATCGGCGTGGCTTCGACGCCCCTCTCCCCAACCCCTCTCCCGCGAGGGGAGAGGGGCTTCAAAGCAAGGCTCATTCTCTTGTGACCGCAGCCATCGGGTTGTTCTTGTGCGTGGTCCAGTTCGCATACCCGGCCTTGTCGACGCGCTCCATCGTGATGCAGCCGTCGACCGGGCAGACGTGCATGCACAGGTTGCAGCCGACGCATTCGGCATCGACCACCTCGAACATGCGCTTGCCGTCTTTCTGACTGGTGATCGCCTGGTGCGCGGTGTCCTCGCAGGCGATGTGGCAAAGTCCGCATTTTATACATTTATCCTGATCGATGCGCGCCTTGATATCGTAGTTGAGGTTGAGGAATTTCCAGTCGGTGACATTGCCGACGGCCTTGCCGCGGAAATCCTCGATACGCGCGTAGCCCTTGCTGTCCATCCAGTTCGACAGGCCCGAGATCATGTCGTCGACGATGCGGAAGCCGTAGTGCATCGCCGCCGTGCACACCTGCACGTTGCCGGCACCGAGGCTGATGAATTCGGCCGCGTCGCGCCAGGTGCCGATGCCGCCGATCGCTGACAGCGGTAGGTTGGCCGTTTCCGCATCGCGCGCAATTTCCGCGACCATGTTCAAGGCAATGGGCTTGACCGCCGGGCCGCAGTAGCCGCCATGCGTGCCTTTGCCGTCGACGGTCGGCGTCGGCGCCATCAGATCGAGATCGATCGAGGTAATCGAATTGATCGTATTGATCAGCGACACCGCATCGGTACCGCCACGGAACGCCGCGCGCGCCGTCGTGCGGATGTCGGTGATGTTCGGCGTGAGCTTGACGATACACGGCAGGCGGGAGTGCTGTTTGACCCAGCGCGCAACCATCTCGACATACTCGGGCACCTGGCCGACCGCCGCGCCCATGCCGCGTTCGCTCATGCCGTGCGGACAGCCGAAGTTGAGTTCGACCGCATCGGCGCCGGTGTCCTCGACCTGCGGCAGGATGATTTTCCATGAGGCCTCGTCGCAGGGAACCATCAGCGAGACGATCATCGCGCGATCGGGCCAGAGCCGCTTGATCTCGCGGATCTCATCGAGGTTGGTCTTCAGCGGCCGGTCGGTAATCAGCTCGATATTGTTGAGTCCGGCGATGCGCTGGCCGTTCCACTGCACCGCGCCGTAGCGCGAGCTGACGTTGACCACATGCGGGTCGAGACCCAGCGTTTTCCACACCACGCCACCCCAGCCGGCCTCGAACGCGCGGTTGACGTTGTAGGCCTTGTCGGTCGGCGGCGCCGAGGCGAGCCAGAACGGATTGGGCGATTTGATGCCGACGAAATTCGTGAAAAGATCAGCCATGGGCTTTTACCTTGTTTTTGCTCTCGCTCGTCATTCCCGCGGAAGCGGGAATCCAGCTTTTTCTACTCGTTTTTTGAAAATCAAGAACTGGATTCCCGCTTTCGCGGGAATGACGGAATTGTTTTCCCGGGGGGTTACGCACGGCGCAGCTTCTGATCGATGCTGCGTGCGGCGCGCTTGCCGTCCTCGACCGCTTGCACGGTGAGATCCATCTTGCCACCGACGCAATCGCCGCCCGCGTATACTTTTTCCAGCGAGGTCGCATGGTCGGCATTGACCACGATGCGCCCCTTGGCGATCCGCAGCACGTCGGCGCCGGCACCGTCGTTCGCAGGCACCAATACCTGACCGATCGCCTTGAGCACGACGTCGGCATTCAGGCGCAGCATGTCGCCCGTGCCGAGCAGGCGGCCTGTGTCGTCGAGTTGGGTGTATTCGAACTCGATGCCGCTGACTGCGCCGTCGTGCGCGAGGATGCGTCTGGGCGCAGCCCAGCAGATCACGTTGACGCCTTCGCTCTTGGCGAACTCCTGCTCCACCGCGGTCGCACTCATCGTCGGCGCGCCGCGGCGATAGACCAGCGACACCGACTCGGCGCCGAGTTTGCGGCTCTGCACAGCCGCGTCGATCGCGGTATTGCCGCCGCCGATCACGACCACGCGCCGGCCCACCGTCAGCTTCGCCAGGTCCGCAGCCTGGCGCAACTCGGCGATGAAATCTACCGCATTGCGCACACCGGCGAGCTGCTCGCCATCGATGCCGAGCGCATTCACACCGGTGAGACCGATACCGAGGAACACTGCGTCGAAATCGCGGCGCAGTTCGGCGAGATTGAGGTTGCCGCCAAGTGTCTTGCCGTTCTGCACATCGATGCCGCCGATTGACAGCAGCCATTCGATTTCACGCGCGGCGAAGTCGAGCACTTTGTAACGCGCGATGCCGTACTCGTTGAGCCCGCCGGCCCTGGGCCGCGCATCGAAGATCGTCACCCGATGTCCCGCCAAGCTAAGCGCATGCGCGCACGCGAGACCTGCCGGCCCGGCACCGACCACAGCAACTTTCTTGCCGGTATCGGCGGCGCGCTCGAACAGCGGCGTGTTGGTGTCGAATACCCAGTCGGTCGCGTAGCGCTGCAGCGCACTGATCGCGACGGGCGCCTTCTCGTGCGGATGATTGCGCACGCAATCGCCTTCGCAGAGGATCTCGGTCGGGCACACGCGCGAACACATGCCACCGAGGATATTCGCGCCGAGAATTTCCTCGGCGGCGCCGCGCAGGTTGTCGGTGGCGATGCTGCGGATGAACTGCGGGATGTCGATGCCGGTCGGACAGGCGGCAATGCAGGGCGCGTCGAAGCAGAAGTGACAGCGCTGCGCGGCGATCAGCGCCGTCTGCCGGTCGAGCGGCGGTGCGATGTCGGCGTAGTTGTCGGCCAGAGCCGATGCGGGCAATCGCCCTGCGGCAATATCGGCGAATTCTTTACGCGGCATCTGATCCCCTGTTGATATCTATTAATGAAAAGCAAAAGACGCCGACACGGAGAACACGGAGGACACGGAGAGAAGCGAAGAACACGAAGAAATCAGATTCGGTTTGCTCAGCTTTTCCTCCGTGTTCTTCGTGTACTCCGTGGTTCGATCTTTGCTCTCGATCTGTCACCCGGCGGCGCGAATCGACTCGCCCACGACTGCGATCATGCGTTCGATCTCGGCCGGCGTGGAAATCACCGGCGGCGCCATCGCGATGATATCGCCGGTGAAGCGCAGCAGCATGCCGCGCTGCAAGGCATGCTCGAACACGCGCAACGCGCGCACGCCGGGCTGACCTGCGAGCGGCGCGAATTCGACCGCGGCGGAAACGCCAGCGTTGCGAATGTCGATCACGTTCGGCTCGCCCTTGAGCGAATGCACGGCGGTTTCGAGCAGTTTGGCCAGCGCAAGCATGCGTGCGGGTACGTCTTCCTCGTGCAGGATATCGAGCGTTGCGTTCGCCGCGGCGACCGCGAGCGGGTGTCCGGAATAGGTATAGCCGTGGAAGAATTCCACGACGTGATCGGGTCCCTGCATGAAGGTGTCGTAGATGCCTTGGCGCGCGATCACGCCGCCCATCGGCACGGTGCCGTTGTTCACGCATTTGGCAAAGGTAATCAAGTCGGGCGTCACGCCGAACGCCTGCGCGCCGAACCAGTGCCCGAGACGGCCGAAGCCGCAGATCACCTCGTCGAAGATCAAAAGTATACCGTGCCGGTCGCAGATCTCGCGCAGGCGGTTGAGATAGCCGACCGGCGGCACGACCACGCCAGCCGAGCCCTGCATCGGCTCGACGATCACGGCGGCGATGGTCGAGGCGTCATGCAGCGCGACGATGCGCTCGAGCTCTTCCGCGAGATGCGTACCCCACGTAGGTTGGCCGCGCGAGAAGGCCATGTCCTTCAGGCTGTGGGTGTGCGGCAGATGATCGACACCGAGCATCATCGCCGGTGCGAACATCTTGCGATTGGCGACCATGCCGCCGACCGAAATGCCGCCGAGGCCGACGCCGTGATAACCCTTCTCGCGTCCGATGATGCGCGTGCGCGCTGCGTCGCCGCGCAGGCGATGATAGGCGATCGCCATCTTGATCGCGGTATCGACCGCCTCGGAACCTGAGTTGGCGAAAAACACGCGGTTCAGATCGGCCGGCGCGACTTCCGCGATGCGCTCGGCCAGGCGGAATGTTTCCGGCGAGGCCATCTGGAATGCGGGGATATAGTCCGCCGTATCGAGCTGACGCTTGACCGCCTCGACGATTTTCGCCGGCCGGTGTCCGAGCACGGAACACCACAGACCCGACAGGCAATCGAACACTTGCTTGCCTTCGGCGGTGGTGTAGTACGCGCCCTGCGCGCCGACGATCAGGCGATCGAGCGGTCGCGTGCGCTTGAAATAACGGTTGTGCGTGTACGGCATCCAGTACGGGTCGAGATTCATGTCGCCGTAGTGGGACGCGCTCAGGGTCGTGTCAGTCATGGCATTGCCCCTGCGTGGCAGACGCCACTTCCACCAGTTTTCGATTGCGCACCTTGAATCCTCTTTGTTCGCCACTGTGCCTGACAGCTTGCGAAGATGCGTCGAGGTGGTTCGCGTGCGCCGCGTGGGCGGGGAAGCTCCAAAGATCGCGTATCGTCGCCGTCAAGGTCGATAGCTAAAGACTACACCACAGATATGGCGATGCAAGTCCCTGCGATTGAACTCGGAGCAAGTCGTACTCTGCGATCGGGTGTCTTAACGTGTGACGTGAGAGCTCGAACGCGGCGTGTGATTTACTCCTCCCCCTTCAAGGGGGAGGTCGGGAGGGGATGGTGTGTGCGATTGCCTTTCCTTCGCTCGATCATCCGCGCCTTCAACACCATCCCCACCCAACCCTCCCCTTGAAGGGGAGGGCTACGTTCGTCCCCGCGATATAATTCCGCGCCGCTAGAAACGCGTGTGCTCCAGCGGCCGTTGCCGGTGCATCAGCGCCCATTCCACGTGCTCGGCCAGCGAAGCTTCGCCGAGCATGCGCAGGATTTCACACTGCTCCGCCGGCTCCGTCGTGCGATCGAGCGCCGCGCGCGCGTCGGCGAACAGGCGCTGCATGAAGCGGTATTGCTTGATCAGTTCCTTGTCCGCTTTCTTGTAGGCATAGGCCTCGCGCACCGCGGCGACGATGGAAAACACCGCCATGGTGACGACCAGAATGTTCTTCGCGTCGGCCGACAATTTACTCGCCAGCAGCGCGAGCACGACGCTGATGCCGATACCCACGCACAATGCCGCAGCGCCGATCGTCTGGGTCACGCGGTGGGTGCGCGCGCGTTGCGCCGCCTTGCGCGAGTAGTACTCGAGCTGGCCGCCTTGCTGCGCATCGCCGACCCATTCGCGGATTACATCGCGCAATTCGTCCGGCGCGTTTTGCCCGGCGGCGCTTTCCAGTGCCGCGCTGCGCATGGCGTTGCGAATCCAGCCAAGCTCCACATCCTGCTTCTGCAGAAAATTGTCGCGCGCGAACTCCGGGTCGCCGGTCAGCGAAATCCCGGCGCGGCGCCAATACGATTGCACGCGCAGGCCTTCGGCGAGCGCACGGTAGTCCAGATATTTGCGATGCCAGCTGCGACGATTCGCGATCACGACGAGCAGACCGCCGAGCGCGAACAGCAGCAGGAACACATTGAGCATCTCGTCCTGCGCGGGCAGATTGTCGTAAACCGTGAACGCGATGCCCATCAGCGCCGCGAGGGTATACAGCGAGCGCATCGCGAACAACACGCGCCGCTGGAAATGCAGCGCCAGCCAGTCCGCTGCGCGGAACAGGCGATCGAGCGCCGATGGCTGTGCGGTCGCGGCGTTGCCGGCGTCGGCTTGACGCAGCGCGTCGCGCGCGTCGATGCGCGCGCGATACTTGGCATAGTCGGCGTTGAACTCGCTGGTTTGCGCGAACATCGCATGAAATTCCGCCGGCATCGGCCCGGTGCCGGGCAGTGTCGTGCCGCCGACGCGCCAGAAGGTCTGCAACGGTTGCAAGGGCGCCGCGGGCGTGCCGCCCGGCGTATCGCGCGAGCAGACGATGTGGAACAGCAGGCGGCCGTGGTCGTTGCCCAGCAGATTGGTTCTCGGCGGACTTTGCCGGCGTTCGATCGATGCGGGCTTGAGTCCGCTCAGGTGAAAGCGAACGATCTGCGAGGTGCCGCCGAAGAGTTCCGTATCCTTGCCGTCCCAGATCGCGAGCAGGATATGGCAATGCGCGGAGACATAGATGCCGGCGTTGGCATAGCTTCGGTCGCGGTCGCTGACCGGTGAGAGATTGCTCTCCCCGTCGGGCGCGTCTTCGTCGGCGCCGGTCAACTCGATGATTTCCGCCTGGTCGCACAGCGCGTCGAAGCGCGCGCGCGATGCAGAGCTGGGAAAATCCTCCGCGTACTGCGCACGCGCCATCGGCAACGGCGCAATGAGCTGGGCTCCGGCGGCAAGCGCCTCCTCGGCCACCCATTGATCGCCGCCCTCGGCCAGCGCCGACAGCACGAGCAGCTGCAGATCGGGAAATTCCTGCCACAGCATGGCGAAGAATTCGCAGATGCGCGCGCGCACGGCCGCCTCTTCGCGGGCCGGGATATTGCGATGACTCGTGACGCCGATCGTCAGCGGCACGGCAGTGCGCCGACGCAGGTTCGCCGGCGCCGGACTCAGCATGGGCGCGGACGATTCACGTTGGCGTGAAATACTTCGTGCCGCCGACGTCGATCGTCAGTTTGTATCGCCAGGTTCCCTTTGTGCCTGCGCTGTCGTTGAGATCGCTCATCTTCAGGTGTTTCTTTTTCGGCGTCGGCAGCGCGGGACCGAACGGACTGGGTGGTTTGGGATTGGGCAGCCAGACAAAGGAAACGAAACTGCCCTTGTAAGCGTTCCCGGATAATTTCCAGGTGATCGTTTGAGTATTTGCACCATGCTTGACATGGTTTGCGTCGCCGCTCTCATTCACGTCGACGTACCAACCGCTTGATGTTTGTACCAACGTCACCTTGAGAACATTCGCCATCGGAATCTCCTTATTAAGGGGGTCAGCGATCTGCTACTACCGAAGCATGCGCTTTCACCGCTACTCCGGGAGTACGGGGTACGAACGATGTTCAAATGACAGAACCCCATGTGCGGATTCCGTCTCCCGATGTTGCTAGTTATTTTTGATCGTGGGGCCTGAAACACCGAGTGCTTTAGTCGGCATCGATTTGGGCTCGGGGGTCGGCTTGGCCTTATTGGCAATCTTCTTCTTGCCCGTGGGGGCGGCTTTGGCGCTTTTCGTTTTTGGGGTCTTGGACATAACTGTCTCCGGAGGTTGGGCAGCGTTGCTGGCGTACGTGCGTTTCTACTTCACGCTCATTGTTGCTGGTTGGCTAAGCCAGACGCTGGCACTTGGCCAGCGTCTGGCATCTGTTCGAAAAGCGCTAGTGTTCGCTAGTTGTTTTTGATTGTCGGGCCGCTAGGCCCGCCGACCATCGGATGCCCCGCTTTACCATAGAGAGCAGTGCTGCTCGTGGTGTAGTTGTTACCTTGGTAACTCACAGTAATCGTATACGCGTGCTCGCCAACCGCAGTGTTGTCGTCTTGCACCGTTATCTGCGAGCTGGTAACACTCAACTGAGAAAATGGCGGGTTGGGCAGTCCGGTCAACGAAACAAAAGTAAAGGTCTCGTTCGCGAACGGCGTCCACTCGATCCGGTGATTGCCATTGTTAATGGATTGGTGATTAGGGATCGTGGTTACCGGTGGATTGGCGCTTGTATCGAGCTTCACTTGTATCTGAGCCATGACTCTACTCCTTCGCATTACGCTTGTTGGCGGCACTTGATGGGGCGGGCCGTAACGCCTTGCTCGTCAGGAATCCTTTTTGGCAGTGGCTGCCTGCAATTTTTGCTGGAAGGCCTCATTGATCGGGTAGTCAATATGCTCGCGTTGCAAGACCGCGACCAGCGCCAGGTCGCGATAGCCGGACTCCCACAGGCGCTGAATCAAGGGCTGTGCTTCGGGTTTTTTATCGAGCCCCAACAACGCTTCGATTTGCAATGCAAGCAAACGCGGATCCGATGTGCCGCTTTTCACCGCCTTGATTGCGCTCAATGCGTCCTGGCGCACTTGCTGCACAGCCTGCGCGTCGTCAGTGACGGATGCGAGCAACAGCTTCGCATTGACGGTGGCCAGGAGTATCGCGCGGTCGTCCGGCTGCTTGGCAAGTAGTGGAGCGAGCATGTCCAACGCAGCTTGCGCCTGCTTGCGCGTCTCGTTCTTGTCGTCGCCGGCAAACGTTTGTGCGGCGTGTTCGGTCTGCACTTCTGCGAATTCGCGCTGCCAATCGGCGTTAGCGGGATCCTGTTTGGTCAGCCTTGCGAACGCCTGCAGTGCTTGCGCCGTCAGCGCGTTAGCCTTGGGTAGCTGGCCGGCAAGACGCAGCAACCGGCTCAACTGCATCTGGTAAAGCGCAAGATTTTCCTGGACACCCGTCTGCGTCGGGTCCACCGCGATGAGCTGCGTCGCTATGTCAATTGCCTGCTGCAGGTCGCGCACACCCGTTTCGATGTCACCGGTCAGGGCCAGTGTGCGACCCAGGATTGCGCGTACCGTAAACGTATTGTAGAGCTGATCATTATTCTTTGGATCTTTTGCCGACAGGTCCGACTCGATCGCATCGTCGGCGCTGTATTCGGCGATCGCCGTGGCCAGGTCGCCACTCGTCAAGGCGACTTTGCCCAGATTGTTGTGTGCCGAACCCAACTGAGCCGTCCACACGGCTTTTGCAGCCCTGCCCGCAACCAACTGCTTGCAGTGAACCAGCATTTGCCGGTAGAGCGCTTCGGCTTCATCCAGTTTTCCGCGCGCTTCGAGTACGTGTCCGATGTTGTTTTCGATAGCGGTCAATTGGTAAATCAATTCGGGGTCGTCAGCGGAGTGCGACACGGCACGTTGCACAACCGTTTGTGCCGACTCGAAGCTTTGCTGCGCGGCGTCGAGGTTGCCCTCATACCAGTCGGTATAGCCCACCCACGCCCAATCCCGCGAATAGGCGATCTGCCGATCTGCGTCGTTGGGAGCCGCATCCGCAAGGCGGCCAGAGAGTTTCAACGCCGCCCGATACGATTCCATCGCGGCCGGAAGATGCCCTTGGGCAAAGCGGATCGAGCCAATCTTTTCCAATGCCTTGGCACGCTGCTTCAGCGCTTCGTCGGTGACATCGGTGGTCGGCAGCGAGGCGAAATACCCCATCGCCTTGTCATCGACCGCCTCCATGATGTCGAGTCGCGAGACTTCCTGCAGCTTGTCGTTGAGATCGCCGAGCATGAAGCCGACCAGCTCTTCGGCTTGCTTCTGTCGACGCTCGGCATCGTGCCGCGCAATGACGGCGGTGATCGCGAGAGCCGTCGTCACCAGCATCACTACCAACGCCAGCGCGGTAACCACGGCCATGCGCCGGTTGCGTCGGTGCAGTTCGCGCTGCTTGAGCGTATCGAAGCCGACATCGAGCATGCCCGCGATCAGTTTGAGTCTGGCGTTGTTCTTGCCGTCCTTGCCCGCGCGTGCATCGGCGGCAATCGGTTCGGTGCGTTCCTGCGTCGGCTGTCCGTCCACGCCGAGTTGGAAACGCAACGCTGGCGCAAAACATTCCTCGGCGGCGCGGTCGGCAAGATCGCTCGCGTTCGGTTCGCCATCGACGATGAGGCAGAAAATGCGCTCGGCATGGCCGAGGCGCTTGAAGGTGAGGACTTCTTCGTTCACCCAGTGCGAAGTCGCCGAGCGCGGCGAGCAGATCACGATCAGATTGGCAGACTCGGCGAGTGCCTCGTTGACCTTGCGGTTGAGATCGTGCGCGCTGGGCAATTCGTCGCGATCGCGAAACACCGGCGCAATGCGCGCGGGAATCACGCCGGACTCGGTCGTTTGTCCAACCAGTTTGCGCGGGACACGGTAAGACTCCAGCGCGTTATGCAGCCACTGCGCCCAGACCTGATCCTGGTGGCTGTAACTGATGAAAGCCCTGTATTTGAAACTGGAAGCCGTCGGAGAGATCGTCATCGCTCGCCCGAAATTTGCCGCCGCCGTGTTTCCCCCACCCCAACGACCAGATTATCACCAAACGACCGGCGCATCCGGGTATCGCGAGCGGAAGGCGAATCGCCGGATGCCGATGGCGCGCCCGAGCGTTTTGCTATAATATATCACCTCGTTGTATATTTTCGCCCGTTGGAATTTCGTCCAGCCGTGATTGCCAAGTCTCAATACGTCGCGCTGTCCGAATTCCGTTCCCGGCTGGCGCAGTTCCTGCGCTTCAGCGAACGCGCGCCGCGCACGCTGCCGGCCTGCAGCCGGTTCAATATCTGCTGCTGCTGCATTTGCGCGGTTATCCAAAGCGCGATTGGGCGACCATCGGCGAACTGGCGGCACGGTTGTGCGCAAGTCATCAGGGCACGGTGGCGCTGGTCAAACGCTGTGAACGCAATGGGCTCATTACCAAGCAGCGCAGTCTTGCCGATGCGCGCCGCGTCGAAATTCATTTGACCGCGAAGGCGATGGGCTTGCTCGAACGTGTCGCCGGCGTACACAAAAACGAGCTTCGACGACTCGGCGGCGTGGTGAGCGTGAGCAACCTCGCGGCGTCGGGATAGGAAGCGCTTTCACGGCGCCTTGCATTGCAGAACCACGGAACCATCATGCACAAACGAGACTTTGCAGGCGGCGAACGCCTGTTCATGCTGTCGCTGCTGGCGCTCCTGATCGGGGCGATCAGCACGCTAGGCGCGGTCGTCCTGCTCGCGGCGATCCGGTTTTTCACCAACCTTTTTTTCTATCAGACGCTGTCGTTTGAATTTCACTCGCCCGCTGCCAATCACCTCGGCGCCTGGGTGATTGTGGTGCCGGCCATCGGCGGACTCATAGTCGGTCTGATGGCGCGCTACGGCAGCGAAAAAATCCGTGGCCATGGAATTCCCGAGGCACTGGAAGCGATCTTGTTTGGCAAGAGCAAAATGTCGCCGAAGGTCGCCGTGCTCAAACCCATTTCGTCCGGCATCGTGATCGGCAGCGGCGGCCCGTTCGGCGCGGAAGGTCCGATCATCATGACTGGCGGCGCCATGGCCTCGCTGCTCGCACAGGCGTTCCATCTGACTTCGGTGGAACGCAAGGCATTGCTGGTCGCCGGCGCCTGCGCGGGCATGACGGCGGTGTTTGGTACTCCGGTCGCGGCCGTGCTGCTTGCAGTGGAATTGTTGTTGTTCGAGCTGCGCCCGCGCAGCCTGCTGCCGGTGATGCTGGCCTGCGCGGTCGCCGCGTTCCTGCGACCGCTTTGGGCCGACGCGGGGCCGTTGTTCCCGCTGCAAACAGACGCACCGTCCTTGCTCGGGCTGTTGTCATGCATAGTCGCGGGCCTTGCATCAGGTTTGCTCTCCAGCGCGATGACGCATCTGCTCTATCGCATCGAGGACGGGTTCAGCCGCTTGCCGCTGCACTGGATGTGGTGGCCGGCGCTGGGCGGTCTGTTGGTCGGCCTGGGTGGATATTTCCAGCCGCGTGCACTGGGTGTCGGCTACGACGTCATCGGCGATCTGCTGGCCAATCATCTGCTGTTGTCCACGGTCGCGGCGCTGCTCGTCGTGAAGATAATCATCTGGGCAATCGCGCTGGGCTCGGGAACCTCGGGCGGTGTGCTCGCGCCATTGCTCATGATCGGTGCGGGACTGGGCTGCGTGATCGGTACCTGGCTGCCCGGCGGCGATGTGAAGCTGTGGGCGGTGGTGTGCATGGCCGCCACGCTTGGTGGCACGATGCGCGCGCCATTGACTGCGGTGCTGTTCGCGTTTGGATTGACGCACGACGCCAACGCGTTGCTGCCGATCCTGCTGAGTTGTGCCGTCGCATACGGCTTCACCGTGGTCGCCATGCCGCGCTCGATCTTGACCGAGAAAATCGCGCGCCGGGGCAAGCATGTCTATCGCGAATACGGTCTTGATCCGCTGGAAAAACATTTCATCGACGAAGTCATGACACGAAATGTCGTTGCGATTCCGGGCGAACTGAAGTTGTCCGAGGTGTTGGCAAATTACTTCGGCTCGACGCAGCAGCAGCGTGCATATCCCGTGGTCGTCGACGGCAAGTTCGTCGGCAACGTGGATCGATCCAGCCTGCAGTCGCTGGCGCATGGCGGCGATCCGGCCATCGCCACGGTTATTCCGCAACAGGAACCCGCCTATGCATTGGCCAACGAAACCTGTCGGTCGGTCGCCTCGCGCATGGCCGCGTTCGGACTGGAGCGGCTTGCGGTCATCGAATCGGCGGAATCCAGACGTCTTGTCGGATTCGTCAGTCGCAGCGACCTGCTGAAGCCTGCGAAGCAGCTCTACGAGGAGGAATTCGAGCGCGAACGCGTTTTTCGGAAAGGCTCCAAGCCGGTATAGTTCGCGCGCGCACGGGACCGCGCAGCCCGCACGATCGCCTTTGCGTCTACGATGCGGCCAGCTGAAGTTTGAAATACCGCAACAGCTTGGTCGGCGCGGCGATCGCTTTCCCTTCCCCTGCGCCGCGGGGAAACATCGGCAGGATTGCCGATGTTTGCAGCGAAGGCTGCCCGCAGGGCGAGCCACATGGATGTGGCGAGTACAAGGTGCCGACTGCGAAGGCAGGATGCCGAAGCGAACGGCGAAGCCGGCCCGAAGGGCGTGCCGCAGGAGCGGCACGTAACGCGGGAGGGGGCGCTCTTGCTCTTGATCGGACATGGGAAAGCGCCCCCATCAGCCCTGCGGGCAGCTTCCCCGCTGCGCAAGGGAAGCGACCACTTGGGTTCTGCACTCTGAATTGTTCAAAGATAAGTGGTGGGCTTGGTTTCAAACATCCCCGGGCCACATCAAATAAACTATCGAACCGGCGACGATGAGCACCGGTGCACGGGGTTGTGCCATCTTATCGCCGGGGAATGCGATCCGCTCCATGACATCGAAAGGTATCTCGTTCCATCACCCGATCGCGTTCTGGCTGGGCTGTGCGCTGCTCGTCGCCGGCGTGCTGTCGCATGGGCCGATGCTCGCGATGGGCGCGCATACGCACTATCACCTGGCCGGCATGCCAATGGATCCGATCATGCTTGCCGGCATGGCGATCATTCCGCTCGGCCTGCTGCTTTCGGGCTACGGTCTGATGCCGCGTCTGGAACAAATGCGCCAGACACTGCAAGGCGCGCGCGATCACGCCTACTTCCATATTGCCGATGGCGTGCCGTTGAATCGCGAGCACTGGACGCTGGTGATCGTGCTGATCGTGGCGCTGGCCATCGATGTGATGAAACCGGCGACGCTGGGTTTCGTCATGCCGGGTATGACTGCCGAGTACGCGATCAGCAAACAGACCGGCGGCCTGCTTGCGTTCGTCGCGCTGATCGGAACCACCGTGGGTTCGGTGCTGTGGGGCCGCATCGGCGATGTGTTCGGCCGGCGCGCGGCGATCCTCTTGTCGGCGCTGATGTTCATGGGCACCGCGATCTGCGGAGCGATGCCCAGCTACAACTGGAATCTCGCAATGTGTTTCATGATGGGCGCAGCCGCCGGCGGCATGCTGCCGATCGCGTTCACGCTGATGGCCGAAACGGTACCGGCAGCGCAGCGCGGCTGGCTGCTGGTCATGCTCGGCGGCATCGGCACATCGGCCGGATATCTGGCGGCGGCGGGGGCAGCAACCTTGCTCGAACCCACCTTCAGTTGGCGAGTGCTGTGGCTGCTGAATCTGCCGACCGGTGCGATCATCCTGCTGCTCAACCGCTGGATCCCCGAGTCGCCGCGCTTCCTGTCCAACGTCGGTCTGGAAAACGAAGCGCGCGCGGTGCTGTTGAAATTCTCCGGTGCGAAATCGGTCGCCGATGCACGCAACCGGATTGCACCCGATGACGACAATTCCGTCGCCACAGCGATTCCCGACGAGCTGCATCCGGTCATCGGCATGCGCCAGCTGCTGCGCGGCCGGCATGCTCCGATCACCTGGGGTCTGCTCGTCTGCGGTACCGCGTGGGGTCTGGTGAATTTCGGCTTCGTTCTCTGGCTGCCGATCAACCTGACCAATCTCGGTGTGCAGGCCAGCGGCACCAGCGCATTGCTGACATGGTCGGCGGTCCTCGCGCTGCCGGGCATCGGCCTCGTGGTCTGGCTCTATCACCGTTGGAGTTCGATCCATTCGTTGGTGCTGTTCATCGCGCTCACTACGTTCGCGTTGCTGGCGTTCTTCTTCATGGCGCTGGCGCATGTGCAATCCGCAAGCGCGACCATCATTGCCACTGCGGCCCTGCTGGTCAGCGTCAGCGGTGTGATCGCGATGTTGATTCCATATGCCGCCGAAATCTATCCCGTACATCTGCGCGGCACCGGTTCGGGTCTGGTCGCGGCCAGCTCGAAGTTTGGCGGCATCCTTGGTGCGGGCCTTGGCGTGAGCGGTTTCTTCACGCACTTCATGCTGTCCGCGGTGTTGATCGCGGTGCCGATGGCAATCTCCGGTCTCATGCTTTTGCGGAGCGGCATCGAGACACGCGGCTTTGGTCTTGAGGACATTCAAGAGGCTTTGTCGGGTTCCCGCTGACATCGCTTCGAAGCGCTTGCTGGCGAAGCGTGCATGTCACGCGCGTGCTTGAGCAATTCGCTGGATCAAGTTCCGCTCCGCGCCGTCGCGACTGTTATGCTGTAATTTGGCGACCGTTGCAAGGGGCGATCGGTATGGCGAAGGCTTGGCTTTGGCATGAAATGCGACGCCGCCACGAATACCGCGTGGCTACTGCGTACTCCCCAGCCGGGGCAGAATCCGATCTGCCGCGAGCCGTGCTTGCCGGCGGATGCTGCGCATGAATGACTTCCTGCAGCGCCTGCGCGAACGCAAGCTGGTGCAATGGGCGCTGGCATACGTCGCAGCGGCGTTTGCGCTGATCCAGGTTCTCGATATCGTCGCGCAGCGCTTCGGCTGGCCCGAGTCGATCGAGCGTTTTGCCATCGTCGCGCTGGCGATCGGTTTTTTCGTCACGCTGGTGCTGGCGTGGTATCACGGCGAGCGCGGCGCACAGCGCGTGAGCGGAACCGAGCTGTTGATTCTCGCGCTGCTGTTGGCAATTGGCGGCGCAGTGGTGTGGCGAGTCGCGCCGAGTACCAATTCACCGGAGGCGAAAGCTTACGCTGCCGCGCCAGGATCGACATCGGTAGCTGTCGTCCCGGCCGACCGCAAATCCATCGCCGTGTTGCCGTTCGAAAGCCTCAGCAAGGATGAAGACAACGCCTATTTTGCCAGCGGCATGCAGGACATGATCCTGACCAAGATCGCCGGTATCGGCGATCTGAAAGTGGTTTCGCGTACGTCGACCGAAAAGTACAAGAGCCATCCTGACGATCTGAAAACAATCGCGCAGCAACTCGGTGTCGCCACGGTCCTGGAAGGCAGCGTGCAGAAGTCCGGCAACCAGGTGCTTATCAACCTGCAGTTGATCGACGCCGCAAGCGACAACCATCTGTGGGCCGAGGCCTACCCGCGCACCCTGGACAACATCTTCGGCGTCGAGGGCGAAGTGGCGCAGAAAGTCGCCGAAGCGCTGAAAGCCAAGCTGACGCCGGCGGAGATCGCGAGCGTCGCCAAGGCGCCGACGCAGAATGCCGATGCCTATGACCTGTATCTGCGCGGCCTTGCCCACTACAACCGCGCGAACGACGAATATATTTTGACTTCGGTAGAGGTGCCGCAAGCAATTCCATTGTTTGAAGAAGCGCTGGCGAAGGATCCTGGCTTTGCCCTGGCCGCCTCCGCCCTTGCCAAGGCGCATATGTATGCGTATTGGTTCCAGCCGGATCGAACCGACGCGAGGCTGGCGACGGCCAAGGCAATGGCGGACCGCGCATTGGAATTGCAACCGGACTTGGGCGATGCCCACTATGCGCTTGGGTTATACCTCTACTGGGGCTTTCGCAATTATCCAGCCGCTCATGAACAGTTCGATATTGCGCGCAAAACCTTGCCCAACAATGCCGATGTGGAACTGACCGATGCAGCCATCGCACGACGGCAGGGACGCCTGGACCAGGCGATCGCCGGCTTCCAGCGCGCAGCGATGTTGGCTCCGCATAGCAGCGGACCCTACTTCAACCTGGCGCAATGCTACATGCAGCAGCGCAATTACGCGGAAGCGGATCGACTATTCGGGCGCGCCGCGGAAGTCACTGCGGATCCGGAAGTACAGCTCTTGCGGCGCGCCGAGAATTTGGTGTTCTGGAAAGGCGATCTCATGCCGATGCGGACTGCGCTCGACGCAATGAAGCGTGGGACGGACGTTTATACGGCTAATGGATTGCGTCTGGAGCAATTCGCATGGTGGTCGCGCGATTTCGCAGCGGCCACCGCGGTAGTGACGGCCGACTCCGCAGGCAACTGGTATGACGCGACGAATATCGCGTTGCCGAAGCGTCTGTACCTGGCGTGGGCGTATGCAGCGGATGGCGACGATGCGCGGGCCAAATCGCTCTACGCTGAATTGCGCGAAAAAATGCAGTTGGCGGTGCGCGAACGCCCTGCCGATTCCGGGCTTCACCTGGCCTTGGGCTTCGCCGATGCCGGCCTTGGACTCAAGCAGGAGGCAATTGCCGAAGGTCGCAAAGCGGCCGAGTTGACGCCGGTCGACAGGGATGCTTTCAGCGGGCCCGGATACCTCTGCTGGCTGGCCAAACTCTACGTGCGCGTCGGCGCAAAAGATCAGTCCATCGATCTGATCGAAAAACTGTCGGCCATGCCCGCCGGGATGGTCATATCCGCCGCCATGCTCAAAGTCGATCCGGTTTGGGATCCGCTGCGCCATGACCCGCACTTCCAGAAAGCGATCGCCGACATCGAGGGCCGGAGCGCAACGCATGAATGATTTCCTGCAGCGGTTGCGCGAACGCAAGCTGGTGCAATGGGCGCTGGCTTACGCGGCCGCTGCGTTCGCGCTGCTGCAGGGCTTCGATATCGTCGCACAGCGCTTCGCGTGGCCCGAAGCGATCGAGCGCATGCTGATTCTCGCGCTGGCGATCGGCTTCTTCGTGGCGATCGTCCTGGCCTGGTATCACGGCGAAAAAGGTGCGCAACGCGTCGGCGGCGTCGAGCTGTCGATCCTCGCGCTGTTGCTGGCGATCGGCGGCGGGCTGTTGTGGCGCTTTGCCGCTGCGCCGGTGGAACAGCACGTCGCGACTACGTCAGAAACGGCTGAAAGCAAACCGGCTTCGACCCAGGACCCGCGCCAGCGCAATTCCATCGCGGTGCTCCCGTTCAGTGACATGAGTCCCGGCCACGACCAGGAATATTTTTCCGACGGCATGACCGAGGAGATCCTCAACGCCCTGGCGCAGGTGCAGGGGTTGAAGGTCGCCGGGCGTACATCGTCCTTCTTCTACAAGGGAAAGAACGAGAACCTGCAGGTGATCGGCAGGACGCTCGGCGTCGCGCACATCCTCGAAGGGTCGGTGCGCAAGCAGGGCGACAGGGTGCGCATCACCGCCCAGCTGATCCAGGCAGCCGACGATTCGCATTTATGGTCGAAGGAATACGACGGCACGTTGAACGACATATTCGAACTGCAGGAACGCATTGCGCGGGCGATCACCGATCAGCTCAAGCTCGTGTTGCAGGACGAACAGAAACCGCACGGCGCACTGCACGCGCCGAAGCCCGAAGCGTACCAGCAGTATCTTCGCGGCCAGTATTTCTGGCACCAGCGCGGCTATGAGAACCTGCAGACTGCGATCGCGGCCTATCAGGCGGCGCTGGTCGTCGACCCGGACTACGCCGACGCCTGGGCAGGCATGGCGCAGGTCTACGCGATCCTGCCCGAGTATTACGAGACCGTCGCGGCGAACACCGGTGCCGCTCCCGATACCATGCAGCAGGCGCTTGATGCGGCCGATCACGCGTTGCGCCTGGAACCAGCGTCGAGCGCGGCATTGCTCGCGCGCGCGTACATCCGCGGTGCGCGCCAGTTCGACTGGAGCGGCGCCGAAGCCGACTTCCGCGCCGTGGTTGCGGCGAACCCGCAGGATGCGACGGCGCACCAGTGGTACGGCGAGATCCTGATGTACCAGCGCCGATGGACCGACTGCGATGCCCAGTTCGACGCCCTGCTCGCAATCGATCCGCTGTCGGTCATCGCCCAGCACCTGAAGGGTTTCGCGCTGGCGTTGCAGGGGCGATTCGAAGAAGCCCTGCCGGTCTTCGACGAGGCGTTGCGCATCGCACCGGCCTTCGTGTTTTCGCAGAACTGGAAGGTGTTTACTCAGGTCAAGCTGCATCGCTACGACGAGGCCCAGGCAGCGATCTCCAATTTTCCGGAGCCGCGGCGCGAACTGATGACGAAGTTCGTTACCGCTGCGCGCGATCCGGCGCAGCGCGACCGATTGGCCGAACAGATCGCGGCCGGGCCGGCGCAGGACACGGCTATCCAGATGGTGCTCGCGATCGTCGGCCGCGACGATCTCGCCCTCGCGGCGATCGAACGGCAGTTTCACGACAAGGCGCCGTTCCGCGGACTCGTATACGCGAACGTCCTGTTCGACCCGCTGCAAAAAGACCCGCGCTTCCAGGCGCTGCTGCGGCAGGTGAATCTGCCGCCAGCGTCCGGTCAATCGCCATCGAGGCACTGAAGGCAAACCAATGACGGGTCAGCGCTTCCTCACGATAGACCACCTGATGTCGATGCCGGGCGGCGCCGGACTATGCTGTCTGCTCGGCGCGCCATACGGCGCACCCTGCAATCCGATCACGCGCGCCACCCTCCGGCTCGATCCGGACTTCGACAAATTGCATGCCGATCCGGAGTTCCAGAAGGCCGGCCCATGAGCGATTTCCTGCAGCGCCTGCGCGAACGCAAGCTGGTGCAGTGGGCGCTGGCCTATGCTGCTGCGGCATTTGCACTGATCCAGGTTTTGGACATCGTCGCGCAGCGTTTCGGTTGGCCCGAGTCGATCGAACGCTTCGCCATCGTCTCGATGGCGATCGGGTTTTTCGTAACGCTCGTTTTAGCTTGGTACCACGGCGAACGAGGCGCACAGCGGGTCACCGGTACCGAACTGCTCATTCTGGCGTTGTTGCTGACGATCGGCGGCGCCGTGACCTGGCGTCTGGCGCCGACCGCAACGGAGCCATCGACGACGAGCACGACGGGATCCAAACAGTCGTCCGTTCCTGAAGTTCCCGTTTCGGACAAGTCGATCGCGGTGTTGCCATTCGAGAACCTGTCGGACGACAAAGCGAACGCCTATTTCGCCGAAGGCATCCAGGATGAAGTCCTCACGCGTCTTTCCAAGATCAGCGCGCTGAAAGTCATTTCGCGAACGTCGACCCAGCAATTCGGAGCGCGGCCCGGCAACCTCTCGGAGATCGCCCGGCAACTCGGCGTTGCCAACATCCTGGAGGGCAGTGTGCAGAAAGCCAACGACCAGGTGCGCGTGAATGTGCAGCTGATCAACGCGCGTACCGACACGCACCTGTGGGCCGACATCTACGACCGCAAGCTCACCGACATCTTCACGGTCGAGAGCGACATCGCAAAAACCATTTCCGAGGCGCTGCAGGCCAAGCTGACCGGGTCGGAGCAGCTTGCGCTGGCCGTGCGGCCGACCGAAAACTCCGAGGCTTACCAGTTCTACCTGCAAGGGCGTTTTTTCTGGAACAAGCGCATCGCCGTCAATCTCCGCAAATCGATCGATTTTTTCGCCAAGGCAATCGAAAAAGATCCGAATTACGCGCTCGCCTATGCGATGACGGCGCAGGCGTGGTTGTTGTTGCCCAGTTACGGCGGCTGTGCTCCGAAGGATTGCCTGCCGCAGGCCCAAACCGCCGCGAAAAAGGCCTTGGAACTCGATCCCAACTCGGCCGACGCGCACGCTGCGCTCGGCATGGTCAAATACATTTACGAAGTCGATATGCCCGGATCTGCCGCGGAACTCGAGCGCGCCATCGCGCTCGACCCGAACAATGCAACGGCGCATCACTGGCTCGGCAATCATCCACTAGCGGCGTTGGGCCAGATCGAACGCGAAACCGTGGAGTTGAAGCGCGCGCTGGAACTCGACCCACTGTCCATGATCATCAATACCAATCTCGCGCAGGCCTATATTTATGCGAGGCGTTATGACACGGCAATCGCCCAGCTTCGACGAACCATCGAGATGGATGCGAGTTTTTATTTTGCGCACTATATGCTGGGTATAGCGCTGGAATTGGCCGGTTCCCCGGCGGAGGCCGAGGCCGAGTACCGGGCGTCGATTGCGTCCGGCGGCGGCGATCCGTTTCCGGTCGGGCTGTTGGGGCATCTCTACGCTAAGACCGGTCGTCCGGATGAAGCTCGAAAGATACTCGATCGGCTTCTTTCGATGCGCAAGGACCGTTACGTCGAAGCCTATACCATTGCAATGGTGTACCTCGGTCTGGGCGATCGCACCGAAGCGCTCAATTGGCTGGAACAAGGCTACCGCGAGCGCGACGGCGCCGATATCGCGCCGATCCGCGTAGATCCGATGCTTGATCCGTTGCATGGTGATCCTCGATTCGAGGCTCTGGCAGAGAAAATCGTTCCCGCGCGCGATTTCACCGCGGCGCCGGCGGCGGCGAAATGATGCGACTGGAAATTTTCGAATTTCCCGACAATTGCCGGCCATCACGACGGGCGGCTCGATTGTGAGTGACTTTCTGCAGCGCCTGCGCGAACGCAAGCTGGTGCAATGGGCACTGGCTTATGCGGCCGCGGCGTTCGCATTGCTGCAGGGGCTCGACATCGTCGCCCAGCAGTTCGACTGGCCCGATGGTGTGCGCCGCGGCATCACGATTGCACTGATCATCGGATTCTTCGTCACCTTGGTGCTCGCCTGGTATCACGGCGAGCGCGGCGTCCAACGCGTTTCCGGAAGCGAATTGCTGATACTCACGCTGTTGTTGGTGATCGGCGGCGTGGTTCTCTGGCGAGTTGCGCCGAATGCCAACGCGCCGTCGGCAACCGTCGCAGCGACACCGGCGTCAGGCGCGTCTGCGCCAATGCGTACAATTCCAGTCGATCACAAGTCGATCGCGGTGCTGCCGTTCGTCAATATGAGCGGCGATGCGAAGAACGAATATTTCAGCGACGGCATCACCGAGGAGATCCTCGATGCGCTTACGCACATTCCGGATCTGAAGGTTGCCGCGCGAACGTCGGCGTTTGCGTTCAAGGGCAAGGGCGAGGATCTGCGCAAGGTCGGTGAAATGCTCGGCGTCGCGAATGTGCTCGAAGGCAGCGTGCAGAGGGCCGGCGACGACGTGCGCATCACCGCGCAGTTGATCGACGCCCACAATGGGTTTCATCGCTGGTCGGAAAAATACGATCGCAAACTGACCAGTGTCTTCGCCGTAGAGGACGAGATTTCCAAGGCAATCGCCGATCAGCTCAAATTGCGCCTGGCCGAAGGCAACCAGAGTGCGCAGACGGCGGTTGACCCGCGAGCGCATGATGCCTACCTGCGCGGTCTGGCCTTGCTGGCCGCGCGCGAGCGCGGCCTGCTCGACGCCGTGAAAGCGTTCGAACAAGCCGTGGCGATCGAATCAGGCTATGCCCAGGCGTGGGGTGCGCTGGCCGAGACCGAAGTCTTGTTGCCGAACTACAACCTGGATTCGATGGAAGCTGCAATCCCGCGCGGCGAATCCGCTGCACGACGCGCTCTGTCGATCGATCCGGATACGGCGTCGGCTCATGTCGCCCTCGGCGAGATATACATTAGCCGCGCCCAATGGCCGCAAGCCGAGGAGGCTTTGCGCCGAGCGCTGGCCGCGGCCCCCGGCGACGTGGAAGCGATTGATCAGCATGCGCAGGTCCTGTATGCGGCAGGTCAGTTGGAGCCGGCGTTGGCGGAGATCGAGCGCGCTCAGCGCCTTGATCCGCTGGCTCGGGTGATCGGCGTGATCCGCGCCCAAATCCTGCTTGCCCTGCATCGCTACGAAGCAGCTGCGGCGCAAATCGAAAGCACGCTTGCTGTGAATCCGGACTTTGCCTTGGCACACAACATCGCGGCGGTGATCGATCTTAATCGCCACCGCTATACCGAGGCCGAAACCGAGTTTCGCCTTCATGACACACTCAACGGAAAAGATCCTGACGCAACGGCATTTCTGGTACGCGGAATAGCTGACCCGAAGTTGCGCGTCGCCGCCTTGCACAATCTTGAAACGGCGCCTGCCGATGCCCAGCTGCGCGGCGATCCGATCGTCCATGCGGTGCTACTCACGCATCTGGGCCAGTATGAAGATGCTTTGGTCGAGCTGGAAAGCTACGCCGTCCATCGCAACAGCACGAACCCTCAAATACTCTGGGACCCGGGTTTCGATGCCATCCGCGGCGAACCGCGCTTCAAGGATGTGCTGAAGAAGCTGGGCTTGCCATACAAGCCAAGCGAGGAATCTACGCCGTGATTCCCCTCTGACCTGTCAAGAGACGGACGCCGAACGCGTTGCGGTGAAAACACGATGGTGGCCATAGCCTTTCGCCAGGGCAAGGTTGCCGGCATAGCGGAATTCATATTGCTGCGGGCAGCGCAAGGCCGCTTCGCACACCACCGCCTCCGATGCCAGAACGCTGCCCGGTGGAGTAATGGGTTCGATGCGCGACGCAAACGTAAGGCCAGCGCCGTAGATGGTCGGCTGCTTTTCGATCGGGTCGTATCCGTGTTCCATCGGCCCGAAATGAAGAGCGATACGCAACGGCAGGTGAAGGTGGCGCTGACTGTCTGTCGTGTCGACTCTACACCCCTCCTGCAAGCCGAGCGCAAGTTCAATACCGGAGGAGACGTCGGGGCAGATGGCATGAATCGCATCGCCCCATGTCTTGCGCAACAAGGCCGGCGTGCGTTGCTCATCCAGCACTTTGCCCAGCGGCAGCAGAACGGCGCTCTGAAACTGGCGAACTTCGTCGAAGGTGAGCTTGGAGAAGGCCTGGAAATCGGCAAACAACACGGACGCACAAAATCGCTGCGCGTCCGACAGCGGTTGCTGGGGCGTTGAAGTTTGTGGATCGATGGTGGTCTCGACGTCGTCCAGATCGATGACCTGCGTTCCAAGTGTAGATGCGACATGGGCCGCCGCACCGAGACAAAGGTTTTCAGCGTAGCGAATCGCCGTTGGGGAATCGCGTTCGACGAATGCGGAAACTTCGCTTTCCGCGCTCGCTTTGGCCAGACATTCCTGGATCAGGGTCAGGCCCGCTGCGCCATGCGCGGCTTCGACCTGTTTCAGGAAATCGCTTTTCGGTCCAAGGAAGAAGCAATGCACATGGATTCCGGAGCCGATCAACTTGAGCGCTGCAGCTGCGGTCTCGGGACAGTCCAGCAGCACGAATGCTTGCGACACGCGCGAGTTGATGTCCGTGTTTGCCGAAGAAACGCTGTGTTTCCTGCTGCCACGCATCAGCGTTCCGACCGGCTCCGGAACGATGCGCTCGGTGAGCGCAAATGCCAGGCCGCCGTCGCGTTCCAGCAAACGAAACTGCGAGCGCAGGCGCGCTAGCCAGTGCGGCTGTGAGGACATGACGGACTGAAAATTCAGCAGCGCCTTTTCGACAGCATCTTTGTCCCCTAGCAGGGCATTGGCCTCGATCCGCGTTGCAAAATGGAAGAAGCGCTGCACCTGGGTGGATGGGCTATCGCGATTCAATCTCGCGATCGCTTCGGTTGCCCAGCGCGACGATGCCGCCTGTAGACCGGCAAGTCTGAACATCGTGGCGGCATTGGCCGCAGAGTAATAACCGGACGTGATGACAGCGGCGCGCTCGTACGCTTCGCCCGAGCGGCGCGCGATGTCCGCGCGTTCGGTTGGCGACGCCCCTGCATATCGATCTTTCAGCAGGCGTCCTGCCAGGGCCAGGGAATCTTCATCGGTTCGATTCGACAGCCCGTAGACGGAATAGTGGGCGAGGGCATCCTGAGTGCAGCCGAGATTGCACAGCGCGAGCACGTGAAGATATTGCAGCCCCGGATCTTCGGCGGCGGTCTCCAATGCGCCCAAGACTTCGTCATAGGCGCCCAGATGGTCGCCAAGCCGAATCCGTGTGCGGATGCTGGAAACAACGCTAGGTCCGCTGGCAAGCGGCTCTTCGCTTCTTCCGCTGTCGCTGGTGTCTCGCATCGTGGCGATGATTATCGCCGAATTCGGGCTCGGCGCGCCTTCCAGTACAGCAATACTTGATATCTGCGCGCGGGGCTTGTTCCAAGCGAGCAT
Source organism: Rudaea sp. (assembly GCF_036560865.1). Lineage (GTDB taxonomy): Bacteria > Pseudomonadota > Gammaproteobacteria > Xanthomonadales > Rhodanobacteraceae > Rudaea. Next base: position 39,418 of record NZ_DATBQK010000094.1, read on the forward strand.
CGTTTCGCAACGGCGCAGGATCGCCCGGGAAGGGGTAGTGGTCCAGTTTGAAAAATCCGTTCGACCTGAGCCCTTCGGCAAGCTCAGGACAAGCTGCGGCGCTCGCGCCGAAGTCGAAGGGCACCGGCCAAGTCGCTTCGACTTCGCTTGCTGCGCAAGCTACGCTCAGCGCGAACGGTTCTTTGCATTTCAAACTAGGGGAAAGCCCGCGCACGCAATTCAGTGCCTGGTCGTTTGCGCGGAACGCAGCTGCTCGATGATCATGCGCGTCAGTTCCGGCAAGGCCGCAGCGGGCAGATAGTGGCCGAGGCGCGGAATCACTTCGAGGCGTGCCTGCGGCAGCAGTCGCGCCAGATGATAGGCGGCCGGCAACGGTATCAGCGGGTCGTCCGCACCATGGATGATCAGGGTCGGACAGCGAATGCGCGCCACCTCGTCGCTGCGATCCGGATCGGCGATCACCGCCATCAGGTGCCGTGCAGCGCCGGCCGGGTTGTAGGAGCGGCGCAGCGAGCGCGCCAATCTCTCGCGCAGCGCGGCCAGTTCATCCGCATCGCTGACATGGCCGAGCGCCTGCATCAGCGCGACGAAGTGATCGAGCCTGCCATCGAAGTCGGCATTCTTCGGCGGTCGTTGCAGAAAGTGCCACAGCATCGCCGGACTTGGCCACGGGGCTGTGCGCGGGCCGGCGTTCGACATCATCGAGGTCAGGCTGCTCACGCGTTCGGGCGCGCGTGCCGCGAGCGATTGTCCGATCATGCCGCCGAGACTGATGCCGACAACATGGAAGCGATCCAGATGCAACGCATCGGCCAGAGCCAAGGTGTCCGCGGCCATATCGGCGATCCGGTATGGTGGCGTGAAATGCCGGTGCAGCAGGTGGGCGAGCAGCGCCAGTGACGGCGGCGTGTATTTCGGCAACGGGCCTGAGCTCGACAGGCCGATATCGCGATTGTCGAACACGACCACGCGATAACCGGCAGCGACCAGCGCATCGATCAACGCCTGCGGCCAGGAAACCAGCTGCAATCCCAGACCCATGATCAGGATCACGGTCGGGTGTCTGGTGTCACCGTGGCTTTCGCATTCCAGATGCAGGTCGCGCTGCGGCAGGTCGATGCGCATCGAAATCCCGCCGCCCTACTGCGTGAGCAGGCCGGCGTCGTCCACGCCCTGCGGATCACCATGGATCAGTCGGCGCCAACCGCTGTGATCGAACGGTTTCCATGCGCCTTCAGGCTGGGCCAGCCGGGGCAGCTCGTTCCACATCGGGTGCCCCAGATCGAGCGGCGCTTCCCGCAGGACACGACGCAACGGCGCCGCGCGCGGCCGGCGCTCTCGCATATGCGCAACGAGTGCCTTGTAAAAGTCGTAGCGGCGGCGTGGCGATTGCAGCAGCATCACACTGCCGACATGCATCGGCGTGCCGGCGGCCTCCAGATAAAGGAAGCCGGCATCGAGACCGCTCAGGGGTCGCAGGCGTTTGCGCAAGATCGTCTTGAGTACGTTCGGGCAACGCGACTATATGCTGCCACCGGCGCGACGTTGTTGTGCGCTGCGGGGCGAGGCGCCCTGCGTCGCAAAGGCGCATTCGCCGGCGAGCAGCAGTTTGGATCGCTTTGCGGCGGTTGTAAGTCCGGTCGTGGCGTTGCGTCGACGATCTTGGTTTCGATCCATGCGATGATAAAGTGGCATCGCAGAAAACTTCGCGGCCAGCGTGCCGCTGTTGCAGACAGGAGACGGCATGAAGAGGCTCGGTGTGCTGTTGACGACTGTTGTAGCGGGCGGCCTGTTGTTCGTGGCTGGAACGCGGCTGGCGTCGGCGCAGGATCCGGCCGTGGTGAACTCGAAGTTCGTCCACGTCAAGCTCGATAACGCTCATGTGCGGGTGCTCGATTCGCTGCTTCAACCAGGCGACAAGGAACAGTTGCACTCGCATTCGGCTTACGTCACCTACGTGATCAGCGGCGGCAAGTTGCGCAACCATTTGGCCGACGGCAAGACGACCGAGACCGAGATCAAGACCGGCGACGTGCTCTACCGCGACGCGGTCAGCCATTGGTCCGAGAACATCGGCACCACGCCCATCGAAGTTCTGCTCGTGGAGTTGAAGAATCCGGGTTGAGCGGTAATTCGTCCCTAGCGCGAGTGCGCGTCGCATAACGCGCGCTTTTCCTGCGCGGACAACTGCTTGATCCGATACTCGGCTTTCAACGCGGACGATCTATCGGGATATGCGATCTGCGCGAGCAGACGCGCCGGTGGATGCGAGCGCGTATATCGAGCGCCTTTGCCGCTGGCGTGTACGGCGTAGCGCGCGGCGACGTCGACCGCCACGCCCGTGTAGATGCTGCCGTCCGTGCATTCGATCAGGTAGACAAACCAAGCCACGTTCGAAGAATAGACGAAGAATGGAATCCGAGGAATGCAAGAGCAGGTTTTCTCCCGTATCCCCGCGGCCTTCCCTGGCCGCTCGGAAAAAGCGGGCTACTCCGCCAGCACTTCGCCCGAGCCGCCCATTTCCTTGGGAATGTCCTTCATCTTCGGCAAGCCATCCTTGATGCGCAGCTTGGTTTCCTGATAGTGCACATGCACGCCGGGTTTGAAGACGAAGCCGGGAATTACCGCGGCGTAGACATCGATCAGGTTCCAGCCCGGATGATTGGTGAACAGGTGGCCGCCGCATTTCGAGCACCACTGGCGGTTGCTGGTCGGCGTCTTGCTGAAACCGGCGACGTTGTCGGCGCCGCGCGTAATCTTCACGGCTTCGGGGTTCCAAAGCGAGAACGCATTGACCGGCCCGGCCGACCAGGTTCGGCAGGACTCGCAATGACAATAGCCCATTGCCGCCGGTTCCCCGGTCACGGTGAATTGCACCGCGCCGCAGAAGCAGCTGCCGGCATAAGTTTTGGTGTCTGGATTGCTCATGTTGCCATTCCTGATTGACGATTGCTTGGAGGTGCGCGGCGAAAATTGCCCGCGCCAGCCACTTTGGCTGGCGCGGAGATCGCTTGTCCTTCCCCTGCGTAGCGGGGGAAGGTGCCGAAGGCGGAAGGGGGCGCTCTTGCTCTTGATCGGGTATGGCAAAAGCGCCCCCATCAGCCCTACGGGCAGCTTCCCCCGCTGCGCAGGGGAATCGACCGCGAGGGTTCTGCGCTCTGAATTATTCGACGATAAGTAGTGGGTTTGAATTCAAACATCACGTGCCGCATCTATAGTATCGGTTTAGCCTTGATCCTTGTCTTTCGCCGCGACGCCGCGGTTCTTGATCGAGACCCCATGGACGCACTCTCCGACGTACTCAAATCCGTGCACCTCGATGGCGCCGTGTTCCTCAATGCGGAGTTCACGGCGCCGTGGTGCGTGCGCGGCGAGTCCGGCATGGCGCTGTACAAGGATCGCCTCGCCGAGATCGAGCACATGGTGTTCTTCCATTTTCTCGTCGAGGGCAGCTGCAAGGTCCGCTTGAACCAGACCGGGCAGGTGATCGAAGTGAGCGACGGCGACGTCGTGCTTTTCCCTCACGACGACCGGCACCTGATGGGCAGTGACTTGCGCATAACCCCGTTGGGCGAAGCCGGTGCGCCCGCTCCGGACGTTGTCGCCGATCCCAAGTTCATCCAGATCCGCCATGGCGGCGGCGGCGCGACGACGCGCTTCGTCTGCGGCTATCTGCTCTGCAGTCGCAGCATGGGCCGCTTGTTCGACGCGCTGCCGCGCATGTTGCGCATTCCGATCGGCAACGGCCAGGCCTCGATGCTGTTGCGCGAACTGCTGCAAGCCGGCGTGCGCGAGTCGCTGGATTCACGCCCCGGCACGGAATCCGCGCTGGCCAAACTGGCCGAGCTCATGTTCGTCGAGGCGATGCGCCGCTACGCCGAGAGTCTGCCGCCCGATGGCAAGGGCTGGCTCGCCGGTGTGCGCGATGCGCATATCGGACGTGCACTCGCGTTACTGCATGGCGATCCGGCGCGGGCGTGGAGCGTGGATGATCTCGCCCACAAAGTCGCGCTCTCGCGATCGGCTCTCGCCGAGCGATTCACCGTGCTGGTCGGCGAGCCGCCGATGCAATACCTGACGCGCTGGCGCCTGGCGCTGGCCGCGCAGATGCTGCGCGCGGGCAAGGAGGCCATCGCCCGCATCGCCGAGCGCAGCGGCTACGAATCCGAAGCCGCGTTCAACCGCGCTTTCAAGCGCGAATTCGGCATGCCGCCGGCGGGGTGGCGCAGGACTACCACGCCAGTCGGTTGATTGATGCGACGCTTTATTTTTTCCAGTGAGCGCCAAATTATCCGAGTGCGATCAACACGGCCTTGGGGTTCTTCTTGAGCGCGCGCAGCAACGCGCGTGCCGGGCCTTGAGGCTCACGTCGCCCTTGCTCCCAACCTTGCAGCGTCGATACAGGAACAGCCAGTATGGAAACAAACTTGGCTTGTGACAGACCAGTGATTGCGCACTTCCTTGACCTTCACCGCATCGAAGTGCTGCTCCCTCGAAGGCGCGCGCTCGCCACGCGAAATCTCTCCCATCTGCTCCATGCTTTCCACGAGATGCGCAAAGAGTTTCTTGTTCATGGATGCCACCTGTCTTTGATAGCCTTTAGTTGGCGTTTCTCTGCTTTGGTAAGATCGTCTTTGATGCCTTTCTTGTAGATCAGCACCATGCGGAACTGCTCCGCTGCATCTACATAGAAGTATATGACGCGAACGCCGCCGCGTTTACCTTTGCCGCCAGCGGACCAACGCACCTTGCGCAATCCGCCCGTTTCCTGGATCACATCGCCCGCATGCGGCTTTTCCATCAGGAAGTTCTGGAACTCGCGATATTCCTCATCGCCAAGCAGTTCCAGAACAGATGCAGTAAAGATCGAGGTCTCGACGAATTACTTACATACGTCAATGACGTATAGTATCCTGCCGCTGACAGTGGAGGTTCACCACCACGCGAGGAGGCACACAAAATCCACTGATCGACTCGCGCTGTTTCGGCAACGGGTTTGCCGTACTTTTGCCGTAATGGCATGAGCCCAGCGCGCTAGTTTGTTGATTAGTTGGTGGGCGGTACAGGGATCGAACCTGTGACCCCTACCATGTCAAGGTAGTGCTCTACCGCTGAGCTAACCGCCCAAAATCGCAGAAGGCAGCGGTGGTGCCTTCAAGGGGCGGCAAGGATAGCCGAGGCGGCGCGATCAGGCAACCGAAACGGCGTTCGTCGGAACAAAAAGCCCGTCAGGGCGCTTGTCTTAGCGCGACAACCGAATTCAGTCCGCCGAAGGCGAACGAGTTGCTCAGCGCCGCGCGGACTTTTCGCTCGCGCGCCGTGTTGGGCACGTAATCGAGATCGCATTCGGGATCGGGATCGATAAAGTTGGCGGTCGGAGGAATGATGCCGTCGCGCAGCGCGCCGATCACGGCGATGAGTTCGAGTGCGCCGGCCGCGCCGAGTGCATGGCCGTGCATGGATTTGGTCGACGACACCGCGAGTTTGTCCGCGTGCGCGCCGAACACGCGGCGGATCGACTTGGTTTCGGTCGGGTCGTTGGCCGGCGTGCCGGTGCCGTGCGCATTGATGTAGTCGATTTCCTCGACGCCGAGTCCGGCATCGGCCAGGGCGTGCTGCATCGCGCGCGCGATCGTGACTTCGGATGGGAACACCATGTCGCCCGCATCGGCGGTCATGCCCGCGCCGGCGAATTCGGCGAGGATCGTCGCGCCGCGCCGGCGCGCGTGCGCGTATTCTTCTAGCACGAAAATGCCGGCGCCTTCGCCGAGCACCATGCCGTGGCGCTGCTTGCAAAATGGCCGGCAAGTGTCGTCGGCGGTGACGCGCATCGCTTCCCAGGCTTTCATCACGGTGACGGTGACGCAGGCTTCGCTGCCACCGGTGACCGCGAAATCCACCTTGCCACTACGCACCATGTCGAACGCCTGACTCATCGCGTGATTGGCGGAGGCGCAGGCGCTGACCACGGCGAAGGCCGGCCCGGTCAGGCCGAATTCGATACCGATGTGGCAGGCCGGCGCGTTGGCCATCACGCGCAGGATGGTCAGCGGATGCACGCGCGGATTCTTGTCGCCGAAGAAGCGCTGCGATTGTTCGTTGTGCGTGTTTTCGCCGCCGATGCCGCTGCCGACGATGCAGGCGGTACGTTCGCCGCGGCCGTCGCTGCGGAAATCCAGGCCCGACTGTGCGACGGCCTCGCGCGCCGCCACGAGCGCAAACTGCGAGACGCGATCGAGCAGCGGCAGGCGCTTATGTTCGAAATGCGTGGCCGGATCGAAGCCGCGCACTTCCGCGGCGATCTTGATGTTGAGCAGGTCGGTGGGGATGTTGGCAATCGGTCCGATGCCCGCGCGCCCCGCGCGCAGTGCATCCCAGTTGGCCGATGCCGAATGGCCGAGCGCGGAAATGACGCCCATGCCGGTGATGACGACGCGACGCTGGCTGCTCATGGCACGTATCCCGTGTACCGGTCAGCTCTGTGCAGTCGGCGCATCGGCGGCGGGTTTTTCCGCAACGAGCTTCTCGACCGCCTCGACCAGTCCCTTGACCGAATCGGTATCGAAATTCGGATCGCGGTCGGGCAGGGTGATCTTGAAGTGGTCCTCGATCTCGAAAATGATCTGCACGGCGTCCAGCGACTGGATGTCGAGATCCTTCAGGGTGGAATCGAGGCTGATCTTGCCGATATCGATATTCGCTTCCTTGGCGATGATGCCGAAAACGGCGTCCTGTACTTGACTCATGGAAAATCTCCGCTGCAGCGTTGATGGTATTGGCAAGGGTTCGTGGGCGATCTTCAGCTACCGCGATCGACTCGCGCCACGGGGTTGGTCACGGCGGTGGATTGTACTTCGTCCGCGTCGCTGCCGAGCAAAACGATGCCGAACACGATCACGGCGGCGCCCAGCGCCTGACTCCAGCTGATCGATTCGGCGAACACCAGCCACGACGCGAACATGACCGCGATGAAGACGATCGCGCTGGTCGGAAACGCCGCGGACAGCTTGGATTTGCGCAGGATCAGGATCCACGGAGGGGGGATTCAACGCGGCAAGCTCGGCATCGAAGCGGTCGCGGCTCAGGCCCCGATCGAAGTGGCGACGACGATGTCCATTATTCGGTGGCGGCGACAACCTGCGCACGCTCGGGCATGTGCACGAAGCGAGTGTTGGCGATGTGGTTGAAGAAACGCGAGGAGCGCTCGATGACCTGATTGCGTTCCTGATCCACGGTGATCATGTGGTAGCTGTTTTCCAGCAGCACCGTCTCGACCGGGCCGCCCACGCCGCGCACGACCATGCGCACATTTTTCAGGCTGGCGACGTCGTCGTCCTTCGCATGCACGACGAGACAGGGCGTCTGGATCGTGTGCAGCTGCCGGCGCACGAGAAACGACAAGCGATAGAACTCGGCGAGCGACGGCCACGGATTGCCGGCGAGTCCACCGGCCGCGCTGTCGCCGTTGAGCATGCTGCCGGCGATGCGCTGGCGGATGCGCTCGTCCTTGATGCCGTAGGGGAAGCATTCGTGGAATTTACGATGCCGGCCGAAACCCAGGCTGGTCACCAGCGGCAGCATGAAAGACAGCTTGCCGATCCACGGAATCGTCCAGCCGTCGTAGAAGAACGTGGTACCGAACAGGCCAAGGCCGTCGACCTCGTCAGGCCGGTCGGCGGCAAGCTTGAGCGCGAGCAGGGCGCCCATCGACAGGCCAGCGACGAACATGTGATCGACGTCCTGGCGCAGGCGGTCGGCCGCGGCGCAGACGCTGCGATACCAATCGTGCCAGCCGGTCTTGAGCAAGTCTTCCTCGCTGCCGCAGTGTCCGGCGAGCTGCATGCCGTACACGGTAAATCCATTGCGGTTGAGGCCTTTGGCGACGAAACGCATCTCGGTCGGCGTGCCGGTCAGTCCATGAATCAAGAGGACGCCGGAACGGCCCCCGGGCATATAGAAATCTACGGGTTTGATCATGACGCTATTGTCGCAGTCTGAATGTTAGACGTTGCTAAAACGTTGATTTTATCATAAAAATTCGTTTAGACCCGTTTAGGAAACCTAGGGCCAAAGAACCAGAAACACGCCCGTGGTGATGGCCAGCGTACCCAGCCAACGTCGCATCGACACCGTTTCGTGCAGCACATAGCGGCTGGCCGGCACCACGCCGCAATAGGCCGGTGCATTGAACGGAAAGCCACGCTCAATGGCGCGCGGCTGATTGCGGCGAACCAGACGACGAATTCGACCGTGTAGACCGCCACACCCGCGATGATCCATGGCGATCCGGCTAGGCCGTGCAGAAATCAGCCGACGTCGCGGCGCTGGTCGTCCGCCGCGCCGCTGCCGTCGTCGTGACCGACGCCGAGCTTGAAAAACACTTGGCCGCTGACGTCGAGCATCACCGTGGCACTGAGCAGGGCGAAGGTTAGAATCACGAGTGCACCCGGGTCGTGGCTGGTTCAGCGAGCGCGGTCAGCAACGCAACGAATCTCGAGGCGATACGTTCACTTGCCGAGCATGTACAACTGCCACAGATCGCGCCGGCTCATGTGCAACAGCGGCTGCAGCGTACGCAACGCGGTCGGACCGACATTGCCCTCCAGATAGCGCATCTCCTCGAATTTCTCGCGCGTCTGCTCATCGGCCGTCACTTCTATTCCGTTCTCGCGCATCATCAGCACGCCCTTGGCGCGCAATGCCAGTTCCACGTGCAGCCGAAGGTAACAGACCAGGTCGGCGACGACTTCGCCGGAGAATCGCGTGCGCAAGTCGGTCAGGTATTTGCCGGCTGGCGACTCGGAAAATGCGCCCGAGTCGAGCAGCTCGAGCAACTCACGATCGGTGTCGAAACCGGTGCCGATCCAGCTTTCGACCGCGCGTTCGCTGCGTGCGAACACCCACAGCAACATCGGCGGCAGGCAGACCAGGACGAGCAGTGTCTGGTAAATCGGCGGCAGGGCAAAATGGTTGAAGGCCGAATGCGCCAGCACCGCCACGAGCAGCGGCGGCAGGACGGCGCGGAAATCCATCGCGCCGCGACGATCGGTATTGGCCAGCACCATTGCGGCGAAGATCGACTGCACGCCGCCGTGCAGGATTGCCGTGCCGAAACCGCGCACGATCCACACGGAAGCCTGGGTATCGACCAGTTCGTTGAGGTAGTACAGGTTCTCGATCATCGCAAAGCCCGTGCCGACCGCGAATCCAAACACCGCCGCGTCGACGAGGAAGCCGATGCGGTGCGTGCGCATCAACAGCAGGATCACGGCGCCCTTGACCGACTCTTCGATCAGCGGCGCAACGTAGCGCGAGTAAAGGCTGAAATTGATGCCCAGCGCGCCGATGGCCACCAGGTTCAGCACATAGCAGACGCCGGCGGCGACGCAACCCATGCCGATCACGGTCACCACCATGCGCAGCCGCACGAGTTTGTAGCTGTCCAGCAGGAGCAATGCGGTAAGGAAGCATTGTACCGGCAGCAGGCCGAGCGCGGCATGGATGATCAATGCCCCGCCCATCATGCGCCGCCTCGCGCGAGAAGCTTCCGTCGCGCCGTCAATTCAGCACTTTCAGCGAAATCATCCATTCGTTGTGCCCGGACTTCGTACCCTCGAAACCCAGGGCCGAACCGACCGAGAGAGTCATCTCCTGATGGTGCATCACGTAGAACCGAAAGTCGACCTGGAACCCAAGGTCGTTGAATGTACGCGATTGCCCCGATTCGTAAGGATTGGTTACCAAAGTGCCGACGAACAACGCTGGTCGCGCCCAGCTCAGGTAATTCGCCGTGGTGCCTATGCTGCTGAATCGGATCGGCGGCAGGTTCCATTCGAGCATCGAACGCGCGTAGGTGCGACCGTTAAGCTCATCGATATCGAATCCCGGGAAGCTGGAGTAGTCCCGGTAGCGCTTGATATCGCCATTGTCGACGTAGTTGTTGCCGAACCCGCCAAAGTAGTAGTTCGCATAAGGGTCACCGGCGTCACCGTGTGCCCATCCGGCGTAGCTGCGCAGCCATAGTGAAGAGTGGTCGAACAGAAACGGCACGCCGAAATCGACGCCGCCATACAGCGCTGGAATGATGTTGCCGTTTTCCCGGCTGACCTGAAGGTTCAGGTTCCAGCGCACGCCTTTTTCGTCATCGACCGCACCGAGCGAATGCTCCACGTAGCCGTATTTGAGCCTGGTCGCGGCGGTAACGAATTTGTTGCTCGGCGAGGGGACGTTCTGGAAGCCAGGCAAGGTGTCCAGACCGTTGAACACTTGCAGCGAGGTGTCCAGATCGAGCGTGCGAGGATCATCGTAAATCAGCGCCTTCTTGTAGCCCAGAAGCCATTCGTTGCCGCGCAGGCTGGTCTTGGTCGGACCGAACAGGTCGTAGAAGTCGGCGCCGTTGTGCTTATAGCCAATCCGCCAGCCCTTCTGTTCCAGCAGCACATCCAAGTGGACGCGTTCGTATTTGGGCAGCGAATTGTCAGGGCTGTAAGTCAGGTTGACACCGATGCTATCCAGGCTGAGCGGGTCTGCCCAGGTGCCATGCATGCCTACTGCCCAGCTATCCTTGTAGCCCTCGATGATCGGATACAGAGCCTGCTGCTCGATCTGGCGGATCGGCAGGTAATCGCCCTTGCTTAGCGTGATCTTCTGCAGGTCGATCTTCGATGGCGAGCCGACATTCCATGATTTTACGATCGGATGCTGATCCGCGATTTGCGCCCCGAGGAAAGTGATCGCCGCGAGATCTTCGCGTGGTCGCGCGTCGATGAATCCAGGCACCAGCCCCTGTCCGGTGAAATCGAAAGCCAGCATGCGCCCGTCCGGCAACGGCAGTGGCCGGAAGAATCCGGTCTCTGCGTTGGACAGCGCCTCGATCTTCTTCGAGGCGATATCGTAGCGGTAGATATTGGAAACGCCGGTGTAGTACGAGCTGCCGTAGAGTGAACGGCCATCGGGCGAGAACACGAATCCCTCCGGCACCGCCGTGCCGAAATCGAAACTCGCGGTCGGCTTCGGGTCGCCGGCGAGTAAAGACTCCACCGGCATCAGATAAAGCGACTGGTCGCCGTTGACCGCCGTGTGCGAGGCGCTGAGCAGTTTGCCATCCGGAGAGATGTCCAAGTCATAGACGATCTGGCCATAGGGCCACGTATAAACCTGGTGGAAGTCGGTGTACGGATATGGCATGTGCACCAAAGTGACGAGGCCGTTGAGGTGGCGGATCCCCCATAGCGATCGATCGCTGTGGTCGAATACCAGATCGCCGATACGCGCGTCTTCTTGCAGCATGTGTGTCTGCCCGCTGACCGTGTCCAGGGAGACGATGTCGCGGTAGCCGCCGGCGTTGTCCGTCGTGTAGAACGCCATCTTCGTGTCGGGGTCGTAGGCCAGCGAAGTTACCGTGTAGAGCAGCGGACCTTTGACGTCGACCAGGGGCTTGATGCTGCCATTCTCGATCGACATCATGCCGACAAAAGCGGTAACGCCGGGATAGCGAAACGCGGCGAGCATGCTTTTGCGCTGAGGATCGTAAAAGGCACGGGAAATCGAACCCAGACCCTTGCCGGACAGGGCTTGGAACGTCGACAGCGGATACTTTGCGACCGCCGCCAGGTTCGCCTTTTGGAAACCTTGCTCCCACTGAATCCAGTCGTTCCAGGCCGCAACCATCGGTTTGCCGAAGACCTTTTCGAACTGGTCGGAGTAGTAGCGCTTGCTGCCTTCGGGTCGCGCCGCCCACTCCCTGACCTTCTCCGGCGAATATTTGAGCGCGAGATAGGAAATGAAGCGGGTCCCGTAAAGATAATTGTTCACGCCGACCTGAAAGTCGACCCTGGTGCCTTCGGCCGCCAGCCCGGCCGGATCGTAGATGTGCGCGTGATCGCGAACCATTGCCCTGAACACCATTTCGTCATAGGCGCCCTGGGCGCGGCCGCGACCGCCGGCCATCCAGGTCTCGAAGAACACCGCGAGGCCTTCGAGATACCAGCGTGGAGCCACCGTGCGCGGCACGGTCAGATAGTGGTAAAGCAGGGTCTCTGGGTGCTTGGTATCGGTCTGTATCTTGCCGCCGAGCCAGTGACGCCAAAACAGGTCGGTTTCGGTTGCTTCGTCCAGATTGGCGACATGCGTTGTCTCGTGATTGAGCAGCGAGAACATGCGCTCGCTGCCGACGTAGGTTTCGAATGTGTACGCGAGCGGTGCGATATCGATGATCACCGCATTTTTCGGCGTCGACAGCGCGCCCGCATTGCCGATATCGGCCTGATCCTTGATCAGCACATTGACCTTGCCGTCGGGTTTCCAGTCCCAGTTGCGCTTCTGGAACTGAATCGCATTCTCCGCGCTGCGTGCGACGAGCGGTGCGAGATAGTCTTCGGCGGGATGGAACCAGATGACGCGAATGTCGTCGGTTTCCAGTTGTTGCAGGCCGGCGCCGGTGTCGGCCCCTGCGGCGATTGCACAGGCACCTGCCAACACAGTGCCGAGTAGTGATGCAGCTCGACGCATCGATTTCCCCCTGGAGGAAGTACGCAACGGACGCGCCAAGCATAACGGAAAAAACAAAGGCCGACTGCTATGCGGCAGTCGGCCCGGTTCCCCCAAGGAATTTCAATTCGCAGTTATTGTCTGAGCTGGTTGTTGTCGGCGTTCTTGACCAGGTTATTGAAGTCGGCGTTCTTGAGCAGAGTGTTCAAATCGGCGTTCTTCACCAGGTTGTTGAAGTCGGCGTTCTTGACCAGGCTGTTGAAGTCGGCATTCTTGACCAGGTTGTTGAAGTCGGCGTTCTTGACCAGGTTATTGAACTCCGCGTTCTTCATGACGCTGTTGAAGTCGGCGTTCTTGACCAGGTTGTTGAAGTCGGCATTCTTGACCAGGTTATTGAAATCGGCGTTCTTGACCAGGTTATTGAAGTCGGCATTCTTGACCAGGTTATTGAAGTCGGCGTTCTTGACCAGATTGTTGAAGTCGGCGTTCTTGACCAGGTTGTTGAAGTCGGCGTTCTTCACGAGGCCGTTGAACTGGGCATTCGTGACCAACGCGCGGAACTGCGGATCCTTGACCAGGCGCGTGAACGTGTCGGTCTGCATCAACTGCGGAATGCTCTGATCGCCAAGCTCCACACTGTCGACGGCCGCTGCGCGATAGCGCTCTGCGGGTGCGATCGTGCCGGCAACTTGATCGATCTTCGGCGGGTAGCCAAGGCCGAAATAAACGACAGCGGCGATGCTAACGGCCAAGCCACTCAGTGCCAACATCTTGGAGGTTTTCATGGTCTTCTTCCCTTGTAGGTGAAAGTGAGGAGTTGCCGGTTGTTTGCTGTGCGAGTGACTGGAATACGGATCAGCGGTAAAAAAGTTGGAGCGACGGCGAATACCGCCCCCTTCAACAGCCCTCGAACGCCCTCGAAACCAGCGCTTCGGCCACGACGTCTGGCTGTGCTCAGGCGAAGGGACAGCTGCCGTCAGGCGCTCATGCAAGTGGGCCGGCAGCGTTACCGGAGCCATCCGCGCCAGCGCTGCCGCAACCCGTACCAGGTCGACGCGCAGGGAGCGAGCCTCCGGGTCGCCTTGCAGGCGCAGCTCAAGTTCGGCACGCGTGGTGCCATCGAGTTCGGCGTCGATCTCGGCATGAATCAATTCCAGTGTGCGCTCGTCGATCATTTCAGATGTCCTCGGGCGACCAATACATCGCGCAATGCCTGACGCGCCGTAAACAAACGCGATTTCACCGTCTTTACCGGACATTCGAGGATCTGTGCCATTTCCTCGTACGTACAATCCTGCAAGTGTTTGAGCACGATCACGGTCCGGTAGTCGATCTTCAGGTCCATCAGCGCATTGCGCATGGTGGATTCGTTCTCATCCTGTACTGCCATCTCGACCGGGCCGGCGCTCTCGGTAAGCGTGTCGTCGAGCAACGGTTCCGAAGGTCGGCGGCTGCGCACCAGATCGAGCGCCTCGTTCACCGCTATTCGATACAGCCAGCTGCAAAAACGCTGGCCCGGATCGTAGCGGTCAAGATGCTCGTAGGCCCTGAGAAACGCAGTCTGGGTCACGTCTGTTGCATCCTCACGATGATGAAGAATCCGGAATACTGTTCCGAAGACCTGCCGCTCGTAGCGCGCCAGCAGGGCCTCAAAAGCATGACGATCGCCGCTCTTGCTTTGCAGAACCAACACAGCGTCGGAATCGTCGGTGATATGTACGGCCATGTGCGCCAAAGGTTGGAAAGTTGGAATGCGGTTCAGCCGGCCGAGCGCTCGACCTGGAAAACCTGGTCGAGCCCCGAGTAGCGAAAGATATCGTAGATATGGCTGTTGACGTTGATCAAACGCAGCCGTCCGCCGCTGGCCAGCAGGCGTTTGTGCGCCTTGAGCAGAACGCCAAGACCGGCACTGGATATGTATTCGAGCTTGCTAAAATCGAATGCGTCAGGCGCGTTCGCCGCATCCAGGAAAGCCTGCGCCCTGCCACATTGCGCGGCGTCGAGTCGCCCCGCAAACGCAATTATCCCGCCATCGGCGTACTCGATTTCGAACATTACGCGCTCCCAAGCGTTTTGCGGAAGGTGATCAGACTGCACCGCCCAGAATAATCGTACTCGACAGAATCCACCAGCCGGCGTATCAGATGCAGGCCCAGCCCGCCAGGGCGGCGCAACTCGATCGGCATGTTGATATCGGCGTCCGGCGCCAGCGTCACGTCGAAACGATCGCTGTCGGGGTCGCTGAGCCGACAGATCAGCGCGCTGCCATCGCACTCGATAGCCAGTTCGATTGCACTGGTGCCGGCCGCGTTGTACTTGACCATATTGGTGAACAGTTCCTCGACCGTGAATTCGATGGCATAGCGTTCCGCTTCGCCGGCGCCATAGGCAGCGAGCGTTTCCTGGATGAAGGTAAAAATTTCCGCGAGCGAATCGAAACTGCGCGCGAACGTCCGCTGCGCGACCCTGCGCACGGCTGTGCCGGAGTCCGCGGCCGGATTCGGCGCCGGGTCGACGGCGGTGGTCAGGCGCCGGATCAGAACCGCGGTGATGTCGTCGAGTTGCGGCGCGCCGCGCCCGAACCGCGTCAGCGCTTCAATCAGCTTGTCGAGCAGGTCCGTCATCGGCCAATTGTGGTAACGACGCAGCAAGTCGACCACCGCCTGCTCGCCGAACTGCCTTTCCTTGGCATCTTGATATTCGAAAACGCCGTCGGAAAAAAGCGCAAAAATATCTCCGGGGGCGAGCGCGATTTCCCTGGGCGCCGGCAGCGTGGACTGTTCCATTGCGCCGAGCGGAAACGTCGTCGGTGGATGGATGTCGCAGGCAAGATCGGCAGCCTTGAAATGCAGCAACGGTCCCTGTCCGCCGGAGTGGTAGCGCAAGACATGGCTGGACGGATCGAGGCAGCCGAGGAACGCAGTCACGAATCGATCCTCCGGCAGATCGACCACGAGCTGATCGTTGATGTGGCGGAACGTGTCGTCCAGGCTCGCGCCGAGGCGTTGTGCAAGACGCAGCATGGCGCGCACCTCGGTTGCGGACAGCGCCGGCCCGATGCCGTGCCCGGTGGCGTCGCCCATCAGCAGCATCACGCCGCCATCGGTGGTCGCCACGAAATCGTAGGTGTCGCCACCGGTCTCGTCGGCCGGACGGAATCTGCCGGCAAGGTCGTAACCGGCGATGACCGGTGCGAATTTCGGCAAGGTGCTCTGCTGGATTTCGCGCGCCACCTCGATTTCCTGGCGCAGTTTCTCCGATTGCACCAGGCGTTCGGTCATTTGCACGCGCTGCAACGCGACCGCGCATTGCGCGGCGAGGGCGCTCGCCATCGCCTCGTCATCGGCGTCGAACACGCCTTGCCGGCGGTTGACCACCTGCAGGGCGCCGACCAGCACATCGTCGTGTCCGAGCAGGGGGCAGGTCAGCATGCAGCGCGTCCGGTATCCGGTAGTCCGATCCACGCTGCGATCGAAGCGCGGGTCGGCGTAGCAATCGGGCACGTTGATCAGGACGCGCGTGCGCACGCACTCGCCGACGATGCCGCGGTCGGCGGGAACGCGTATGGCCACCGCGCCCAGCCCGCGTGCCGCGCGCATTTCCAGCTGGTGATCCGTGGCCAGATATTGCCAGACCGTGCCACCTTCGGCATTGAGCAGTTCCTTGGCCGCATCCACAACCTGATACAACAAGCTTTCAAGTTCGATCGGCCGGGCAAGATCGCGCGTGATTTCGAGAATGCGGCGCAGATTTTCCGGCCGTAAATCGTTGGGCGTGGAAGGTCCCGTCATCGCTTTGTAGTCCCCGAACCGGATGATTCCTGCGGCATCGTCGGCCAGCAGGCCCCGATAAGTCAAACCTCGGTCCACGCAGGCGACCGGCGCGCGACGCGGACAAGGCGCATACTTGGCGACTTCAGCAGCAGGGCATGACATGGCACACCACATCGCATTATTTCGCTTTCGCCTGAGCGGAGGCCATAGCATCGGCCCGGCGGCGTTGCGCAGATTATGGTCTGTCGCCTGCGAAAGCGATGAGGTCAACGTCAGCCGCGTGACCTCCAACTCCGGCTTTGGCGACATCGGGCATACGTATTCGCTTTGCGGGCCGTCGAGAATCCTGAATCTTCCGGCCATCGAAACGCGCCTGCGGCGAATGTTGACGGAAAAGCTGCCGAGCGCAACTATCAACCTCACCTGTCTCTGAGCGCCGCGAGGCTGCGTTGAATGCGGCGTCCGCCAAGGGGATCAGCGGAGCAAAGCTGCTGATCGCCTTTGCACTGCTTGCGACCATCTGCGTGCCGATATTTCTTGGTGGCACCGAAACGTTCGGTGCGCTGCTGCGCTTTCCGCCGGCGGGTTACATTTCGATCGTCGCTCTGGTCGTGCTGAACTGGCTCGCACGCACCTTGAAGCTGCAAATAATGCTGCGTCAATTGCTCGTGCATGCACCGTTCGCAAGGGTGCTTGGCGTATCCCTCGCCGCCGACTTCGGATTCATGGTCACGCCGGCTGGCATCGGCGGCTACGCGGCCAGCGTATACTTTTTACGCCGCATCGGCGCATCGACGAGCAGCGCGGCGGCGATCACGGCGGCGGATCAGTTGCTGGATGTGATTTTCTTCATGCTCGCAGTTCCCGTTGCCGGGATCTCGCTGAGCTGGTCGGTCATGCCGCGCATGACCTCCATCGGATTGCCCATGGCACTGATCGCCTGTTTGGCGTTGTCGATCCTGTGGGTGGTGTGGCGAACCTATCGATTGGCTCTGGATGACAGCCGTCGCTGTCCGCGGAGACTGCGTCGAGCCGCATTCGCGCTGCGCGAGTTTGCACGGCGGTCGCGCACCGATGCGCAACTGCTGTTGGCCGGGGGCTCTTTTTTCGCGGCCTGCATTTGCGCGCTGACTGCCCTGCAACAGATCGGTCGTTACGGCGTGTTGTGGACGATTTTCGCGGTACTCGGATATCACCTGTCTTTTGCACTCGTATTCGTTTTGCAGACGCTCGTTGTACAAGCAGCGTCATGGACTGGCATACCGTCGGGGGCGGCGCGGCCGAGATCGGATTGAGTGCAAGCTTTTCAGAATGGATTCCAGGCCCATCGATGGCCGCGGCGCTGCTCATCTGGCGCATGGCGACGCTCTATCTCGGCCTGATCGTCGGCGCCGCCGCGATTGCCTGGCTGTCCAGCGTACCGCGACAAGCTGCTGCGAAGGATTCCTTGGCGGACTGATCCGCCTTGATTGCGCGACCCGGAACTTTTCTGCGTGTTGCTGCGATTCGAGGTCGGGCAGGTGAGGTGGCTAGTCGCGAAAGTAGAACAGCGCCAGGCACAGGGCGCAGCCAATGGAATAC
>NZ_DATBQK010000095.1:0-8356 GCF_036560865.1 Rudaea sp.
ACGCAGCAGGCAGGCCTGGAACACCGCGGCGCGCGCATCGAGGCCCTGATTGCGTTCGGCATCGAGCGCAAAGTCGATCATCATGATCGCGTTCTTCTTGACGATGCCAATCAGCAGGATCACGCCGATGAACGCAATCACGGTGAACTGGGTGCGGCACACGAGCAGGGCGAGGATTGCGCCGACGCCGGCCGACGGCAGGGTCGAAAGAATGGTCAGCGGATGCACATAGCTCTCGTAGAGCATGCCGAGCACGATATAGATCGCCAGCAACGCGGCCAGTATCAACCAGGGCTGACTGCTCTGGCCCTGCTGGAAGGCACTCGCGTTGCCGGCGAATCCGCCGTGGATGCTGACCGGCACGCCAAGCCGCGACATCGTCTTGGTGATCGCATCCGAAGCGTCGCCGAGACTGACGCCGTCGGCCAGATTGAAGGAAATCGTGGTCGAAACGAACTGGCCATGATGATTGACTTCCAGTGGCGTCGTGCCGAAGCCGAAGGTCGAAAACGCCGTCAGCGGCACCATGTCACCCGAGGCGTTGCGCACATAGATGTCCTTGAGCGACTCGGGGCTCTGCAGAAACTGCGGCGCCACTTCCATGATCACGAAATACTGGTTCAACGCCGTATAGATGGTGGATACCGTACGCTGACTGAAGGCATCGTTGAGCACGTTGTCGATGGCCTGCGTCGTCACCCGCAGACGCGCGGCAGTCGCGCGATCGAAGGTCAACGCTGTCTCCAGGCCTTTCGCCGCCGCGTCCGAGTTGACGTCGGCAAGCTCGGGCATATTCTGGAATGCCTCGCGAATCTTGTCCTGCCAGGTGCGCAGATCGTCGAGGCTGTCGCTCTGCAGCGTGTACTGATAGGCCGCGTTGCTCTGCCGACCGCCGATGCGGATGTCCTGCGCGGGTTGCAGAAACAGTTGCGCGCCAGCCACGTCGCCAAGCTTGCCGCGCAGGCGGCTGACCACACCGTCGGCAGCGATGCCGCGCTCAGCCAGTGGTTTGAGGGCGATGTAGACGAACCCGCCGTTACGCCGGCCGCCACCGGTGAAGCCGACCACGTTGGCCACGGCCGGATCGCTCTTGACGATTTTCATGAACTCGACCAGCTTCTGCGACATCAGCTGGAACGAAATGCTCTGATCGGCCTGCACGCCGCCGACCAGGAAACCCGTATCCTCGGTCGGGAAGAATCCCTTCGGCACAATGATATACAAATACACATTGAGACAGACCGTCACCAGCAGGATGAACATCATCAATAGCGGCCGCGTCAGCGCCCAGCCGAGCGTGCGCTCGTAAACGGCCAGCATGCGCTTGAATACGCGCTCGCTGAGAGCGAAGAATTTTCCAGGCTCGCGCTGCGCATCGTGGCGCAGCAGGCGCGAGCACATCATCGGCGTCGTGGTCAGTGAAACCAGCAGGGAGACGACGATCGCGACCGACAGGGTGACCGAGAATTCGCGGAAGTAGCGGCCGACCAGGCCGCCCATCAGCAGGATCGGAATGAATACCGCGATCAGCGACAGGCTCATCGACAACACGGTGAAACCGACCTCGCGCGCACCGCGCAGCACGGCATCCATACGTGACATGCCTGCTTCCATATGCCGCGAGATGTTCTCCAGCACGACCACCGCATCGTCGACGACGAAGCCCGTCGCCACGGTGAGCGCCATCAGCGACAGAATGTCCAGGCTGAATCCGGCCAGATACATGATGGAGAACGTGCCGACCAGCGAGACCGGCACGGCGACCGCGGGAATCAGGGTTGCGCGCCAGCTGCGCAGAAACACGAAGACGACCAGAATGACCAGGATCACCGCAATGATCAGCGTGGTCTCGACATCGTGCAGCGAAGCGCGGATCGTGGTGGTGCGATTGACCGCGATATCGATCTGGATATCGGCCGGAATCGCGGCGCGCAACTGCGGCAACAGCGCCAATATCCGGTCGATCGTCTCGATCACGTTCGCATTCGGCTGCTTGTTGATGATGACCAGCACCGCCGGCTGGCCGTTGAACAAGCCCAGGTTGCGCACGTCCTGCACCGAGTCGGTCACGTTGGCCACATCGGACAGGCGCACGGCCGCGCCGTCCTTCCACGCGACGATCATGTCCTTGTACTCGTTCGAGTCCAGGGTGGTCTGGTCGCTGGTATAGATCTGCCAATGCTTGTCGCCTTCCTCGACGAAGCCCTTGGGCCGATTTGCGTTGGCGTTGGCCAGGGCGATGCGCACCGTATCCAGCGAGATGCCGTACTTGTTCAACGCGGTCGGATTCACATCGACGCGTACGGCCGGCGCGGTGGCGCCGCCGAGCGTCGCCTGGCCGACACCCTGTACCTGGGAAATCTTCTGCGCGACGACCGTGGATGCCGAATCGTAAATCTGTCCCGTGTTCAAGGTCTTCGAAGTCAACGCAAGAATCAGGATTGGCGCATCGGCCGGGTTGGCCTTGCGGTAATTCGGATTGGTGGGCACGCTCGGCAACTGCGCCAAGGCCGCGTTGAGCGCGGCCTGCACGTCGCGCGCGGCGCCGTCGATATCGCGGCTCAGGTCGAACTGCAGGGTGATGCGCGTGGAGCTCTGCGCGCTCGACGACGTCATTTCGGTCACACCGGCGATGCGGCCGAGCTGGCGCTCCAGCGGAGTCGCGACCGACGTTGCCATCGTCTCCGGACTGGCGCCGGGCAGCGAAGCACCCACCGAAATCGTCGGATAATCCACCTGCGGCAACGCCGATACCGGCAGCAGGCTGAACGCCACCATGCCCGCGAGCGCGATGCCGATCGTGAGCAGGGTCGTCGCCACCGGGCGGCGGATAAACGGCTCCGAGAGACTCGAGAAGCGGTTGCTCACGACGGCGCCACCTCGGCCTGCGCTTCGGCGCCGTCGTCGAAACGACTCGACACGCGCCCGGCGAGCCGATCGAAGGCCAGGTAGATCACTGGCGTCGTGAACAGCGTGAGCACCTGGCTGACGATCATGCCGCCGACGATGGTGATGCCGAGCGGATGGCGCAGCTCCGAACCCACGCCGGTGCCGAGCATCAGCGGCAAGGCACCGAACAATGCGGCCAGCGTGGTCATCAGGATCGGACGGAAGCGCAGCAGGCAGGCCTGGTAGATCGCCTCGCGCGGCGCCATGCCCTGGTTACGCTCGGCGTCGAGCGCGAAGTCGACCATCATGATCGCGTTTTTCTTGACGATGCCGATCAGCAGGATGATGCCGATGATCGCAATGATGCCCAGGCTGTCGCGCGCAACCATCAGCGCAAGCAGGGCGCCGATGCCGGCCGACGGCAGGGTCGACAGTATCGTGATCGGATGGATATAGCTTTCGTACAGCACGCCGAGCACGATGTACATGGTCACGATGGCGGCGAGGATCAGCAGCACGGTGTTGGTCAGCGAGGCCTGGAACGCCAGCGCGGCGCCCTGGAATTGCGTGGTGATGCTCGCCGGCATGCCCATATCCAGTTCGGCCTGCTTGATCGCTTCGACCGCGGCGCCGAGCGAAGCGCCCGGAGCGAGATTGAACGAAACCGTCGTCGCCGGAAACTGGCTCAGATGACTGATCAGCAACGGCGAAGCGCGCTCGCTGAGCGTGGTCACGGTGTTGATCGGCAATTGACCGTTCGCCACCGGCGCCGCCGTGGTGCCCGAGCTGACTCCCGGCGTCGCACCCTGCGGCGTGCCGACCGACGAGGTAGCGCTGGAACTGCTGGTGACGCTGTTGGCGTTGCTCAAGCCGGGCACATAGAGCCGGCTGAGCCCTTCGGGTCCCTTCTGAAATTCCGGTTTGACTTCGAGCACGACGCGATACTGATTGGCCTCGGTGTAGATCGTCGACACGAGGCGCTGACCGAACGCGTCGTACAGGATCTGATCGATCGCCGCCGGCGTGATGCCAAGCCGGCCAGCGGTATCGCGATCGATATTCAAATAGGCCTGCAGACCCTGCGATTGCAGATCGCTCGCCACGTCGGACAATTCCGGCCGCTGGTTGAGCTTGTCGACGAGCTTGGGCACCCATTGGTTCAAGTCGTCGAGATTGGGCGAGCCGAGCGTGAACTGATACTGCGTGCGACTGACGCGATCCTCGATGGTCAGGTCCTGCACGGGCTGCATGTAGAGCCGGATTGCCGGCACTTGCGCCGCCGATTTCTGCAGACGCGCAATCACGGTTTCCACGTCATCGCGTGTGCCGTGCGTTTTCAGATTGATCAGGAAATTGCCGCTGTTGAGCGTGGTGTTGGTCCCGTCCACGCCGATGAACGAGGACAGCGACTGCACTGCCGGATCCTGCAGGATCACCTTGGCCAGCGCCTGCTGGCGGTCGGCCATCGCGGCGAACGAAATCGATTGCGACGCCTCGGAAATGCCCTGGATCAGGCCGGTATCCTGGATTGGGAAAAATCCCTTCGGTATAACAATATACAAAATCACGGTCAGCACGAGCGTGCCGATGGCGACCAGCAGGGTCGCGAACTGGCGGTCGAGCACCCAGGTCAGCCAGCGCCCGTAGCTGGCGATGATGCGCTCGAACATCTCGCCGGTCTTGCGCGAGAAACGATTCTCGTCTTCGAGCTTGTGATGTTTGAGGATTTTCGCGCACAGCATCGGCACCAGAGTCAGCGAGACCACAGCCGAGATCACGATGGTCACTGCCAGGGTGATCGCGAACTGGCGGAACAGGCGCCCGACCACGTCGCCCATGAACAGCAGCGGGATCAGCACCGCGAGCAGCGAGATGGTCAGCGAGATGATGGTAAAACCGATCTGCTTGGATCCCTTGAGCGCCGCCTCGAGCGGCGAATCGCCTTCCTCGAGATAACGCGAAATGTTCTCGATCATCACGATCGCGTCGTCGACGACGAAGCCGGTGGAAATCGTCAGCGCCATCATGGTCAGATTGTTGAGGCTGAAACCGGCCAGATACATGACGCCGAACGTACCGACCAGGGACAGCGGCACCGAGAAGCTCGGAATGACGGTCGCCGGAATATTGCGCAGGAAGATGAAGATCACCGCGACGACGAGTACGACCGCAAGCATCAGTTCGAACTCGACGTCGGCGACCGAGGCGCGCACGGTCACCGTGCGGTCGGTCAGCACGGCCACGTCCACCGAGGCCGGCAGCGATTGCGTGAGCGACGGCAGTTTTTTCTTGATCTGGTCGACGACGTCGATCACGTTGGCGCCGGGCTGGCGCTGGATATTCATGATGATGCCCGGCAGCGAGTCCTTCCACGCGGCGAGCCGGTTGTTTTCCGCGCCGTCGACGATATCGGCGACGTCGGACAGGTGCACCGGGGCGCCGTTCTTGAAGGCGATGACGATATCTTTATACGCAGCCGCGGACTTGAGCTGGTCGTTCGCGTCGATCGTGTACGAACGCGTCGGCCCGTCAAAGCTGCCCTTGGAGCCGTTGACATTGGCATTGACGATCGCCGAGCGCAGATCCTCGAGACTCATGCCGTAGGACGCGAGTGCGGTCGGATTCGCCTGGATGCGCACGGCGGGACGCTGCCCGCCCGAGAGCGTGACCAAGCCGACGCCGTCGATCTGCGAGATTTTCTGCGCGAGCCGCGTGTCGGCCAGATCCTCGACCTGAGTCAGCGGCAGGGTCTTGGATGTGAGCGCGAGACTGAGGATCGGCGCGTCGGCCGGATTGACCTTGCTGTAGATCGGCTGCGAAGGCAGGTCGGTGGGCAGGAAGGTGCCCGCAGCATTGATCGCCGCCTGCACTTCCTGTTCGGCGATGTCGAGACTCAGGTCCAGGCTGAACTGCAAGGTCACCACCGAGGCGCCCGCCGAACTCGTCGACGACATCTGGTTCAGCCCGGGCATTTGCCCGAGCTTCTGTTCCAACGGCGCGGTCACCGAGGTCAGCATCACTTCCGGGCTGCCGCCCGGATACAAGGTCGTGATCTGGATCGTCGGATAATCCACTTCGGGCAGCGCGGAGATCGGCAGGAAGCGATACGCGAGAATGCCGACCAGCAGGATCGCCACCATCAGCAGCGAGGTGGCAACCGGGCGCATGATGAACAGGCGTGAGGGATTCATCGCGCGCTACCGCCAAGCCCGACGTGCGCAGCAGGCTCGTTCAAGTCGGCTTTGCATGGTGCCAATTCAAGCATGACGGAAAATCACGGTTTGCCGCCGTCCGCAGGTTTGCTGTCGGCGCCGGCAGGGGTCGGCGCATTCGGACCGGCCGGCGTTGTCGCGGACGGATTCGCACCAGCCGGAGCTGTGCCGGCCGGAGCTGCACCATCGCGTCGGTGCCCCTCACTCTGTCCCTGGCCGCGACTCTGTGCGGCGCTGCCATCGGCTGCCGTCTTCGCCGCACCGGCAGCGGGGGCTGGTTGCGGCTGGTCGCCCGGCAACTCCACCTTGCTGCCGTCGCGCAAGCGGTCGGCGCCGCTGGTGACGACGAGTTCGCCGACCTTCAGTCCGTCGGTCACGGCGACGCGTTCGCCTTCGGTCGGCCCGGTCTTGATATTGCGCACGGACACCGTCTTGTCGGCGCCGACGACGTAGACGTACAGGCCACCCGATCCGCGTTCGAGCGCCGACGTCGGGATGACGATCGCGTTGTGCATCGTGTCGAGCAGCAGGCGCACGTTGACGAACTGGTTCGGGAACAGACTCTCGTCGTCGTTGACGAACTCGGCCTTGGCTTTCACCGTGCCGGTGCTGGTGTCGATCTGATTGTCGAGGCTCGCGAGCGTGCCGCTGGCGAGCCTGGTCGAACCGGCGCGGTCGTAGGCCTCCACGCCGAGCGCGGTACCCGCGTGCATCTTCTGCAACACGGTCGGCAGATTGTCTTCAGGCAGGGTGAACAGCACGTCGATCGGTTTCAACTGGGTGACCACGACAATGCTGTTGCCCACGGCCACGTTGTTGCCCGGATCGACCTGGCGCAGACCGACACGCCCGGTTACCGGCGCGACGACGCGCGTATAGCCGAGATTGACCTTGGCCGTATCGATCTGGCCTTGGTCGGCTTTCACCGTGCCCTCGTTCTGATGCACCAGCGACACCTGCGAATCGAGCTGCTGCTTGGCGATCGAGTCCTGCTTGTACAGGGTCTGGTAACGATCCTGGTCGATGCGGGAATTCGCGAGCAGGGCGTGATCGCGCGCCAACGCACCTTGGTACTGGTTCAGCGCGGCCTGATACGAGCGCGGGTCGATTTCGGCGAGCAGATCGCCCTGGTTGACCATCTGCCCTTCCTTGAACTGCACGCTGAGCAATTGTCCGGCGACTTGCGCGCCGACGGTGACACTGCGCAACGGCGTCACCGTACCGAGTGCGTTGAGTACGATGTTGATATCGCCGTTGGTCACTGTTGCCGCGCCGACCGGCATCGCCAGACCGCCGGCGGCGGCGCCACGGCCGAAACGGCCGCCGGTCTGCGCCGGCGGCGCGCTCTTCGCGAGCCAGTAGGCGCCGAATCCGAGAACCAGGGCGACAGCGAGAACGATCAGGTAGGCACGCCAGCGCCGCTGGGGTGGGTTGGGCGTCAAACCGGTGCGGTTGGATTCTGTGCTCATGGGCATGCTTTGAGTTGGATTATTTTTATCGAGCGCCCGCGCAGCAAGGTCGCTGCAACGCACGCAGAGTGCGACGATACCCTGCCAGCGTTAGCGCTGGCAAAATCGCCGCAATGATGCTGATGCGTCCGCTATGGAAGACGCAATCCGGGCACAGAGGCCGCAAACCGTACGCCAAGTTACCCTGCGCCGCATGAATCGACAATTACAACCGGGTTAACAGGTGTAAGCACGTGTAACTTTGGGGCCTGTTCCACGACGCTGTCGCGTCGGAGCGCGTTCGCCGCCGCCACCCGGCGCGCGATGACCCATATAGAATCAAGCCTGCGCCACGCCGGTTCAAGACCACGCCTAGCTTCCCACTGTGCCCGACTCGCCCCTGCCCCGTTTCCGACGCCACTACGGTCCGCGCGAACTCGCGCTGACCCTTGCATGGTTGCGCGTCTGCGCGATCGTCGGCCAGGCACTGACCGTGCTTGTCGTCGCGCACTGGCTGGCGTTGCCGATCGCCGAAGGCGCACTGCTCGCGGGCATCGCGGCACTCAGCGTGTTCGCCCTGTTCGCCTGGTGGCGACTGCGCCAGCCCTGGCCGGTGTCGGAGGCCGAAGTCGTCGTCCACCTCGCCATCGATACGGGTGTATTAAGCTACCTTTTATACCTGACCGGCGGCGCGACCAACCCGTTCATCTCGCTGTACATCATCCCGATCGCGCTGGCAGCGACCGCGCTGTCGGCGCGCTATCTGGCGTGTGCGGTGTTGCTGCCCTGCGCCGCCTATCTGGCGCT
>NZ_DATBQK010000096.1:0-24076 GCF_036560865.1 Rudaea sp.
CTTCGTCGACTCGATCATGCGATCGACGTTGTAGGCATGCTGCGGATCGTAGTAGACCTCGATCGCGACATCGTGCCATTTATCCTTCTTCACCGCCCAGCGCGCCGACAGCCACGCCACGAACGGCAGGATTTTCGTATCCGACTTGTAGTGGAAATAGCGGCGGCCGTTGGCGGTCCATTCGCGTTGCAGATAACCCGGCGCGAGCGCGATCTGGTCGGCTACGGTCGACACTGTGGTCTCGAAATCGATCCAGTCCGCATCGCTGGCCACGTAGGTGTTCGCGCGCGCGGCCATGTCGTCGATCGGCGCCATACGCGGAATGTCCGGCAGGCCATACTTGCGCCGGTCGTTGCGGTCGCTGAGCTGGCGCCGCTCCACGTAGCCGAAGTGCGGCAACATGCCGCTGTTGAGAAAAGTGCCATTGTATACAACCGCCGTCTCGCCGCCGGATACCGGGAATCCGCGCTGCGCATACTCGATCTCGAAATCGAAATCCAGCGTTGCGCCGGGCGCCATCGGTGTGTCCAGCTTGTAGATCGTGACGCCGTGGACCTTGTCGGTCTTGACCACGCTGTGCGGCGCAAAGTCGAGTTTGTTGGTTTGCAGGCGCGAATCCAGATCCACATGAAATTCCGCGATCGGCACCGTGCTCTTGTTCTCGAGGCGATAGTGGCCGCGAATGACGGCGCGCAGGTCGTTGGGATAGATGTCCACATCGGCCTTGATCGCGGTGATGCGCGGCTGCGCGAGATCCTTGAACTGGCGATAGGTCTTTTCGTAGTCGGCCGCCTGCTCCTTGCGCGCGTCGTCGGAAAGGTATTCGTTGCGCACATTGGTGTTGTAGAAAATCCAGCCGCCGAGACCGACGAACGCGAGCAGCAGCGCGGCAAGGGTGACGCGCGAGGCGCGTTGGCGCAGGCGCGCGCGCGCAAGCTGCCAGCGTTCGCCGAAACTCATGCCGGTGCCGCGCGGCCAGAACGCCGCCGCGATCACCAGCAGGGCCGCGGCGAATGTGCCCCAATACGCGCGGAAGGTCAGGCTGGGCACGAGGAATTGCCCGTAGCCGTTCATGTCCGATAGCGGCAGGCGCGGGCCGCTGCCGTAGTTGTACAGCGGATGGTTGTAGCCAAGCATCGGCAAGCCGATCTTGACCGCGAGAAACACCACGACGAACAGATAGCCGAAGAACTTGCTCTCGCTGACCGTTTGCAGAAACACGAACAACGCAGCCGTCAGTACAAAGGGCAGCGTGGCCAGCAGGACGATCTTCGCATACAGCAGCGGCTGCAGATGCGTGTAGCCGTGAAACAACTGGTAGGCGATGCAGAACAATGCACTCACCAGGCAGAAGATCGCGATCACGCCGAGCAAGGCGACGAGCTTGGATGCGAGCGGTATCCAGTTCGGTATCGCGCACGCATCTGCGGTTTCGGCGACGCCCAGCGTGCGCTCGCGCCAGACCAGTTCGCCCGCGTATACCGCGAGCACGATGGTCAGAAACAGGCCGAGGCCGGAACCGAGCACGATATCCATGTGCGAGGTGACCGGATAGACCTTGGTGCCGAAAATCTGCCCGCTGAAGGTGAGTACGCTGAACATCGTGAGCAGGCCGAGCAGCAGCGTGATCAGGAATGGCGCGCCGCTGAGCACGCTGCGTGCGTCGAACCAGGCTTGATGCAGGAATTGCTGCCATTGCGCCGCGGCCGAGCTCTGCAAGCGCACTGCGGGCAAGCGGATATTGCCGCCGGCGATGCCTGCCGGCGTTGTCGCCGTGGTGACGGCCTTGCGCGCGAACAGGCGCAAGCCTTCGCGGTCGGTGCGGAACAAACGATAGGCGCCGCCGAGCAACAGCGCGCTGACGCTAAGCCAGAGCAGGCGATTGCCGAGCAACAGGCCGGTCAACGGCGGCAGACGCGAGTTGTTGTCCGCGCTCGACCAGTAGCGCGTGATTTCGTGCAGCGCGTCGCCGCCGAACGGATCGAGCAGCGCGCCGATCCAGCGCGCATCCAGATTCGCGGTCATGTGGCTGGCCACGGTATTGAACACGAACAAGGCGATCACGCCGAGATAGGTGTACAGCATCGAGCGCGTCAGCATTGCGAAAGCGAACACGAAGGCAGCGGTGAACAGCAGGTTCGGCACGACCATTACGCCGAACGCCCATGCGTAGGCGCCGAACGCGGTCGGTCCGAGCCGGTTCTGATCGAGCCACGGCATCTTGCTGCCGAGCCACAGGCCGAATGCGGCGACCAGCATCACGCCGAGCGCGGCGAGAAAGCCGCCGCCGAACCGGCCGAGCAGATAATCGCGCTTGCGCAGCGGGGTGGTGAAAAACAGTTCCGCGGTGTTGAGTTCGAAATCGCGCAGCGCCGCGCCGGCGATGAAGATCGTGACCAGCAGCAGACTCAGGAAGCTGAACGCGCCGAGCAGATTGATCACCACCAGCGGCGCATTGCGATGCACATTGCCGATGCCGCCGCCGAAACTGACGTTGTCGGAGGTCATGATCGTGAACGCGAGTGCGCCGAACGCCAGCGCGACGATCCAGAACAGCGGGCTGCGCAGGATCAGCCTGCGTTCGAACGCAAGAATTTTCGCCAGCATGATGAAGTCCTCAGGCGGCCTGCGCGATCGGCGCGGCGGCGCGGCGCAACTCGCCGAAGTAGACGTCTTCGAGATTCGGCGGCACCGCGGCGAAACCCTCACCGGGGCTGGCATCGCTCAACACATGCACCACCGGCTGGCCGGCGACGAGGCGGGTCGACAACACGTTGAGCTGCTCGCGGCAGGCGGCGAGTTCGTCCTTGCTTATCGACTTGCGCCAGACGCGGCCGTCGAGCGAACGGATCGCTTCGCGCGGCTCACCGACGAGGCGCAACTGGCCCTGCGCGATGATCGCCATGCGCGGACACAGATCGGTCACGTCGTCGACGATGTGCGTGGACAGGATCACCACGACTTTCTCGCCGACTTCGGCGAGCAGATTCAGGAAGCGGTTGCGTTCTTCCGGATCGAGACCCGCGGTCGGCTCGTCAACGATGATGAGCCTGGGTGTGCCGATCAGTGCCTGGGCGATGCCGAAACGCCGGCGCATGCCGCCGGAAAACGTGCCGAGTTTGTAGTAGCGCTTCTCCCACAGATTCACCTGGCGCAGCAGCGCCTCGACCAGGGCCTTGCGCTCCTTTGCATCGACCACGCCCTTGAGCATGGCGAAATGATCGAGCATCACCTCGGCGGTGACTTTCGGATACACGCCGAATTCCTGCGGCAGGTAGCCCAGGCTCTGGCGCGCGGCTTGTTTGTCGGCGAGCACGTCGAGATCGTCCAGATGGATGCTGCCGCAATCCGGATCCTGCAGCGTCGCGATCGTGCGCATCAGGGTGGACTTGCCGGCGCCGTTGGGTCCGAGCAGGCCGAACATGCCGTTTGGAATGTCGAGGCTGATGTTGCGCAAGGCTTGCACGCCGTTGGCGTAGGTTTTCGACAGATCGCGAATGACAAGCATGTGTTCCTTGTGCGGCTTGGTGAGGGTGGTCGCGCAGGGTAACTGCGAACATGCGACTGTGCCAAGGCCAAAGGTCACTGCAGCGCCGGCTGACGCCATCCTGGAAGGCGTGGTTTCGCGCATGCGAAAATGAGCGCGCGCGAAGCGCCGGGTTCAGATTATCATTGCGCGGTAGTATCGGTGCCGCTTACGTTGTTATCGTTATCACCCGGCGCGCTGGCAAAGGCGGCCGCCGCGTCGATTGAGGAGGGAGCATGGCCGAAATCAAAGAAGCCAAGGTGCCGGATATCGGCGACTACACCGGTGTGCCGGTGATCGAGATTCTGGTGAAACCCGGCGACACGGTAACCAAGGATCAGGGTCTGGTCACGCTCGAGTCGGACAAGGCGACGATGGAAGTGCCCTCGTCGATCGCCGGCGTGGTCAAGGAAATCAAGGTCAAGATCGGCGACGAAATCTCCGAAGGCACCGTGGTTGCGTTGATCGAAAGCGCGGACGCAGTTCCTTCCCCTGCGGAGCGGGGGAAGGTGCCGCAGGCGGATGGGGGCAAGGCCTTGCCCGCCGCGGAAGCGCCCCCTTCAGCCGCTGCCGCGGCAGCTTCCCCCGCAAGCGGAGGAAGCGAAAGAGCAACACCCGCGCCCGCCGGTGGCGGTGTGCAGGAAGCCAAGGTTCCCGATATCGGCGACTACACGAATGTGCCGGTCATCGAAGTGCTGGTGAAAGTCGGCGATGCGGTGACCAAGGATCAGGGTCTGGTCACCCTCGAATCGGACAAGGCGACAATGGAAGTGCCTTCGTCGGTGGCCGGCGTGGTCAAGGAAATCAAGGTCAAGGTCGGCGATGAGATTTCCGAAGGTGTAGTCGTGGCGTTGATCGAAGCGGCCGGTGTTGCCAGTGCCGCGCCTGCACCCGCTACGCAAGCTGCAGCACCCGCGAAAGCACAAGCGGCGGCCGCTGCGCCCGCGCCCGCGAGCGCTGCGTCTGCCGACGCCGGCAAACCCAGCTCACCGCCGATCAACTTCGGCGCCGACACCGTGATGCCGGACAAGGTGCCTTACGCCAGTCCCGCCGTGCGCCTGATTGCGCGCGAACTCGGCGTCGACCTGTCCCGGGTAACGGGTAGCGAACGCAAGGGTCGCATTACCAGGGAAGACGTGCGGAAATTCGTCAAGGCGGCGTTTGCCGGCGGCGCTGCGGCGCCCGCGGCAGCTGCTGGCGGCGGTACGGGACTCAATCTGCTGCCGTGGCCAAAAGTGGATTTCTCCAAATTTGGAGAAGTGGAAACCAAGCCGCTGTCACGCATCCAGAAGATTTCCGGCGCGAATCTCGCGCGCAACTGGGCGATGATTCCGCACGTCACGCACAACGACGACGCCGATATCACCGAACTCGAAGCGCTGCGTGTCGCGCTGAACAAGGAATATGAAAAGGCCGGGGTCAAGTTCACCATGCTCGGCTTCCTGATCAAGGCGCTGGTCGCGGGCCTGAAGAAGTTTCCACAGTTCAACGCCTCGCTCGATGCGACGGGCGAGAACCTCGTGCTCAAGAAGTACTACAACATCGGTTTCGCAGCGGATACGCCGAACGGTCTGGTCGTGCCCGTGCTCAAGGACGCGGACAAGAAGGGCATCGTCGAGAGCGCCAAGGAAATTTCCGCGCTCGCGGCCAAGGCGCGCGACGGCAAACTCGGCCCGGCGGAAATGTCCGGCGGCTGCATTTCGATATCGTCGCTCGGCGGCATCGGCGGAACGTCATTCAGTCCGATCGTCAACGCGCCCGAAGTCGCGATTCTCGGAGTGACCAAGTCGGCGATGAAACCGGTGTGGGACGGCAAGGCCTTCCAGCCGCGCCTGATCCTGCCGCTGTCGCTGTCGTACGACCATCGCGTGATCGACGGCGCGCTCGCCGCGCGTTTCACCGCGTATCTGGCGCAGCTACTCGCGGATATGCGGCGCGCGATGTTGTAATCGCTCTCGCCGTCATCCCAGCGCAGGCTGGGATCCAGTTCTTCGTTCTGAAAAATTGAATGCAAGAACTGGATTCCGGCTTTCGCCGGAATGACGAGCAAAGAGCATTTTGCGGATCTCTTTTGCTAGGAAATGCAACATGCCAACCATCGAAGTCAAAGTCCCCGATATCGGCGACTACGAGAAAGTCCCGGTGATCGAAGTGCTGGTGAAACCCGGCGACACGGTGACCAAGGATCAGGGTCTGGTCACGCTCGAATCGGACAAGGCGACGATGGATGTGCCTGCGTCGGTTGCCGGCGTCGTCAAGGAAATCAAAGTCAAATTGGGCGACGAGATTTCCGAAGGCAGCGTGGTTGCGATCATCGAAGCCGAAGGTGCCGGTGCTGCTGTTTCACCTCTCCCGCCTGCGGGAGAGGTCGGCGCGCGCAGCGCGACGGGTGAGGGGAAGTCGGCGTCGACGCAAACCTCCCCCCTTCCGCCCTCCGGGCACCTTCCCCCGCAGGCGGGGGAAGGGAAAGCTCAGCCCGCCACACCGACAGCAGCTGGCGCATCCGGCCGCAAGGCCGATATCGAATGTCAGGTCGTCGTACTAGGCTCGGGTCCGGGCGGCTCCACCGCCGCATTCCGCGCCGCCGATCTCGGCCAGAGCACGGTGCTGATCGAGCGCTACGCGACGCTCGGCGGCGTGTGCCTCAACGTCGGTTGCATTCCATCCAAGGCGCTGCTGCATGCGGCGAAAGTGATCGACGAAGCCGCGCATGCGGGCGATATCGGCATCGATTTCGGCGCGCCGAAAATCGATATCGGCAAGCTCGTCGGGTTCAAGAACAAGGTCGTTGCGCAATTGACCGGCGGCCTCGCCGGCATGGCCAAGCAGCGCAAGGTCACCGTCGTGCAGGGCGTCGGCAAGTTCGTCTCGCCGCACGAAATCGAAGTCGAGACCAGGGAAGGGAAAAAATTAGTATATTTTGAGAAATGTATCATCGCCGCGGGTTCGCAGGCGGTGAAACTGCCCGGCTTCCCGTGGGACGATCCGCGCATGATGGATTCGACCGATGCGCTCGTGCTCAGCGACGTGCCGAAAAAACTGCTCGTCGTCGGCGGCGGCATCATCGGCCTGGAAATGGCCTGCGTGTACGAAGCGCTCGGCTCGCAGGTCACGGTGGTTGAATTGCTTGATCAACTGATGCCCGGTGCCGATCCAGATCTGGTCAAGCCGCTCGCGACGCGCCTCGGCAAGCGTTATGCCGGCATCCATCTCAAGGTGAAGGTGACCAAGATCGAGGCGACCAAGGATGGAATGAAGGCCACGTTTGAGGGGGAGAAAGCACCCGAGCCGCAAGTCTACGATCGCGTGCTCGTTTCGGTCGGGCGTGCGCCGAACGGCAAGAAGGTCGATGCCGACAAAGCCGGCGTCAGCGTCACTGACCGCGGTTTCATCCCGGTCGACAAACAGATGCGCACCAATGTGCCGCACATCTTCGCGATCGGCGATCTGGTCGGCCAGCCGATGCTGGCGCACAAGGCGACGCACGAAGGCAAGGTCGCCGCTGAAGTGTGCGCAGGCGAGAAGAGCGAATTCGTCGCGCGTGTGATTCCGAGCGTGGCCTACACCGATCCGGAAGTGGCCTGGGTCGGCGTCACCGAGGGCGAGGCCAAGGCCAAGGGCATCCAGTACGGCGTCGGCAAATTCCCGTGGGCCGCGTCAGGCCGCGCGATCGGTATCGCGCGCACCGAAGGCTTCACCAAGCTGATCTTCGACGAAGCCACGCACAAGATCATTGGCGCGGGCATCGTCGGCGTCAACGCAGGCGATCTGATCTGCGAAGTCGGGCTGGCGATCGAAATGGGTGCCGAAGCCGCCGATATCGGGCTTACCGTGCATCCGCATCCGACCCTGGGCGAATCGATCGGCATGGCGGCGGAAGTGTACGAAGGTACAATTACAGACCTATACATTCCGAAAAAGAAATAGCTCGGAAAGCAAGCGAGTAGGTTGGGCTGAGCGTAGCGATGCCCAACGCTAAGCTACGGCTTATCGTTGGGCTTCATGGCATTCTTCAGCCCAACGGCCGCAACTCAGCGCTTTGGCGCGTCGGCGCCCGGCGAAATCTGCTGCGCCACCTCGTAATGCCGCACCAGCGGTTCCATCTGCAGCAGGTAGTGTTCGTCCTCGGGGTAGTAGACCGAGTGGTCGGGGCTTTCGCCGGCGAAGGCGCGCACGGCGTCCATCGAATCCCATAGCGAAACCAGCATGATCTCGCAGTGCTCGCCCTGATCGCGGCGCAGAATCGTGGTGCCGCGATTGCCGGGGGTCTTGCCGTAGTCGGCAAGGCCGGTCTGGTTGAAATAGGCGATGAAGTCGTCGGCTTTCTCCTTGGGCGTGATGCCACGCCAGACGCGAGCGATCATGCGGGTCTCCCGAGCGTCGAGTTGCGCGCAGCATAACGCAAGGCGTGCTGCGCGGCGCAAAATTTACGTTGCCTGACCGGCGGGGGCGGGCGCCAGGCTTTGGCGTCCTGCGCGGATGCGGACAACGCTAGACTAAGGGCCTCCCGGAAGCGGACAGACACGTGCCAGCGACCCTTGTTTTCGGTGCCACCGGCGCGGTTGGACAATTCCTGCTGCCGCTGCTTGTGGCGCGCGCGGAGCGCGTAGTCGCATTGAGCCGCAAACCGGCGCCGGCTGGGCAAAATCCCGGGCAGATCCAATGGCTGCGCGGCGACTTGTTTGGCGACATCCCGACGCCACCACCAACCGGGACGATTTACAGCCTGGGTCCCCTGGATGCGTTCGCGGACTGGTTCGCGCGCTCCGCGCCGACCGACGTGCAGCGCGTGATCGCGCTGAGTTCGATGAGCGCGGAAAGCAAGCAGGAGTCGCCCGATCCCACAGAGCGCGCGCTGGCCTTGCGCCTGCGCGATGCCGAAGCGCGGCTGCTGCAGGCGGCGCAGGCGCGCGCGATCGCCTGCACGATCTTTCGTCCGACCTTGATTTACGGCAGCGGCCGCGATCGCAGCCTGGCCCCACTCGCGCGTTTTGCGCGGCGCTGGCACATGCTGCCGATTCCGCGAGGTGCGGACGGCTTGCGTCAACCGGTGCATGCGGCCGATCTCGCCGATGCCTGCATCGCGGCGCGCGACGTCGCCGCCACGTTCGGCCAGACCTACGCGCTGGGCGGCGGCGAGCGCCTGCGCTTCGATGCGTTGCTCGCACGCATCGCCGCGGGGCCACCGCGCATTGCGCTGACGGTGCCGGTGCCGCTGGCGCTGTTGCGCGTGGGTCTGCCCTTCGCGCGTTTCGGCAGCGCCATCGGCGCCGGCGCACTGGCGCGCCTGCGCGTACCGCTGGTCGCCGACAACATGCCGGCTGCGCGTGATTTCGGCTACGCACCGCGCGTATTTCTGCCCGTCGATCTGCTCGGCAAAGGCGCGCGCGCCGGGGAGCAGCAGCCGGCGCTCGGGCACCGGATATAAAATTATACATTTCCCTTTTTTGCGCAAAAAAACAAGGGATTTCGACGACCGTTACGGTCTGCTGCGACGCAGCAAGCTGTCTTGCCGAGTTGTCGGCATAATCGACTCCAACAACCGTTTGAATGTCTCTGGCCTCAACTTCTGGATTCCGCACCCGCGGGGAGAAAGATCATGCGTAGATTCGCGATTCGAACGCTGGCGTTACCGTCCCTGTTGCTGACTGTCCTCGCAGGTCAAAGCGCGCAGGCCTACGACTACACGGCCCCCGTGCCGTTCCACACGGTCGCCAATTTCGACCCGAGCAAGGGCGTCATTCCATTCCCGAACAACCTGCTGTTGCTGGGCACGACCGATCTGACCCTGAATATCCCGGTGCCGTCGAATCCGGCCCAGGCAGGGCCGGTGCTCGCGTTGAACGCGCTCGACGGCTTCAGCACCGTGGCGCCGTGGAGTACGACCTTTCCGACCGCCTTGACCGCGAGCACGGTGGTCGGCGGTCATAGCGTGCATGTTTTTCAGGTCACTCTGACCGGTCCCGGCGGCGGCGTCACCGGCGTCGTGCGCGAGCTCGCATCGCCGCAGGAATATGTGGCCGTGCTGGCCGCGAACTCGGCGACCGGCGCAACGCTTGCGATCGTACCGACCGCACCGCTCAAACAGGTCACTTCCTATATGGCGGTGGTAACCAATGGCATCACCGACAGCACGGGGTTGCCGGTACGTGCCTCGTTGATTTACTCATTCGCCAAGCGCCCCGGCGCGCTGTGCGTGGGTGGCGCTTCCACCTTGCGCGCGCTGCCGGCGAGCGAAGCCTGCGCGCTGGAACCGTTGCGTCAGCTGGTCAATTCGCAGGAGGCCGCGGCAAGCCATGCCGGGGTGAACGCGGGCAATATCGTTCTGTCCTGGGTCGCAACGACGCAGTCGACCACGGTCACGATGCAGGCGCTCACCGGTCTGATCGACGCGGTGCCGAACGCCGGCGCAGTGGTCGTGCCAACGGGCTTGGATCTGTCGAAGATCAGTTCGGCGCTGCCGCCGGTAGCGGACGTCTATGTGGGTACGCTGACCATCCCCTATTACCTGTCGGCGCCGACCGCGGCCAATCCCACAGCGCCGTTGACCGGCCACTGGAATGCAGCGCCAGGCGCGTATGTGCCGCCATACAACCATGCGGGTCTGGATCCGACGTCGACCAATGTCACCGCCGTCAACCCGTTCCCTG
Organism: Rudaea sp.; assembly: GCF_036560865.1. Classification (GTDB taxonomy): domain Bacteria; phylum Pseudomonadota; class Gammaproteobacteria; order Xanthomonadales; family Rhodanobacteraceae; genus Rudaea. The sequence goes on from NZ_DATBQK010000096.1 coordinate 10,177, forward strand.
TCGTGGTTTCGAATCAGACCGTTCCAGTGCTGCTGACCGTACCGAACGCGAATTCGGGCAAGAGCAAGCCCGCGTCCGGCTGGCCGGTGGTGATTTTTCAGCACGGCATCACGCGCAATCGCACCGATGCGTTCGCGATCGCCGGCGGTCTTGCCGCGGCGGGTTTCGCGGTCATCGCGATCGACCTGCCATTGCACGGTCTCGTCGATCCGACCAATCCGTTCTTCCACAACCAGTTGCTGACCGGTTCGCCGGCAGCCGGCCTGATCACCGGCGAGCGTACCTTCGATCTGGACTTTCAGAACAACACGACTGGTGCGGCTGGCCCCGATGGCAAGATCGATCCGTCGGGTTCGTATTTTATCAACCTGACCAGCTTGCTTACCTCGCGTGACAATCTGCGCGAGGGCGTGGCCGATCTGCTCGAATTGCGCAGCGCGCTGCCCTCGGTCAGCCTCGACGGCGTGACACCCGCGTTCGACAGCGCGCGTGTGGCCTTCGTCGGCCAGTCGCTCGGCAGTATCGAAGGCACCAGCTTCATGGCGCTGGCGCAGACGCCGAACACGGCCGTGCAGAATGCGGTACTCAACGTACCGGGCGGCGGTATCACCAACCTGCTGCTCGCATCGCCGAGCTTCAGCCCGCTGATTCTGTCGGGGCTCGCTGCGGCGGGACTGCATCCCGGCACGGCGGATTTCAACACCTTTATCGTCGCCACGCAGACCGTGATCGATTCAGGCGACCCGATCAACTATGCCTTTGCCACCACAAGCAAGAATATCCTCGCGCAGGAAGTCGTCGGCGGCAGCGCGCCGCTGCTAGGCGATGTCAGCCTGGCGAATTGTCCAACCTGTTACGACGCCAATGGCAAGTGGCTGCCGGATCAGGTGATCCCGAATACGGCGCCAGGCGCGCCGCTGTCGGGCGGCTCGCCGCTGATCGCCGTGCTGGGCTTGAGCTCGATCAGTTCGACTGCGCAGTCGGCGACCGGTATTCGCGGCGCGGTGCGTTTCGTCGCCGGTGAACATGGCTCGATCCTCGATCCGTCGAGTTCGCCGCAGACCACCGTCGAAATGCAGACCGAGGCGGTGAACTTCCTCGCCAGCGGCGGCACGTATGTGCCGATCACAAATCCTGCGGTAGTCAAACAACCCGCCAGCGGACCATAAGGACGATTTGCCATGACCCAGACAATCCGCTCCAACCGTTTTGTTCCGGCGTTGACCGCGTTGAGCCTCGCGCTCACCGCCGCGCTCGCAAGCTCCGGCGCCCACGCCAGCGCCTTTCAGCTGACCGAAAACAGCGCACAGGCGATCGGCCGCGCCGAGGCCGGCGGCCCTGCCGCGCCGGATGATTGCGCGTCGATCGTCAACAACCCGGCGGCGATGAGCGATTTCAAGGTCACCTGCCTGGCCGCTACCGGATCGGTGATCAATGCCAGCGTCAAGTTCACCGGCAGCGGCACCGACGCGTTCGGCGGTCCACTCAGCGGCGGCAACGGCGGCAATGGCGGCTCGACGCAACCCTTGCCCGCCACCTTCATTATCCGGCCGATCAACGACCAACTTACGCTGGGCTTCGCGACTTCCGTGCCGTTCGGTCTGAAGACCCAGTACGACGATCGCTGGGTGGGCCGTTATCAAGCCGTGGAGACCAAGTTGGGATCGCCGTCGTCGCCCACTCTTACATTTGCGGGTTCCTGGAAGTTCTCCGATGAACTGGCTTTGGGTCTGAGCTTTATCGCGCAGCGTGAAACGGCGGTTCTGAGTCAGGACATCAATCTCGGCACGATTCTAGCCGCGCCGACCAACGGCGCGTTGCTGCCGCAGGAGGCGGATGGTCAAGGCACTCTGAAAGGCAGTTCGTGGGGTTACGGATTCGGCGCGGGCTTGTTGTGGACGCCAACCCCAGCGGATCGCATCGGCATCAATTTTCACTCGCAGGTCGATCAGACGATCAAGGGAAAGGCGACCTTCCTGATTCCCTCCAACGTGCTGCCATTGTTCGGCGGCGCCTTCACCAATACCAAGGGCAGCGCCGACTTCATCACGCCCGCGTTCGCGAACCTGGGCTGGTGGCACAAGCTCGACGACCGCTTCAGCTTCGGCGTCAACGCCAGCTACACAGATTGGTCGAGCTTCAAGATACTGCAGATCAACTACGACAATCCTCTGCAAGCGGCTTACAACGCACCGAGTATTTTCAACTACAAGAACAGCTGGTTCGGATCGATCGGCGGTGAATATCGCATGGACGACCAATGGACGCTGCGCGCCGGTGTTGCCTACGACCAGACGCCGACCACGAATGCGACGCGCGATCCGAAAGTGCCGGACGGCTCGCGCAAATGGCTGGCCTTCGGCGCCGGCTACAAATACAACGAGAACCTGCGGTTCGACGCGGGCTTTGTGCATTTGTTTGTCAACGACAGCATGGTCAACGACCTGACGCCGACTTTCGACACGCTCAACGGCACCTTCAAGCTGTACGGCAATGTGCTTACCGTATCGGCCCGCTATACGTTCTGACCATAGTTCCAGCGAAGCGCGGATATGCTGGCCCGGGCTCGCCCGGGCCTTTGCATTTGCGGGATTGATCGACGCGATTCAGTACGCCAGGCCCAGACGACGCATGATCTTCGCCACGATCCACGCGGGGCCGATCAGCAGATAGGCGAGGTCGGTCAGGAACGAAGGTTTCCTGCCTTCGATCTTGTGGCCGATGAACTGGCCGATCCAGGCGATCACGAATACGCCGACGGCGAACCACGTCAGCGCGGCTGGACCGAGCGCGCGATACAGCGCTTCGCTGATCGAACCGAACACAACGAACACCGCGAACATGCCCAACGCGAGCGCGCGCGACAGACGCAGATAGAACACGAAGGCGGCAAACATCGCCACGCCGGCCCACAGTCCGGCACGGCCGAGCAGCGCCGGCACCGGCACCACCCAGAGCAGGGCGATCACGGTCCACAGGATGGCCGGCACGCAGATCCAGTGGATCAGGATATTCGTCGGATTGCGGTGATCCTCGCTGTAGTTGCCGAGCCAGCGCTCGACTTCACGCTGCGTATCCGTGACGGGGTTGCGTGTCGCATCGTTCATGACCGGCCTCGCAGTGACGCGGAAGGGAGACGCACAGCATAGCGCTCGCGTCGCGCAAGCGGTGGTCAGGTCAACTCGATGCCGGCGAGTTTTTTCAGCGCTTCGGCATATTTCGCCGCGGTGCCGTCGATCACGCCGCGCGGCAGCGCCGGGCCGGGCGCGGTCTTGTTCCAGTCCAGCGTTTCCAGATAATCGCGCACGAACTGCTTGTCGTAGCTCGGCGGGCTGATGCCGACGCGGTAGTCGGCGACCGGCCAGAAGCGCGAGGAGTCCGGCGTGAGCATTTCATCCATCACGTGCAGCCTGCCGGATTCGTCCGTGCCGAATTCGAACTTGGTGTCGGCGATGATGATACCTCGCGTGCGCGCATACTCCGCCGCGAAAGTATAAATTTTCAAGGTCGCATCGCGCACCTGCTCGGCGAGATCGCCGCCGACTGTAGCAACGACCTTGTCGAAGCCGATGTTCTCGTCGTGCGCGCCCGCGGCGGCCTTGGTCGACGGCGTGAAGATCGGTTGCGGCAACTGCTCGGCCTGGCGCAAACCCGCGGGCAGGCGGATGCCGCACAGCGCACCGCTGGCCTGGTAGTCCTTCCAACCCGAGCCGATCAGATAGCCGCGCGCGATCGCCTCGACGGGCACCGGTTTGAGGCGCTTCGCCACCACGCTGCGTCGGGTATACAAATTCGCATCGATGCCGGCTGGCAGTACGGCGGCGACGGACTTGCCAGTCAGATGATTGGCGAGCAGATGCGCGGTCTGCGCGAACCAGAAGTTCGACATCTGACACAGCATCTCGCCCTTGCCCGGAATCGGATCGGGCAGCACCACGTCGAACGCGGACAGCCGATCGCTGGCGACAATCAGCAGTTCGTGCGCCGGCAGCGCATACACGTCGCGCACCTTGCCGCGATGGATCAGGTTCAGGCCGGGCAGGTTCGATTGCAACAGGGTCGTGGGCACAGTGCTCTCCGCGCAAGGCGGGCATTGTATCCGCGCTGCCGCCCGTTCTGCTTCAGTTATGGCGAACCGGCTAGAATCCGCGTTCTTTTGTCGCACTGACGACCGTCGCGTGACCTACGGCATGAACATTTCAGCATGAATTTTCTCGGCAAACTGACCGGCCTGATGATCGGCGTCGCGTTCTTCCATCACCCGCTGGCGATTGCGATCTGCGTGGCGCTCGGTCATATCTGGGACCGCAGCGTGGGCAGCATGCGTGCGCCCGTGGGAGCGGCGCCACTGTCGTTTATCGAGCCGCTGTTCGGCATGGCCGGCGCCATCGCCAAATCCGACGGGCGCGTGTCGGAACAGGAAATCGCCGCGACCGAGCAATTGATGGCGCGCATGGCGTTATCGTCCGAGCTGCGCGCCGCTGCGATCGCGCAATTCAATGCAGGCAAACAGCCGGGTTACGTCACGATGAACGCCATCGGGCAATTGAGAATCTGGTGCGCGGGCCGGCGCGACCGCGCATTCCTGCTCACCGATCTGTTGCTCGACATCGTCTGTGCGGAAGGGCCGCTGGCGCCGGCCAAACTCGCGCTCGTGCGCCAGTTGTGCGCATCGCTGGGCCTCGACGAGCGCCAGCTTGCCGCGCTCGCCGCGATGAAAGGCTACGCCTACGCAGCGCCGGAACGCTGGCAGCAGTATACAAATGCGCATACGGCGCCGCCGCGCTCGACGCCCGTGGGCAAAGACCCTTATGCGGTGCTCGGCATCGAGCGCTCGTCCGGCGCCGGCGAAATCAAGCGCGCCTACCGCAAGCTGATCAGCCAGCACCATCCGGACAAGCTCGGCGATGTGCCGGACGAATTGAAACGCCGCGCCGAGGAACGCGCGCGCGAGATCAACGCGGCCTACGATAAAATCCAGGACGAGCGCGGGTTCAAGTAACGATCGCGCATCTGCTGGCCGCTGCGTTTTTGACACAGGCCTGCGCCGGATTGTCGCGTTTGCGCCCATCCCGTCATGGCCGCATGTACACTTCGTCCGCCATCGGAGACGCGAGATGAAACAGACCCCGATCATCGCACCATCGATCCTTTCCGCGAACTTCGCCAAGCTCGGCGAGGAAGTCGACAGTGTGCTCGCCGCGGGCGCGCAATGGGTGCATTTCGACGTAATGGACAACCACTACGTACCGAATCTCACGATCGGTCCGCTGATTTGCGAAGCGCTGCGCAAGCACGGCGTCACCGCGCCGATCGATGTGCATCTGATGGTCAAGCCCGTGGATCGCATCGTGCCCGACTTCGCCAAGGCCGGCGCGACCAATATCAGTTTCCATCCCGAGGCCAGCGAGCACGTCGATCGCACGATTGGCCTGATCCACGAGTCGGGCTGCACAGCCGGTCTGGTGTTCAATCCGGCGACGCCGCTGAGCTATCTCGACTACGTGCTCGACAAACTCGATCTGATCCTGCTGATGAGCGTCAATCCCGGCTTCGGTGGGCAGAGTTTCATTCCGTCGGCGCTGGACAAGCTGCGCCAGGTGCGTGAACTGATCGATCGCAGCGGACGCAACATCCGTCTGGAAATCGACGGCGGCGTCAAGGTCGACAATATCGGCGAAATCGCCAAGGCCGGCGCGGACACCTTCGTCGCCGGCTCGGCGATTTTCGGGCAGAAGGATTACCGCGCCGTGGTCGCGGCGATGCTGCGGGCGATCGGCTGAAAGCCGCGCCGGAGAGTCATCAGGGAGCTGGTGGGGCCGACTCTCGCGGCGCGGGGGAGGCAAGTTGTGGCGACCGTCCTTGGCCGCTTTCACTTAAAGCGTTTGCCAGCTTGGATCGACGCAGCGGTCTGCCGCCGTGCTGGCTGTGCATTCCATCGGCCTTGCATCGCGAGGCGGCTGCGCGCTCGAAATATCGCGCCAATCCTGCGGTGCATCGTCGTGCAGGGCATGAAAATCGGCGGGGAGATAACTGTCCATCGTCTTGGTCCGGTTCGGTCAGAGATGCAAAGCGGCGAGCGCGCCTAGCAGCAGCGCAAGGATGGCAAAGCCGATACGCAGCGGTTCGAAGGATTGCTGCAGCTCGGCATTCGGTTCGGGGCGGTTGGTGTCCATGGTGGTTACCTTGAAAAGCGCCGCCAAGGAAGGCGGCTTGTTGACCTTCACGATCACGCATGATCGTTGAAACAAACTATCGCGGTCGCGCGAGCCACGCCGCGGCCGCGATTGCGACTGCACGCCGACGAGTTGTGGCGAAGTCAGGGCAAAATGCCCGCTGCCATTGCGCGCAGGCGCATCGTGTCCGTAAGCTGGACGCAACGCATTCAGGCAGGGCGCAGCATGGGCCGCAATATCGCCATCGTCGAAGATGAACCCGCGATCCGCGCGAACTACGTCGAAGCGCTGAACCGCTTTGGCTACAGCACGCAGGGATTCGCCTCGCGCCCGGATGCGAGTCGCGCGTTCGCGCAGCGTCTGCCCGAACTGGTGATCATCGATGTGGGTCTGGGCGACGAACCGGAAGGCGGTTTCGATCTGTGCCGCGAACTGCGCGCGAAGTCGCCGGCGTTGCCGATCATTTTCCTGACTGCGCGCGATTCGGATTTCGATGTCATCTCCGGTCTGCGCCTCGGCGCCGACGATTACCTGACCAAGGACGTCAGTCTGCATCATCTGGCTGCGCGCATCAGCGCTCTGTTCCGCCGCATCGATGCCTTGAACAGACCGACGTCAAAGGAAACCATCGTCGAACACGGTCCGCTCAAGCTCGAAGCCGAACGCATGCGCATCACCTGGAACAACGCCGACGTGCCGCTGACTGTCACCGAATTCTGGATGGTACACACGCTGGTGCGCTTTCCCGGTCACGTGAAGAATCGCGATCAACTCATGCGCGAGGCGCAGGTGGTCGTCGACGACGCGACGATCACCTCGCATATCAAGCGCATCCGCAAGAAATTCATCGCGCTTGATGCGGGTTTCGACGCGATCGAGACCGTGCATGGGGCGGGGTATCGGTGGAAGCCGTAAAAGAGCAGGGCTGAGGGCTCAGGGCTGAGGGCCGAAAAGAGTGGCTCCTCACGGTGCGCGGGGCGCGACGACGACCGTGATGGCCGACTAGAATCAGCGCGGTAACTCCAGCCCTCAGCCCTCAGCCCTCAGCCCTCAGCCCTCGCTTCTCATGTCACTACGCTTCAAACTCCTGCTCGTTGCGCTGTCCACGCTCGCATTGCCGCTGGCGGGCTGGCTGATCGTGCGCCAGATGGAGGTGCTGCTGCGCCAGGGGCAGGAGCAGACGCTGATCGCGTCGGCGAAGGCGCTCGCGCGCAGCCTCGCCGCGCTCAAAACCGTGTTGCCGCCCGCGGGACAGGCGTTCTACGTGCACCCGCGCGTGGGCAAGATCGAGATCGACGGTTACGGCGACGATTGGAGCGACCTGTCGCCCTACGCGCAGAATCTCGGTCCTGCCGACGATGCGCAAAAGTTGAAATTGCTGCTTTGTGCGGATGCCGACTGGCTGTATCTGCTCGCCACAGTGCGCGACACCACGCGCACGCGCGTCGATGCGAACGATGCGGACGCATTGCTGCGCGATCATCTGACCCTGACCTTGGAGCGCGATGGCAACACGCAGCGTTATCTGCTTGCCAGCGCCGCGCCGGGCCATTTCGACGCGCGCGTGCTCGACGGCGACGGCGCCTCCGGGTTGCCGCAGAGGCTCGGTGGCGCCTGGCAGGAAGACGGCAGCGGCTATCGCGTCGAATTGCGTCTGCCGCGCGCGCAGATGCCCGAGCATCTTGCCCTGAGCCTGTTCGACGCCGCGGCGCCGGCGCCCGAACGCGCCGAGTTGCGGCCACTGCTCAGCCGCTCGCCCACGCTGTCGGACGATCTGGCCCAGTTCGCGCCCGAAGGCATGCGCGTGCGCGTGCTCAGCGCGGAAGGCTGGGTCGTGGCCGAATCGGGCCAGCTCGAAGCGACGCGGCTCGGTGCGGGCACGCCGGATGCGAATAGGAAACCCGCCACGTCGCAGCGGCGCTGGCTGGAAAACCTGATCTACCGCAATCTGATTGCGCCGGACATGACGCGCGCACAGGATTTCGCCACGACCTTGCCGCGCCTCGCCGCGCCGGAAATCTGGCAGGCGCTGTCGGGCGTGGCCGCCACCGCGTGGCATCCGGCGCCGACCCAGGACCAGGTTGTGCTCGCGGCTGCGGTGCCGCTGCAGGAAGCGATCTCGTCGAAGGGCGGGGGCGAAGTACGCGGCGCGCTGCTGCTCGAGCAGTCCGGCGACGCGCTGCCGCTGTTGACCAATCGCGCGCTGCTGCTGCTGATCGGCGCGAGCCTGCTGGCCCTGCTGTTCGCGGGCACGGTGCTGTTCGTGTTCGCCAGCGTGCTCGGCGTGCGCATCCGCCGCCTGCGCGACGCCGCGGAACGCGCGATGCACAGAAGTGGAAAAATGGACAATGCGGCATTGCCGCTGATCGATGCGCGCGACGAGCTCGGCGATCTTGCGCGCAGTTTTTCGCGCCTGCTCGACGAGGTGGCCGCCTACACCGATTATCTGCGCACGCTGGCGAGCAAGCTCTCGCACGAACTGCAGACGCCGCTGGCGATCGTCAAATCCTCGCTCGACAATCTCGACCAGCAATCGGTGTCCGCGGATGCGCGTACGTATCTGGTGCGCGCACGCGGAGGCGCGGAACGGCTCGGCGCGATCGTGCGCGCGATGAGCGAGGCCAGCCGCATGGAGCGCGCGATCGGCGGCGTCGAAGGCGAGGATTTCGATCTCGCCGCGGTCGTGCGCGGCTGCGTCGAGGCCTATCGTCCGCTGCTCGCGCCGCGGCGTGTGGAAAGCGACTTGCCGGCAGGCGCGCTGGTCATGCACGGCGCACCTGAGTTGATCGCGCAGGCGCTGGACAAGCTGATCGACAACGCGCGCAGCTTCACCCCCCAGGACGGTTGGATCCGCTTGAGCCTGCATGCGCGCACGGTTGGCGCGACAGTCAGCGTCGCCAATCGCGGGCCAGCGTTGCCGCCGACGATGCAGGAGCGGCTGTTCGATTCGCTGGTCAGCATGCGCGCCGCGTCGGCAAACAAGCCCGGCGATTCGTTGCCAGGTCGCGCCGACGTGCCGCATCTGGGCCTGGGTCTCTACCTCGTGCGCCTGATCGCCGAATTGCATCGCGGCGAAGCGCGCGCACGCAATCTGCCGAATGGCAGCGGCGTGGAGTTTTCCCTGGAATTGCGCGGCATGCCGCGGCGTCCGCTGGCGGGTTGACGCACGGGCGTGCCGTGCCGATGCATGGCGCGAAGCGGCGCGGCTTGCTATCTTCGGCGTCCTTCCACTCAAGCCGTGCCGCCGTGATCTCCGCCCAGGAATTCGCCGACCTCGCCACCCAGGGCTACAACCGCATCCCGGTCGTGCGTGAGGTGTTGTCCGACCTCGACACGCCGCTGTCGGTGTACCTGAAACTCGCCGACGGGCCGTTCGCGTATCTGTTCGAGTCGGTCGAGGGCGGCGCGCGCTGGGGACGCTATTCGATCATCGGCCTGCCGGCCAGGCGCGTCATTCGCGTGTACGGGCATCGCCTGACGATCAGCGACGAAGGCGAGACGATCGAGGATCGTGAAGTCGCCGATCCATTGGCCGAACTTGTGCGCATCAAGGTGCAGTACCGCGTGCCGCGCATCGATGGCCTGCCGAAATTCGCCGGCGGTCTGGTCGGCTATTTCGGCTACGAATGCGCGAGCTACATCGAACACAAGATCAAGGCCGATGCCAAGCCCGACCAACTCGGCATGCCCGATGTCTGCCTGATGCTCGCCGAAGAACTTGCGGTGTTCGACAACCTCAAGGGCAAGTTATATCTGATCGTCAACGTCGATCCGGCCGAGCCGCGCGCGTATGCGCGTGCGCAGCGGCGGCTCGATGGACTCGTGCATCGGTTGCGTTCGACGAGTGCTGCGTATCCGGATTTCGTCGCCTTCGATGCAATCGACGAATCGCATTTCGTCTCGAGTTTCCCCAAGGACGATTACCTTGCCGCGGTTGCCAAGGCCAAGGAATACGTCTATGCCGGCGACGTGTTCCAGGTGCAGATCAGCCAGCGTCTGTCGGTGCCGTTTCGTTCACGTCCGCTCGATGTATACCGCGCGCTGCGCGCCTTGAATCCGTCGCCATACATGTATTTCATTGATCTGGGCAGCGAGCAGATCATCGGCTCGTCGCCGGAAATTCTCGTGCGCTCGCAGGGCAATCAGGTCGTGCTGCGTCCGCTCGCGGGCACGCGCCGGCGCGGACACACACCCGAGGAAGACATCGCGCTGGAAAAGGAACTGCTCGGCGACCCGAAGGAACGCGCCGAGCATCTGATGCTGATCGACCTCGGCCGCAACGACGTTGGCCGCATCGCCGAAACCGGCAGCGTCGAACTCACTGCGAACATGATCGTCGAGCGCTATTCGCACGTGATGCACATCGTTTCCGAAGTGGTGGGCAAATTGAAATCCGGCTTGAGTTTCATGGACGTGTTCCGCGCGACGTTTCCCGCCGGCACGCTGACCGGCGCGCCGAAAGTGCGCGCGATGGAAGTGATCGCGGAACTGGAAACCGTCAAGCGCGGCGTCTACGGCGGCGCGATCGGCTACTGGAACTGGCACGACGAAGCCGATCTGGCGATCGCGATCCGCACCGCGATCGTGCAGAAGGGCCAACTGCACGTGCAGGCGGCCGGCGGCGTCGTCGCCGACTCGGTACCTGAGCTGGAGTGGAAGGAAACCATGAATAAATGCCGCGCGCTGTTCCGCGCGGTGGCGCAGGCGGCTGGGGGGCTGTGAATTAGATTTATGCCACGCATCGAGCGTAGGCTGGGTTGAGCGCCCAGTGTGTAGGCTGGGTTGAGCGCAGCGAAGCCCAGCACCAGGTCGCATATTTGTTGGGGTTCGCATTCGCTCACCCCAACCTACGCCAATCGAGATTGAGCCTGTAGATATAGGCAGCGCATCACAAATCCGCGTGGCCGTCCCCGCCAGAATCAGCCGCGTTGATGATGCGGACACCTGAGGGGGAACAAAATGTCGCGGCAGCTTCGTCTCCATTTATTTGCGCTGTGTGTTTTCGCCACATGTTGCGGCGCGTCTGCGCTGCACGCGCAAAATTCCCCGGTCACGGTCAGCGTCGATGCAAATGCGAATAAGCGTGCGACGGCTGGTCCGGGGTGTGTCCAGACTTCTTATTCCAATCGCAGATCAATCGACAGGGTCGACATCCGAGCATCAAACGGCACATCCGATTCGCCATCTCCTACTATCCCTTGATGGAAAGCGAAGGCGGGTGGAATCGAACGATCTCGAAGTTCGCCATCGAAGGAATCCGTATGCGATATTTCCTTGTAACGTTGTTCTTAGGCCTGATCTCAACCTCAGCATCGGCACAAGTGAGAGTCGGTGACACAAAAGACGCCTGCGACAAAGTCCATCCCGTCGTTTTCAGTAATGTGATCGTTAACGGGGCTCCAGGGCAACAGGTCCGCGTGCACGCTGGCGAGTACCCGCCTCCCTTCGATCTGCCGGCGCCCGTGCGGGAAATCGAGTGGTACTGCGGCTACACGCAAGAATTCAGCTCGAACGATGAGCCCTACGATCAAGTATCGGTCCAGCGCGCCAAGAACGGTGCTATCAAGTTCGTCTTTTTCCGCAAGCAACCTAGCAACACTTTCCCTTCGACGGGCGGGAGTCTTGCGCGCACCGGCGATACCAAGGACGCCTGTGACCAAACGCAGCTCGTGACCTTCGATAGTGTCGATGGGCCCGTTTTCGTCAGTGCCGGTCAACAAAACGTGGAGCGCGACCTGCCCGCCCCGACGACGGAAATCCACTTCATGTGCGGTCAGTCGCCTGAGGTGGCCAAAAACGACACTCCGTTTGACGCAGTTGACATCAGCCGCGCTGGTAATGGCGCAATCAAGTGGGTCTTCTTGTTGAAGACAGCCGCACCGGACCCCGCTCACGTGTGTAACCAGGTCCATGCCTTCGGCCGGCTTGTGTTCCTGGACGAGAACGGCCACGCCAACGGGCTTGGACGCGTTCAGGTAAAGCTTATGGACGAGGATTTCGGACCGACCGACACGGAAATGGCACATGGCTTCACAGACAAGGACGGACAGTTCGACCTGACCGGCACTAGCAGCGACAGCCATTGCATTGGCGCCGGCTGCGCCAGGCCGGACCCGTATGTCGAGTTCATTCTCGAAGAAGACCATCGCGTCGACGTGCAGAATCCTGTGGGCAATTCGGCGCGTACGCAGACACCAACGCATGTGAACACCTGCGGCGACATCAATTTCAGCGACGTGCAATGGTCGGGATCGACGATCGAAGTCATTCTTTACGCGCGTGCGCAGCGTGCTTACCAAAAATTCAGTGACCTCACCGGCGATGCCCGTCTACCGCAAAGCGATGGCCTGGTTACCGTGATGTACCCCGACGGTATCACGAGCCAATACACATTCTTCGACACGATTCATTGGCCCGCGTTTACAGACTACAGAAATTTTTTCTTTATCCTTGATCATGAATTTGGCCATCGCATTCGCGACGGCGCCGATGGCGACAACGATCACTGGAACTGGGATAACACGCGCTTCGTTTATGGGCACCTTCACGATTTCAACAGCAGTGGCCCGACCGAAGGCTTTGCCTTTCACGAAGGCTGGGCCGAGTACGTCAACTCGGTGATTGATCCCAAACTTGGCCCGGCACAAAACGTTCCCGATGGTAAGTGGACCGGCCCGCTCGACAACACCATTGAAGGCTACGTTGCGAACAAATTATTCAAACTGTCCAACGCGTGTGGTCGCTTTGCGGCAATGTGGCAGACACTGAAGGCCAATCCCGGATCCATTCACTCGCTTGCGGAGTTTGAGGCGGCTTTTTTTATACGCAATCCTCAATGCATTGTTCCCTACAGCCTGACGCCGCCAGCTAAGCCGGGCAGTACGCCTGCGGTGCGCAACACACCGCTGCCTTCGCCACGGTCGAAACCTGCGCAACCAAGCAGCGATGCGTACCCTGACTTGGCCCGGCGCGCGGATCTGAACAACTACCTCGGAATCATCGAAAAACGCGTGGAGATCCTGAACGCCTTGACCCCGCTTCGGATTCCGCCCGATCTGCCCGAGGCGTCACGCGCTGTGATTGGTCGACTCAATTCCCGCCTGGTTACCACGGCAGGAACCTTCCATGCGCAGACCGTGGACGCCTATCGCAAAGCACTGGAAACACTCGTGGCGATGCCGCCGCAGTCGTGGCACAACGACACTTACGCAACAACGTTGCGTCGCGTACGGGACACGTTCGCGACGAGTGTGCTCAATGCGCGCCTACACTTGGTACAAGAAGCCCGAAATCACGTCGCGGCTGAGAGGACGCAGGCGCATGAAAGGCGAGTTGTAGCCTACCTCGATCATCTGACCGCGAAATACGCTCGCGCCCAAGCAGAGATCAACCACCTTCTGGAGTCTCGGGTTTCGGGCGCGGAGGTTCCTGCGAACCTGCTGCCGAAATCGTTTTGGGCAACGACGACGGAGAGCCAGGAAATGGTGAAGCTTCCGCGGAGAAATTGACTAGGGCAATGGCTTGATGCCGGCTGTAGCCCTCTACGACCATTGTCCACTCTTTGAACAGCCGCTTTTCCGGCAGACTTTCGCCCGCTGCATGACTGGGGTTGGTCGACGCTGGACAAACACTGCGAGATCATTCCTGTGCGTTCCTGCCGCTTTCTCGACTTCGAATGCGGGAGCACACTTGGTGAAACGAGTGGCGCCAACTTCAGTGCTATT
>NZ_DATBQK010000097.1:0-18322 GCF_036560865.1 Rudaea sp.
CAACAAGCGCGATGATGTTGCCACCACGCCAGTACGTTCCAATGTGACGCCGTTTATTCGGGCCAGCTAGCACGCCATTCGCCTTTCCCTTCTCCCGCTGGCGGGAGAAGGTGCCGAAGGCGGATGAGGGTGGCGCCAGCAAGAGCGCGTCGCTCGAGGTCGTGCCACCCTCACCTGGCACGCTACGCGTGCCGACCTCTCCCGCCAGCGGGAGAGGTGAGTCAGCAAGACAGCAAGCAGCTAGAATAGAGTCTGCAACGCTGCGCGCCCCATGTCGATTCCTCATCTGCTGCTCGCCCTCGCCGTCGTGATCGTCTGGGGCACGAACTTCATCGTCATCAAGCTCGGCCTCGGCAACTTTCCGCCCCTGCTGTTCGCGACCCTGCGTTTTCTGTTTTCCTGCGCGCCCTGGCTGATCTTCATCCGTCGCCCGCAAGTCGCATGGTCGCTGCTGATCGCCAATGGCGTGTTCCTCGGCTTCGGCATGTTCGGCCTGCTGTTCATCGCCATGCGCGCCGATATCTCGCCGGGTATCGCCTCTCTGGTCGTGCAGACCCAGGCGTTCTTCACGATCGGCTTGTCGATGCTGCTGCTCGGCGAACGTCTGCGCGCATTTCAGGCAGCAGGACTCGCACTCAGCATTGCCGGGCTCTCGCTGTTTTTTGTGCACGTCGACGCGACGACGACCTTGTTCGGTCTGTCGTTGACGCTCGCGGCGGCGCTGTCGTGGGCGATCGCCAATCTCGTCGCCAAGAAGGCCGCCGTGAACAAGCAGGGCGTGCAGATCGATATGCTCGGCTTCATGGTCTGGTCGAGCATCTTCGCGGTGCCACCGCTGCTTGCGGCCAGTCTGATCTTCGAAGGGCCGCAGCCGATCGCCGCCGCACTCGTTCACGCCGACTGGGTCGGCTGGAGCGCGTCGGTATGGCAGGGTGTCGCCAATACACTGTTCGGTTACGGCGCGTGGAACTGGCTACTGGCGCGCTATCCGGCCGCGACCGTCTCGCCGTTGTCCTTGCTGGTGCCCGTTGTCGGCATGACCAGCGCCGCGGTCGCGTTTGCCGAACCTTTGCCCGCGTGGAAACTCGAAGGAGGTGCGCTGGTGCTGCTCGGTCTGGCGACGATCACTTTGTGGCCGCGCCTGCGTAAACGCTTCGCCGCGTCAGGCTGAGGTCGCAGGAAACGCGCGAGCGAGCCAGTCCGGTACCGGCAGGTTTTTCGAGCGCAGAAATACCGGATTGAAAATCTTCGCCTGATAACGCGTGCCCGCATCGGCGAGCACGGTGACAATGACGTGGCCCTTGCCCAGCTCGCGCGCAAGGCGGATCGCGCCGGCGATGTTCACGCCACTGGAGCCGCCGACATTCAAGCCTTCCTTGTGCAGCAACGCGTGCAGCAGCGGCAGCGATTCGTCGTCGGCGATCGACCAGGCCAAATCGATCGGCGCGCCGGCGAAATTCGCGGTCACGCGCGAGGAACCGATGCCTTCGCTGATCGAGTTGCCTTCGGCCTTGAGTTCACCGTGGTTGACGTAATGCGCGAGTGCCGAGCCGGCTGGATCGGCGAGTGCGATTTTCACACCGGGCTTGCGCGCCTTGAGCGCGCGGCCGACGCCGGCGAGCGTGCCGCCGGTGCCGGTCGAACAGACAAAGCCGTCTACACGTCCGGATGTCTGCTCCCAGATTTCCGGTCCCGTCGTCACCTCGTGGAAATCGCGATTGGCGGTGTTGTCGAACTGGTTAGCGAACCAGGCGCTGCCCGGATCGCGCCCGTTCAATTCCTCGGTCATGCGCCGCGCGACATGCGCGTAGTGGCCGGGATTCGCGTACGGCACCGCGGGCACCAGATGCACGTCGGCGCCGGTCGCACGCAGCGCATCGATTTTTTCCCTGCTCTGCGTCGCCGGCATCGTGATGATCGTGCGGTAGCCGCGGCTCGATCCGAGCAGGGCCAGACCGATACCGGTATTGCCCGCGGTGCCCTCGACGAGAGTGCCGCCGGGCCGGATCAGACCACGCCTCTCGGCGTCGAGCAGCAGGCCGAGCGCCGTGCGATCCTTGATCGAACCGCCGGGATTGGCGAATTCGGCCTTGCCAAGGATCTCGCAGCCAGTCGACTCCGAGGCGTGGCGCAGGCGGATCAACGGTGTGCGGCCGACCGCGTCGGCGAAGTCTTTGCGGATATCCATACTCACAAGATTAGCGTTCCAGGGTCGACACAGGAAGTGTAAGGTTGCTATGCGGGAGCGCAGCTGCGTCGCGTACCGATTGCCCCCTTCCGGCTGCCGCCACCTTCCCCCGCTGGCGCAGGGGAAGGATTTCAGATTGCGATGCCGCAGTTCTTCCCTTCCACTGCGGAGCGGGGAAACACCGGCAGGATGCCGGTGTTTGCAGCGAAGGCTGCCCGCAGGGCGAGCCAGTACAAGGTGCCGAAGGCGGAAGGGGGCGCTCTCTGCCTCAACTTGTGCGAATATCGCCGTATGTCATGGCCAAAGGCGTGTGTCACAAACGGAGCATTCAGACATCTAAACGTCTGGACGCCTAAATAACTTTTGGTTATGCTGCAAGGCGTCAATCAGGAGAAGAGCATGCAAGCGCAGCTGCCAGTCGCCGAGCCCTGCTGTCTAGGCTCGCTTGCCCGTGCCGTTTTCCTCCGATTGCGATCAGATGCGAGCCGACAGCCATGACCCTCACCCAACTGCGCTATCTCGTCGCTATTTCCGATGCCGGCCTCAATATCACCCAGGCCGCCGATCAGGTTCACGCGACCCAGCCGGGCCTGTCCAAGCAATTGAAACAGCTCGAAGAGGAACTCGGCTTCCAGTTGTTCGCGCGCAAGGGCAAGAGCCTGCACGCGATCACGCCCGCGGGTCAGCAGGTCATCGACCGCGCGCGCATCATCCTCGCCGAAGCGCGCAACATCCGCGCGCTCGCCGCCAACCTGCGCGGCGATGACAAGGGCGAGCTGTCGATCACCACCACGCACACCCAGGCGCGCTTTGTCCTGCCGCCCGCGATCGCCGCGCTCAAGCAGCGCTATCCAGCCGTCGGCGTGCATCTGAAACCGCATGGCGATGCGCAGGTGATGGGCCTGTTCGAACGCGGTCAAGCGGATCTGGCGATCATCAGCACCACCGGCACACCGCCCGGCGACGGTCTCGCCGTGCCGCTGTTCCGTTGGCGCCGCGCGGTCGTCGTGCCGCATTCGCATGCGCTGGGAAATCTCAAGCGTGCGCTGAAATTGAGCGATCTCGACGGCCACGCGCTGGTCAGCTATGAATCTTCGCTGCGTCCGGAATCCTCGCTGCGCCGCGCCTTCGCCGCCGCGGGCGTGGTGCCGCATTTCGCCTTCACCTCGCGCGACGCCGACCTGATCAAGACCTACGTGCGCGCCGGTCTCGGCGTCGGCATCTTCGCCGAGATGGCGTTCGTGACCGAGGACGCGCGCGACCTGCGCGCGCTCGATGCCGCCGCGCTGTTCCCCGAATGCACCACGTGGCTCGTGCTGCGCCGCGACCGCGTGCTGCGCGCCTACGCCGCAGCGCTTGCCGAACTGATCGCTCCCCAACTCGACCCGCGCGATCTGCAGCGCGCCCTCGCCGGCGAAGAGCCCGCCGCATGGCCCGTGCCGCCGTATTGGAGCGACCTGGAGAAGGCGGCGCTCGCTGCGTAGAGGTTTGAGCTGGTAGAGATGAGAATCCAGCCATCGCCCGTTTTGGCGACCGGCAAAAAAAAGCAGTAGGGCGCTACAGCATTACACTTCTGGCGCTGACTCAGACTACCAAGCACGTCCCGATGCCAGCTTCACTTTGCTTCTGGATGCAGGAAAACTTCTATGAAAAAAAATACGGGATTGGCTTTCGAAAGACTAGTCAAGGACATCCTTCAACAGATTCTTGACGCTGACAAAAATGCCGTTCGAACAATTTCCGTAGAGCACAACAAGCGCATAGCAGGCAGGGATAGGCCTCACAATATAGACCTTTATTGGAAGTTTGAAGTCGGCGGCATCGAGTATCAAACCATCGTAGAAGCCAAGGAATGGAACTCGAGGGTCAAGCCGGAACAGATGTCAGCATTCTCTGATATTTTGAAAGAAATCCCAGGACAGCCTCGCGGCCTTTACATTACGCGCAAGGGTTTTCAAAAGGGCGCTATCGCAGTCGCAGAAGCGCATGGGATCGACCTTTACATTTTGTCGGACATGCCACCTTTATCGCTCACGCTGAAGGTCTTAGGTTTTGCGCAAGGAAAAACAAAGGTCGTCGAGATTTCGGAGCAAGCACCAATCGGGTTAATTACCGAATGGGCAATATATGAGTCTGAACTTTCCAACTTGAGGCTGAACATTGAACCGTCCGCCGCTCAATCGAGGACGCCGTCTGACACACAAACGAGCTGGTCTATTCGACCAGACGAAGTGTCACTTTGCGATGAGCGAGGCGCCCGAATAGGCACATTGGCCACATTGTTAGCCGGGCTGATGAAAGATGGTCAGCGAGAACCGAGTCAAATGCGGTCGATTTCTTACACGATCACCGAACCGACATTCGTAGTACTTCCCAATATTGACCGACCCCAGAAGCTTACACATTTGAGTGCGAACTACGTATATAGAAAAACTGGAGAAGTTCTTACTCCGTGGCGCCCCAGCAACGTTGCGAGCTACATCTTGGAAAGGATCGGGAATAGTCGACGACGGCTAGTTCATTTGAAATTGAGTTAGAACAGGCTCCGATGACCCGTGCGACCAAGCTTACCTACTGTTGTGAATCGCCAATCTAGCCCGCGATGATGGTCCGTCGCGCTTGTCTGCCTCGCCTCAAAGTGTGACGATGTTGGCCTGAGATAGAGGACACCAACGCATGAGTTTCGGAAAACCCACACCCATCCTTCGCAGCTTCGACGAAGCCAAGGCGAAGGAGTTCTACGTCGATTTCCTCGGCTTCAATGTCGATTGGGAACATCGATTCGAAGATGGATTCCCGCTGTATATGCAGATATCCAAGGGCGACTGCATCATCCATCTGTCCGAACATCATGGCGACTGCAGCCCGGGCGCCGCGTTGCGCATCGATACCGATGAGCTGGACGCGTTCCAGCAGCAGCTGCTGGCGAAGCAGTACAAGTACGGGCGCCCCGGAATCGTGGACCAGCCATGGGGCACGCGCGATATGATGATGCATGATCCGTCCGGCAACAAACTGACTTTCAGCACACGGATCGACACTTGATCATGCGGCGCGAGCGACGAACCAATCCGCGCATGATCGGTATACAAACGGAGAATCAACGCTCATGACTCCAGCACAACAAGCCCTCGCGCGCCTGCGCGAAGGCAACCAGCGCTTTGTCGCCGAGGTGCGCAGTCAGGCGCCCACCAGCGGGCGGCGCATCGAGGTGGCGGCGGGGCAGGAACCGTTTGCGATCATTCTGGGCTGCTCGGATTCGCGCGTACCGTCCGAGATCGTGTTCGATCAAGGCCTGGGCGATCTGTTCGTGATCCGCGTGGCCGGCAATATCGTCGCCTCGTCCCAGGTCGGCAGCGTCGAGTTCGCCGCTGCGCGCTACGCCACGCGCCTGGTTGTCGTGATGGGGCACACGCAGTGCGGGGCGATTCTGGCCACGCTCGAAGCCTTGCAGCAGCCGACGGAGAATCAGTCGCGCAACCTGCGTTCGATCGTCGATCGCGTGCGGCCGTCGGTGGAAACCCTGCTCGCGACCGATCTAAAGCACGATCACGACGCGCTCGTGCATCACGCCGTGCGCGCGAACATCCGCGCCTCGGCCAATCATCTGCGCCATGGTTCGGACCTGCTCGAACAACTGATCCAGAACGACGGACTCCTCGTCGTCGGCGCTGAGTATTCATTGGAGACGGGTGTTGTCGATTTCTTCGATGGCGTGCCGGCGACCGCGTGACAAGAGCCGTATCGCAAAGGAAGATTACCTCCGCCTTTTGGCAAAGGCTGGTTTCCGCGTATCCATTGTCCATCTCTCCCCTTGTGGGAGAGAGCCTGCCCCGGACTTGATCCGGGGTCGACGCGCGCAGCGCGGCGGGAGAGGGGTAGACACAGCAGGCGCCTGCTGCGCAGGCGTCACCCTCTCCCCAACCCCTCCCCCATCGAGGGGGAGGGGCTAAGAACGATCCGTCGACTGCTGCTTCGGGCGATCCTTAACGGTAAGGCGCATCAATCGAAATGCAGGCCGCACTCGCGCTTGAGACCGAAGAAACGCGTGTCTTCCAGGCGCATGCCGTCGCCCAATGCTTGCGTTGTGTGCACATCGCCGATCGACACATAACCCTGCTCCCATAGCGGGTGATAGGGCAGGTTGTGCTGTTTCAGGTATTGCCAGACGTCGCGATCGCTCCAGTCCACCAGCGGGTGGAATTTCCAGCGGCCATCGCGCAGTTCGAGCACACTCGCGCTCGCACGGGCGGTCGATTGCACGCGACGCAGGCCGGCGATCCAGGTGAGCGCGCCCAGATCGTCGAGCGCGCGGCGCATTGGTTCGACCTTGCGCAGGTGGTTGTATTCGACGATGCCATCGAGGCCGTTTTCCCAGAGCTTGCCC
This sequence comes from Rudaea sp., assembly GCF_036560865.1. Classification (GTDB taxonomy): domain Bacteria; phylum Pseudomonadota; class Gammaproteobacteria; order Xanthomonadales; family Rhodanobacteraceae; genus Rudaea. Next base: position 6,576 of record NZ_DATBQK010000097.1, read on the forward strand.
ATGCGCGCTTCCATCCAGGCGATGCCGATATTGGGTCGGTATACTTTTAGATTGAGCGCGAGTTTCTCGGTCAGTTCATCGGCGAAGCGGTAGGTCTCCGGAAACAAATAGCCCGTGTCGATCAGCACCACCGGCAGATCGGGCATTTCGCGCGTGGCCAGATGCAGCAGGGTTGCCGATTGCGCGCCGAAGCTGGACGACAGCACATGCGCGCCGGGTAGCGTTTCGTAGGCCCAGCTGAGTCGCTGGTACGCGTTGCGCGTTTCCAGCCAGGCATTGATTTCGGCGAGGGCGTGTTCGTCCTCGGCAGCGGTAACGAGATCGGGCAGGTTCATGCAACTTTCTCTCTGTTTTTGTCATCGGGTAACGCAGCAGACGGGTGCGGATCCGGCACGACGATGCCGGCCCGAACTAGGAAATCGCCGAAGCCTTCGCCCTCGCCGCGTTCGCCGGCGTAGCCTGCGAACAGGCCATCGAGCGTTTGTAGAATCTGGTCTTCAGCGATGTTTTCGCGATGCAGGCGGTTCAAGCGCTGGCCGCGCGCATCCGCACCGAGCATGAGGTTGTAGCGGCCTGGCGCTTTGCCGACCAGCGCGATCTCGCCCAAATAAGGCCGCGAGCAGCCGTTCGGACAGCCGGAGATGCGCAGCAGAATCGGCGCGTCCTTGAGCGCATGCTTTTCCAGCAACGCTTCTACCTTGGTCGTGAGTTCCGGCAGATAGCGCTCGGCTTCGGCCATCGCCAGCGCGCAGGTCGGCAGCGCGACGCATGCGAGCGCGTTCAGGCGCAGCGGCGTTGCGGTCTTGTACAGATCCAGATGATGCTCGGCGACGAGCGCGTCGATCTGCGCGCGATCTTCGCTCGCGACATTCGCGATCAACAGATTCTGGTTCGGCGTCAGACGAAAGCCGAGTGTGGAATTCTTGTCCTTGTGGATTTGTGCGATCTTGCGCAGTGCAGTCAGATGTGTGTGCTCGCTTCGATCGGCCACGCGCCCGGCTTCGATACGCAGGGTTAGATGCCAATGCCCGTTGTCGCCCTCGGTCCAGCCGAAGCGATCGCCGTTGTGCTCGAACGAGAATTTATGCGGCGGCCGCAGCGGCGCGCCGAAACGGCGTTCGACCTCGCTCTTGAACCAAGGCAATCCGCGGTCGTCGATCGTGTATTTCAGGCGCGCATGCTTGCGGTCGGCACGGCCGCCGAAATCGCGCTGCGTGGTGACCACCGCTTCGGCAATCGCCTGCACGCGTTCAGGTGCGACGAAGCCGAGCACGTCGGCCAGACGCGGATAGGTACCCGGCTCGCCGTGCGTGGCGCCGAGCCCGCCACCCGCGATGACGTTGTAGCCGAGTAGCTCGCCATTCTCGATGATCGCGATGAAACCCAGATCGTTGGCGAACACATCGACATCGTTGACCGGCGGCACCGCAAACGCGATCTTGAATTTGCGCGGCAGGTATACCGGCCCGTAGATAGGCTCGTATTCTTCGCCGCTGCCTGCGACTTTTTCCTCGTCGAGCCAGATTTCGTAATAGGCGCGTGTCTTCGGCTTCAGAAATTCCGACAGCCGCGTCGCTTGTTCGTATATTTGCGCATGCGCCGCGGACTGCAGCGGATTGGTCGCGACCATCACGTTGCGATTGACGTCGCCGCAAGCGGCCACGGTGTCGATCAGCGCGGCGTTGATCGCCTGCAGCGTTGCTTTCAGTTCGCGCTTTATCACGCCGTGAAACTGGAATGCCTGGCGCGTAGTCAGGCGCAGCGTGCCGTTCGCGTATTGCGTGGCGATAGCGTCGAGTTTGAGCCATTGCGCGGGCGTAACGACGCCACCGGGCAGACGCGTGCGGATCATGAAGCTGTAGTCGGGTTCGAGTTTTTGCGCGCGGCGTTCCTCGCGCAGATCGCGGTCGTCCTGCTGGTAGCTGCCGTGGAATTTGATCAGCTGCGTGTCGTCGTCGGCGATCGCGCCGGTGATCGGATTGGCAAGGCTTTCGACCAGCGTGCCGCGCAGACGCCGACTCGCAGTTTTGATGCGTTCGACGGGGGACAGCACGGGTGGAACGGCGGACATGTTCGACGATCCTTTAGTAAACATCGCGCGCGTAGCGCCGTTCCTGGGTGAGCTGGTTCAGGGTTTCGCGGGCATCCTCGTCGCTCTTGCCGCCGTGCTCGATGAGGATTGCGCGCAGCGCATTGTCCACATCGGGCGCCATGCGCGTGGCGTCGCCGCAGACATAGATATGCGCGCCGTTGGCGATCCACTCATAGAGTTCGCGACCGCGGCGGCGCAGCGCATTTTGTACGTAGATCTTTTCGGATTGATCCCGGGAAAACGCCAGATCGAGCTTATGCAGCGTGCCGTTCTTCAACGCCTGCTGCCACTCGACCTGGTAGAGAAAATCCGTGCGGAAATGCGGATTGCCGAAGAACAGCCAGTTGCGGCCCGACGCATTGGTCTCCGCGCGTTCTTGCACGAAGCCGCGGAACGGCGCGACACCCGTGCCGGGGCCAATCATGATCACGTCGCGCGTGGGGTCGGCGGGCAGGCGAAAGCGCTCGTTCGCTTCGATAAAGACCGGCACGTCGGCATCGTCCGGGAGGGTAGCCAGGAAATGCGATGCGGCTCCGACGTGCCGGGTCCCGAACGCTTCGTAGTCAAGCAGGGCGACGGTGAGGTGCGCTTCGTCGCCGACGGTCTTGCGGCTGGATGCGATCGAGTACATGCGCGGCGTCTGCGGACGCAGCGCCGCGACGAAGTCTTCGGCCTGCCAGCGCGCCGGAAATTCGCGCAACAGATCGATCAATTGGTAGTCGCCGAGCAGGCGGCGCAGTACCTCTTTGCCGTCGTCGTTGCCGAGCGCCTGCTCGAGTCGGTGCGAGCGCTGCGCGTGCGCGACGACGAATGGTTTGGACAAGCCAGTCAGTTCGCGCTTGCGCAGCAGCCAGCCGCGCAGTGACGCGCTCTCGTTGCGGATGCCGATGCTGCGCTCGCCGTCGAGTTTGAGCGTGGCGAGCACCGCATCGACCAGCGCGGGCGGATTCGTCGGCCATACGCCGAGCGCGTCGCCGGGTTCGTAGCTGAGTCCGGAGCCTTCGAGCGAGAGTTCGATATGGCGGATGTCCTTCACGCCATCGCGCGCACTGATGCGCTGATTGGCCAGCAGCGGCGCGGTGAACGGACGCTCGCGCGTCCACGTCGATATGGCTGGTGCCACGAGTGCGGCGCTGCGCAGGGGCGTGACCGTGGCCATTGGCGTCGCGTGCGCGTCCGTTTTCAGCACGTCGCGCGCCTGTGCCAGCGCCTGCGTCGTCCACGGATCGGCGATCGTGGCGATATCCAGATCCGCATCGCCGCGCGCAAACAACCGCGTCGCGCCGAGTTCGGCCAAGCGCGCATCGAGCTTGGCGCCGATCGCGCAGAATTGCGGGTAGCTCGAATCGCCCAGGCCGAGGACGGCGAATTTCAGCTGCGCGAGTTTCGGCGCGCGTTTGCCGGTGAGGAACTCGATGAAGCCACGCGCGTCGTCCGGCGGATCACCGTCGCCTTGGGTCGAAATCACGATGTACAGCAGACGCTCGTGCGCAAGTTCGCGCGTGGCGTAACCGTCGGCGCGCACCAAGCGCACGTGCAAACCTGCGGCTTCGGCATTGTGCGCCAAGGTTTCGGCCAGACGTTTGGCGTTGCCGGTCTGGCTGCCATAGACAATCGTTAGACGTTGCTGCGGCGCGGTGTCGGGACTGACGGCGATCGGTAGCGCGGTGGCGGCTGCCAGCGGTGTGCGGCGTTGCGCGGCGGCGACGCCCGCGATATAGCCGGAAACCCAGTGCAGGGAATCGGCGTCGAGTCCTTCGCTCAGTCGCGCGAGCAGCGCGAGCTTGTCCTCGGACAGCGGTGATAACAGGCGGGCAGGTTGGGCGGACACGGGGCAATCATTGGCTATGGACGGAAAGACGTCTGATTGACCGCGATGCTAGACCTTATGCCTGTGCGCTTGAACGAACGGATGGTTATAGGCTCATACGCGTTGGTTATCGCCTGGTATGGCTTCTCATCCGCACTGGACAGCGACTCGGAGAAACGCGTCACCTCAAATGGGAGCGTGTCCAACGCGACCGAATTACCTTTCCGGGGGGAAACCACGAAAAACGGCCGAACGCATACTTCCCGGTCACCAAAACTACCCAGAAGGGTCTTCTGACCTTTCCGCAAATCCCGGATTACGTCTTCCCCGCTGCCAGGAGCACGCTGGCGGGAAGAAAACCGAGGTGACAACCCGCGGTCGGTGATCGAACTACCCCGACTGCGTCCACACCGGGCACGAAATTACTTTTTATGCGCCACCGATCGACTCTTCAACGAAGAGTGCTGCGAAAGCTGGTTGGCCAGATAATCGCGGAGGACCAACGCGCCGTTGTGCAGGACATCGTGCGCGCTGTAGACCAGCGTTACGGCACCTCGTCTGCTGGCATCGAGAATGGGAGTCCAGTCGGAGGGCTTCGCGTCCAGTTCCTTTTCGTAGCGCCGCCGGAACTCGTCCCAACGTTCCACACGATGCGCGAACCACTGCCGCAGCTCCGTGCTGGGCGCTACCTCTTTTAGCCACGCGTCTGCCTTGAGGTCAGCCTTTCTTACGCCGCGCGGCCAGAGGCGCTCAACCAAGATTCTCCGGCCATCCGCCTGAGTTGCGGGATCATATGCACGCTTCAGGTGAATCGCGTCACCGACACTCTTGGGCGAGCCTGCATTGTTCATTCGCTTCAATCCCCCTGTTTGTTCGTTGCTTGTTCCATCGTATCGAGCGCGAGAGCCGAGTGCGCGTAAGCACCACCCGCACGCATCTCTGCTGCAACCCAGATGGCCTCCATGATTTCCTGCTCGGTTGCTCCGTGTCGTTGCGCTGCCTTGGTGTGCCCACGAATGCAATACGGACACTGGGTGACGTGCGCTACTGCGACCGCGATTAGTTGCTTGGTCTTTACGGGCAACGCGCCGGGTGCGAATACGCGTTCGCTGAAGGCGGTAAAGGCATCATGAATATCAGGCGCGAGTTGCTTGCGTCTGGCGGCAATCGCCGGCGTTGTTTGCGGGAAGATGTCTTTCATCATGGCGTATTACTCTTGTTGAGCGCTGACTTGCTCGCATCTGTAAAAATGGACTGCGATAACTATTGAGAGAACATGGCGACGGCCTGCTGTCGCAACACGCAAAAAAGATTCGGGGTTTGCATCCGGTTGTCAGCCGCGGATTGATTGCGTCTCACGCCGCATGCTTGATGCTGCCATGAGGGTCGATGACAAACTTTCGGGCAACTCCCTTGTCAAACTCCGCATAACTCTTGGGCGCTTGGTCCAAGCTGATGACCGTGGTATTGACGGCTTTGGCAATCCGGATGCGATCATGAAGAATCGCCATCATCAAGCCACGGTTGTACTTCATCACGGGCGTCTGCCCGGTGCACAACGTATGTGACTTGGCCCAGCCAAGGCCCAGTCGGATGCTGAGATTTCCATGCTTGGCAGCCCGGTCACCCGCGCCCGGGTCTTCCGTGACGTAGAGGCCCGGGATTCCGATCGCGCCGGCTGCGCGCGTCGCTTCCATCAGCTGGTTGAGCACGATTGCAGGTTCATCCTCGCCTTGATGCCCTTTCGCTTCGAAGCCGACGCAATCGACCGCGCAATCGACCTCCGGCACTCGCAGGATCTGCTCGATGCGCTCCGCGATCGTGCCTCCCTGTGCAAGATCAATCGTTTCGCACCCGAACGAACGCGCCTGGGCGAGGCGCTCCTTGTTGAAGTCCGCGACGACCACGACGGCGGCACCCAGCAGGAACGCGGACGCGGCTGCGGCCAACCCGACGGGCCCGGCGCCTGAAATCAGCACTGTTGCGCCGGTCGACACGCCCGCCGACACGCAGCCGTGAAACCCGGTTGGCAAGATGTCCGACAGGCAAGTCAGGTCCTGAATCTTCTCCATCGCCTGGGCTTTATCGGGAAACTTGAGCAGGTTGAAATCGGCATAGGGAATCATGACGTACTCGGCCTGACCGCCGATCCATCCCCCCATGTCCACATAACCGTAGGCGCCGCCGGCTCTTGCCGGGTTGACGTTCAGACAAACGCCCGTGGCTCGCTCCTTGCAGTTTCTGCATCGTCCACACGCGACGTTGAACGGCACGGAAACAAGATCTCCGACCTTGATGAATTCCACGTCGCGCCCGGCTTCGATAACCTCGCCGGTGATCTCGTGACCCAGGATCAGTCCGGCAGCGGCTGTCGTACGGCCGCGCACCATGTGCTGATCGCTGCCACAGATGTTGGTCGTTACGATCTTCAGGATCACCCCGTGATCGCATCGCCTCCCGGCTGGGTCGATCAACTTCGGAAAATCGATGCTGCGAACTTCGACCTTTCCAGGTCCGACGTAAGCGATTCCTCGATTGGTTGCCATCAGTTGCTCCTCGATTCATTCAAACGAAAGCGGCGGAACCTGCTTCCGCCACAGCTTCATCCTGTTCACCCGAGCCACCGCTCACTCCGATAGCCCCGACGACCTTTCCGGCGCGCTTCAGCGGCAGACCACCGGCAAAGATCATCACGCGGCCTTGGTTGGACTCGTGGATGCCGAAAAACTGTCCACCTGACTGAGAGAACTGCGCCAGGTCCTTGGTGGAGATATCGAATGCGCGCGCAGTAAAAGCCTTCTTGATCGAGATATCGATGCTGCCCATCCAGGCCTCATCCATTCGCACATGAGCGACCAGATTGCCGCCCGCATCAGCGACCGCAATGTTCATCGGCTGGCGGAGCGCCTGGGCCTTTCTCTCGGCGGCCGCAATGACCTTTCTCGCATCTTCTAGTGTCAGCATGTCGGTCTCCTTGTAACGAATTGGTTGACGCCGCTCACCCGCGGGATCGCAATCCCGCATTCACGTTTTGTTCCCGTTCCAAACATTCCCGCTTGCTTTCAAATTTGCGGTCGAATGGTGCCGATGATCGCCCTGTGCATAGCGAAGAATGAAGATCGAGAGGGCACGCGAACAACACAAAGCGGGGCGCATGAGGGTTCAAAATTGGAATAGCCCGAGTCTAGTCTTCACGGTATTTTTTACAAACGATTAAAATCGGCGCCTAATATCGATATTGCCGATGGATACAGAGCTCGCTCGCACATTTATCGTTGTGGTCGCAGCGGGCAGCTTCGTTGAAGCTGCCAATCGGCTGCACGTCACGCAATCGACGGTAAGCACACGGATACAGCGCCTGGAAGAGAAGCTCGGGGCGGAACTGTTCGTGCGCAACAAGTCGGGCACGACGTTGACTCCTGCTGGTCGACAGTTTCAACGACACGCAGCGCTCCTCACGCGCACGGTTGAGCTGGCCCGGCAGGAGATCGGCATCGTGAGCGGATTCCGCGCGACGCTGACGGTCGGGGCCCGCGTCGGATTATGGGAGGATTTGCTATCGATTTGGTTGCCGATCTTCGCATCGCGTGCGCCGGATGTTGCGGTGCGCGCGTTGGTCGGCTTCGAAGAAGACCTGATGCAAGCCTTGATCGATGGTCAGGCGAACATCGCTGTGATGTATACGCCGCAAACTCGTCCGGGTCTCACGGTCGAACCGTTGCTGGAAGAGCAACTCGTGATGATTTCCACCCAGCACGATCCACCTCGCGGGCCGGCGCGCGACTACATCTATGTCGACTGGGGGCCGGAGTTCTTTACGCAGCACCAGCTTGCGTTCCCGAATTTCATTGGGGCCGCGCTCACCGTCAACGTCGGCTGGCTCGGGCTACAGCACCTTCTCCTGCACGGTGGCACAGGCTACTTCCCGGTGCGCATGCTGCGCGAGCATGAGCGGCGTGGTCGTGTGCATCGCGTCCCCGGCGCGCCGGAGTTCCGGCTTTCCGCCTATCTGGTTTTTTCGACGGAGGTGGATTCAGAAGCGCTCGCGCTTGCACTGGACAGCATCAGACGCGTCGCTGCGGAGGTAGCCTGAGGACGTCGTCCTGCGGAGAATGCGAACCTCACCAGCATTGGAGCGAGTGACGGCGCATGTCCGGGCCATGTGCTGACCGCCGTGCACGCCATGACGCATGCGACCAGACTGACCATCGATTTGTCACAGTCATCGAGGTGCAATGATGAACGGACCGTTCAAAGTCGGCGACCACGTGCGCTGGAATTCCGAAGCCGGACATGTCAGCGGAAAGATCATCAGGATTCATACCCGCGATACGCAGTACAAGGGACACCCGCGCCATGCCAGCATGGATGCGCCACAGTACGAGATCAAGAGCGACAAGACCGACCACGTCGCGATGCACAAGGGCTCGGCCTTGAACAAGATCGATTGAGCGATGGCCGCTTTACCGACGATTGCGACGGTGCAGCCCCAGGGCACGACGGCCTCGACGATCTGGACTGTAGGCCACTCGACGCGGCCGCTGGATGTGTTTCTCAACCTCCTCTTGCACTTCCGACTCGAAGCGGTCGCCGATGTGCGGCGCTTCCCCGAATCGCGCAGGCAACCGCAATATGCGTCGGCCGCACTGTGCAGGTCGCTTGCAGAACATGGCATTTCTTATCGTTGGTTTCCCGCCCTCGGTGGCAGACGACGGCCGCAGCTGCACTCGCAGAATATCGCATGGCGCAACGCGTCCTTTCGTGGCTATGCCGATCACATCGAAAGTGCCGAGTTTGCCGAAGGTCTCAGCGATTTGCTCGAGTTCTGCGCTCGCCAGCGGACCACGCTGATGTGCGCGGAAGTCTTGTGGTGGCGTTGCCACCGGGCCCTCATCGCCGATGTCCTTCGCGTTCGCGGGATCGAGGTGGTGCACATTCTCGATGCGCAGCACGTCGCCGTGCACCCCTACACGTCTGCCGCCCGAATCGTGGACGGACGGCTGAGCTACCGGCACGCCGAATCCAAGCGTTAAAACACGGCTGCGGCAGGCATCAGGATGCCGCTGAAGTCAGCGCGCATGAAGAAGTGCATCGACTCTCTTGCGCAACTCGGGCAGGAGTTCCTGTTCAAATTCGGAATTGCGCTGCAGCCAAGGTGTGTTGCGCGGCGAAGGATGAGGTAGCGGGATATAGCGTGGCGCGTATTGCGCCCATGCCCGTGTCGTTTCAGTCAACGACGCTTTCCGACGCTTTCCGAGAAAGTGGCGTTGTGCATACTGGCCGATGAGCAATGTCAGTTCGATCAGCGGCATCTCGGCCAACAGCTTCTCAAGCCACAGTTGTGCGCATTCGGGACGCGGCGGCAGATCGCCGCCGCGACCTCGGCCGGGATAGCAATACCCCATGGGAATGATTGCGATGCGTGATTCGTCGTAGAAATCGTCTTTGCTCACGCCCATCCACGAACGGAGGCGCTCGCCACTGGGATCATCCCAAGGAATGCCCGTTCGGTGTACGCGTGCACCTGGCGCCTGACCGACGATGAGGATCCGCGCGGTTGCTGCCGCGCGCAGCACCGGCCGCGGACCCAGGGGCAGATGTGCCTGGCATGCCGTGCAAGCGCGAACCGCGCTCAACAGCGCTTCGAGCGTAAGATGATTCGAATCAGGCAATATCAACGACATTAATTGCCCCATTATTCTGCAAGGCGACAATCCATGATGAACAATCCACTCGGCATTGCTGCGACCCTCACCACGCAGTCGGGCACGGCCTCCTATATAAGCCTCGCGAAGCTGGCTGCGAAGACGCAAACAGATCTGGGGAGGTTGCCCCACACTGTCAAGATCCTCCTCGAGAATATTGCGCGCAGGGCCGGCAGCCGAGATGTCACTGAAGCAGACGTCTTCGCACTCGCGCAATGGCCCAACGGCCCCGATGCGCCCATCGCATTCATGCCAGCGCGTGTTTTGATGCAGGACTTTACCGGCGTGCCGGCGGTTGTCGACCTCGCCGCCTTGCGCAGCGCAGTTGCACGCTCGGGCGGCGACCCCGAGCAAGTCAATCCCTTCATTCCGGTCGACCTCATTATCGATCATTCGGTACAGGTCGATCGGTTTGGCAGCAGGGACGCTTACTCCACCAACCTGGAGTGGGAGTACCGTCGCAACCGCGAGCGCTATGCGTTGCTCAACTGGGCCCAGCAGGCCTTCAAGGGTTTTCGAGTCGTACCCCCGGGCATGGGGATCTGCCATCAAGTGAACCTCGAACACCTCGGCCGCGTGGTAGCAGAGCGCGATGGATGGGTTTTCCCCGATACGCTGGTCGGGACCGACTCCCACACACCGATGATCAATGGTCTGGGCGTGCTCGGATGGGGCGTCGGTGGAATCGAAGCCGAAGCGGCGATGCTCGGTCAGCCGATGTTTCTGCCGAAGCCGGTCGTCCTCGGAGTGAGGGTTCGCGGAACGCTTCCAGTCGGAACGACCGCGACCGACCTCGTGCTGACCCTGACGCAAATGCTCCGGGCGCACGGTGTCGTCGGGAAGTTCGTGGAATTCTTTGGCTCCGGACTGAGCAGCCTGGGCATTGCCGACCGAGCCACACTGTCGAACATGTCACCGGAGTTCGGTGCAACCGCGACATTCTTCCCAGTCGATTCAAATACTTTGAACTATCTCAAGTTGACCGGCCGGGGTGCGCTCGTCGACCTGGTCGAGCGTTACACGCGGGAACAGGGTTTGTTCCGAACGGACGCGGACGCGGAGCCGCTATTCGATGAAGTGCTCGATTTGAATCTGGAGAACGTGGAGCCGTGCCTCGCCGGACCGAAACGTCCGCAGGATCGCGTGCCGCTCGCAGCGGTCGCCAAGTCCTTCGGGGCAGCCTTTGCCGGAGTCGATTTTCCGGTGGAGGAAAAGGTTCTCGCGCGACTCGTGGGTGAGGGCGGCAATCCTGCGGGCGAGATCCTCGGATCCCCACCCGAACCCCTCGAGCAGCCGAACACGGCGGGAGCGGTGACCCACGGATCTGTCGTCATCGCGGCGATTACCAGCTGCACAAATACATCGAATCCTGCCGTCATGATCGCGGCGGGACTGCTGGCTCGCAAAGCGGTCGAAGCCGGTCTGCAGTGCAAACCCTGGGTGAAGACCTCATTGGCGCCGGGCTCAAGAGTGGTTACTCAATATCTCGACAAGGCGGGGCTCACTCCGTACCTCGAAAAGCTGGGATTCAACCTCGTCGGATACGGGTGCACGACATGTATCGGTAACTCCGGTCCGTTACCGGCCGAGATCGCCGACGTCGTGACGAAGCAGGGCCTCGCGGTCGTTGCGGTGCTGTCGGGCAATCGAAACTTCGAGGGGCGCATTCACGCGCAGGTGAAAGCGAGCTACCTCGCGTCACCTCCCCTGTGTGTCGCCTATGCGCTCGCCGGAACGATCAACGTCGACTTGACCGTAGACTCGCTCGGAGACGATCGAGAAGGCAAACCGATCTACTTGAAAGACATCTGGCCTACCGCGGCGGAAGTGGAGTCCCTCGTCGCCTCCTCGGTATCCTCGGATGAGTTCGAACTCGAATACGGACGAATCTTCGCAGGCGATGCCACGTGGAAGAGCATGCCGGCGCCGACCGGCACGCTGTTCGACTGGGACGCTGCATCGACCTATGTGCGTGAGCCTCCATACTTCATCGACTTCGCCGACCTGCCGGCACCGCCCTCGGACATCACTGGCGCAAGAGTCCTCGCGCTGCTTGGCGACTCAATCACGACCGATCATATTTCCCCCGCCGGATCGATCCCCGTGAAGTCTCCCGCCGGCAAGTATCTGCTGGAGCTTT
>NZ_DATBQK010000098.1:0-28480 GCF_036560865.1 Rudaea sp.
TGATCCGCCGCGAGATGGAACGCGACATGTCCCAGGCGATCATGCGCAAGATCGACGTACTCGAGCGCAAGTTCTCGCAGTAAGCGCGAATCCGCGCGCCGCCATGCCGACTACTCTGCCCGCGTTGCGCAAACAGTTGACCGGACCCGAGTTGCGCCCGGTTTATTTATTGGCCGGCGAAGAACATCTGTTGCTGCTCGAAGCCGCGGACACGCTGCGCGCACGCGCACGCGAACTCGGCTACAGCGAACGAGAAGTGCTCGACGCGGATGCGAATTTCGACTGGAATGCGTTCAGCCAGAGCGCAAGTTCCATGTCGTTGTTCGCGACGCGCAAGCTCATCGACCTGCGCGTGCCGACCGGCAAGCCGGGCAAGGAAGGCGCCGCAGCGATCATCGAATTCTGCGAACGCCCGCCGCCCGACACGGTGCTGCTGATCACCGCGACGCAATGGTCGAAGGCGCAAGTTACCGCTTGGGTGGCCGCGGTGGAAAAAGCCGGCGTGTTCGTGTCGTTCTGGCCGCTCAAGGCTGACGAGCTGACGGACTGGATTGGTCAGCGCATGGCCTCGCGTGGTCTGAAACCGGACCGCGATGCGATCGATGCGCTGGCCGAGCGCATCGAAGGCAATCTGCTCGCCGCCGCGCAGGAAATCGACAAGCTCGTTCTGCTGCACGGCGACCAACCGCTCGATGCGGCGACGCTGGAAGATCTGGTCGCCGACAGCGCGCGTTACGACGTGTTCAAGCTGGTCGATGCCGCGCTCGCGGGCGATGCGGCGCGTGCATTGCGCATCCTCGCTGGGCTGCGCGCGGAAGGCGAGCAGGTCATCGGATTGCTCGGTTGGCTACTCAATCAACTACAGCTACTTGCGCGTCTGTCCAGCGCACGTGGGAACCCTGCCGCGGCATTCAAGGCCGAGTACATCAAGCCGCCGCGCGAGGCGCTGTTGCGCAAGGCGCTCGCACGCGCCGATCGCGCACACTGGGTTGCCTGCCTGATCCAGGCCGCGCGCATCGATCGCATCGGCAAAGGCCGCGAGCTCGACTATTCGCGCAAGGCAGTTGGCGATGCGTGGCTGGAATTCGAGCGGCTGCTGGTCGCGATTGCCAAGCCGCGCGCGGGCATGTTGAAAGCCGGATAGTGCATTCGATGTCGCAATGGCCCCCTTCCGGCTGCCGCCACCTTCCCCCGCTGCGCAGGGGAAGGATTCCAACTTGGCCATCGTTTGCCTGTCCCATCCTCCGAGGAGCAGGGGCAGGTGCAGAAGGCGGACGGGGGCGATTTTTAGTGCGACATCCGGGTTTGGTTTGCGCATGAAACCCATCGCGATCCTCGGCGGCACTTTCGATCCGGTGCACAACGGTCATCTGCGTGTTGCCTGGGAAGCGGCCGAGGCGCTGGACGCCGAGGTGCGCCTGATGCCCGCTCACGTACCGCCGCATCGGCCCGCGCCGGTCGCCAGCGCTGCGCAACGTGTCGACATGCTGCGCAGCGCGTTGGTGGGGCAATCGCGTTTGACGTTGGACACGCGCGAGCTCGATCGCGCAGGCGCGTCGTACACGGTCGACACGCTGCGCGGAATGCGCGTCGAAGTGGGCGATGAGCGATCGCTGATCTTGCTGGTCGGCGCAGATGCGTTCGGCGGTTTACCAACTTGGCGCGAATGGCATGCCTTGTTCGATCTAGCGCATATCGCGATGCTGACGCGCCCAGGGCGCACCGAGCCGTGGCCTGCCGAACTCGTCGCCGAAGCCGGTCCGCGCCGCGTGCGCGTCGCGAGCGAACTGCGAGAATCCGCATGTGGCAAGGTGCTGAGCCTGCCGGTCACGCCGCTGGATATTTCCGCGAGCGCAGTGCGCGCGCTGCTCGCCGACGGGCGCGAACCGCGCTGGCTGATTCCCGACGCGCTGCTGGCCGATGTGGAAATCTTGCGGATTTACCGTCGTCAATAAACGCGCGGTTGATCGCATCATCAATGTGTACCACGTGCTAGCCTCATCGGAGATGCAACAAGTTTCTGCGCGCCAATGGAACTAAGGCCGCCGCAACTCCTCTACATTGGCGGGTGCATTCAGCCTGCTCTTGTTCAGTGAGACCCGAATCGAGGGAGTGCCAATGAAAACGTTGCCAGGCCTGCTCGCCGCAGTTTCTGCAAACCTGTTTGTGCTTACTGCAAGCGCAGCCACCGTTCTGCCGCTGACCAAGGTGAACGTCCAGGTCAGCAACGCCTACGATCCGCTTTTCGCGATTGTGAACGTCTCAGGATCGCCAGCCTTGCCGAATGCCGCATTTCAGGCCACGACCCTGACCGCGGCCAATTCAATCCAGATAGACGTTTCAGGAAGCTCGCGATCCGGCACGTTCACCGTCAATGAGCCGGAGTAAGGCTTCCTCGATTATCGGCCGCGTGCGGACATCCTGATGGCCGTGTTGCCTGCCGGCACCGCCGCAGGTACCGAACTTTCGATCTCTATGCCGCAGGGATCCGCGGGCGGCGTGCTCACCACTTTGTGTACGGCGATGGCGCATACCGGCGCCGCGGCGACGTGCATGGCCGATATCCGTGCCGCCAATTTGCAGGTTCCGCAGTACACGATCAAGGTGGTGAGGTCGAGTGGCTCCAGCGTCGATTCGGTCGCGGTAAATTGGGCGGGCTTGCTGATGAACCCCACCAATTTCGGCAATACCTTCGTCACCGGGCCGGGGCAAGTTGGCGCCGGTGCGAGTTTCCAGCTGCGCATGCTCGCAATGTCCGCGACGAACGCGATCGAGCTACCGGTTTCCGCCACGTCCAGCCCGGGCCTGTTTGCCGCAGTGCTGTTCGATGGCGACGGCAACAAGGGCCAGGGCAATGCCGCCATTCTGCCCCTGGCGTGGTCGGCGTCTTATGCGTTTGCCGACAAGAATCGGCCAAACAATGTGCTCAACGGCTTCGATCCCTGGAATTACACCATCGTGTCGCCGGGTCAAATGCAACCCGGGCAGACGATGCTGCGCGCGTATTTCGATTTACCGCCCAACTCCGCAAGCTATGCGCCGATCACGGTGAGCCTGGTCAACGACTACTATTCCGATCTCGACTGGACCGTCGAGCACGTCGATTTTCCTGGCCAATCCGCATCTCCACAGACTGCCGATGCTCCCACGCCCTCGTCGGTGATGCACGGCAATGGAAATTTCATCATCGATAAACCGCGCGCCGGTCGTTGGTATATCTATGCCAGGAATACCAGTACCAGCGACACACTGACCGATAACACCTGGTTCCAGTTGAGCAATACCAGTGACGCGTTTCCAACTCTCAACTTTTTCGCCAACATCGTCACGCCGACGCTTGCTCCCGGGCTGTACTACAACGCGCAGCGCTCCGGGCATGGAGTGAGCCTGAGTCAGGCCGGCGGCCAGCAGATGCTGCTCTGGTATACCTACATGGAGGACGGCACACCGACCTGGTATCTGGCGCAGGCCGCGGCGCCGCCATCGAATTCGGGGTGGTGGACGGCGCCGTTGTATCGCTCGGCCTGGAATGGCAGCAAGAACGCCCTGACTCGGGTCGGTACGGTTCTGCTGACGCCAACGGCGGCGAACCAGTTTGTCTTTACCTGGTATCTGGAGGACAAGTCTGGCAGCGAGAGTTTCGGCCTGCTTGCACGCACGGGAGCCTGCCCCAGCCTCAACGGGACGCCAACAAATCTGACCGGGGCCTGGTATCCACCGGCTCTGTCGGGTTCGGGCATCGATGTGCTCGCGTTGCCCGAACAGCAGTTCGATGTGTTTTATCTGTACGACCAGCTGGGCATCGCGCGCTGGGGCGTGGGCAATACCTTGCCGTTTCTCGCCAATGCGGCGATGGATTTTCGACAGACCAGAGGCTTTTGTCCGGCATGTATCTATGTGCCGATCGCGGCGCAGCCGCTGGGCAGCGTCACGCTTGTCTACGACAGCGCAAGCAGCGGCCATCTGGTAACCGATTT
The DNA here is from genome assembly GCF_036560865.1 of Rudaea sp. Lineage (GTDB taxonomy): Bacteria > Pseudomonadota > Gammaproteobacteria > Xanthomonadales > Rhodanobacteraceae > Rudaea. The sequence goes on from NZ_DATBQK010000098.1 coordinate 3,978, forward strand.
TCTATTGAAGCCACCGCTTTCCGGCAGTTGGAATACCGATCAACCGATGCGGCGATTGACCGGGGCAGCGGCCTGCACACAGTGAGGCGTCGGTGCCCGAATCGGTCACAGCGTGAATCGGAGGAATGTGCTGAGCCACTGCTGCTGAATCCGACCCTTCCCCTGTCACAAAATCGGCGTATATTCTGTGGCTGCGGGCGTTGGCCCGCCCTTGTCCCAACCTGAGGTGAAACCCCTTTTGGCTACACCAGCGAAAGCGAAAACTTCCTCCCGGAGTCGCAAGAAAACCGCAACACCCGTCGATCCGGTCGAGCATCTGCGTCAGCGCGTACTTCTTGCGCTCGACGAACTCAAGGCGAAAGACGTGCACGAAATCGATGTGCGCGGCAAAACCTCGATCGCCGACATCCTCATCATCGCCAGCGGCACCTCGACGCGCCACGTCAAATCCATCGCCGACGAAGTGGTCAAGTACGCCAAGAAGGCCGGCATGATGCCGCTCGGCGTCGAAGGTCAGCGCGAGGCCGAATGGGTGCTTGTCGATCTGGGCGACATCATTGTGCATGTGATGCTGCCGCGCATCCGCGAGTTCTATGGCCTCGAGCGTCTATGGACGGTCGGCGACGACATGCCGAAGGCGGCGAACGCGGGTTGAGGAGGGACAAATGGATTGGCATCTCTATTTCTACCTTGGCATGACTGTCTTTTTTGCATTGGCGTCCGTTGCCAGTTTCCGTCGCGCCAACATCCAAATGTCCCAGCTGTGCTGCTTCTGGATTTTCAATGCACTTTGCTGGGTGCTGTCTTATTTGTTACCTGCCGCGCAAGGCTGGTTCATCGGCAGCGGATCGCTTGCAGTAATGATTGGCACTATTTGTTATTTCAAGGACTTCCGCATCCTCGAATGGCGCAGATACCCGGCCTGACCTGCGATTAGTCGTCGAGGAGACGGGATGCGCGCTACCCTGATCGCCGTCGGCGAGCGCATGCCTGCTTGGGTAACGGAAGGTTATTCCGAGTATGCCAAGCGCCTGTCGCACGAGTTGCCTTTGCAACTGCTGGAAATTTCCACCAAGTCGCGGGGCAGGAACAATGACCTCGCGCGGGTTGTCGCGGACGAAGGCGCGGCGATGCTTGCGGCAATTCCGAAAGGCGCGCACGTGGTCGCGCTGGACGGGCGCGGCAAATCCTTCAGCAGCGAACAGCTTGCCGAGCAGCTCGCGCGTTGGCGCATGCAGGGCAGCGATCTGGCGTTCCTGATCGGCGGCCCCGAGGGGCTCGCGCCGGCTGCGCTGGAGCGCGCGCAGCAGCACTGGTCGCTCGGTCCGGCTACGCTGCCGCATCCACTCGTGCGCATCATGCTGGCCGAGCAGCTTTACCGTGCGGTCAGCCTGCTCAATAACCATCCCTATCACCGCGCCTGAATCTGTCCAAGAACCTGTGCGCTCGGCATTTTGCGCGCCGGTGGTGCTCGGACTGCTCATGTACTGACGTGTACACTCCGCGTCCTGCGCTCCGGCGACGCGCAAACTGCCTTCGCTCGCTACGGTTCTTGGACAGATTTCTGGTCTCATGCTCTATCTTGCTTCCCAATCCCCGCGCCGGCGCGAACTGCTCGAACAGGTCGGCTTGCGTTTCGGCACGGTGCCGATCGACGTGCCGGAGGTGCGCGCGCCCGGCGAGCCGCCGGAGGACTATGTGAGGCGCGTGGCACGCGAAAAGGCGGGCGCAGGCTTGCTGCAATTGTCCGGTGTCAGTGGCGCCGTGGTGCTCGGTGCGGATACCGAAGTGGTGCTCGACGATGAGGTGTTCGGCAAGCCGCGCGACCGCGCGCATGCGATCGCGATGCTGCGGCGTTTGTCGGGACGCACGCACCGGGCGATCTCCGCGGTGTGGTGCGTCAGCGCGGGACGCGAGGAGCATGCGCTGAGCGTTACCGGAGTGACCTTCGCCACGCTCGACGATGCCGACATCGTCGCCTATGTCGATACCGGCGAGCCGATGGACCGGGCGGGCGCATACGCGGTGCAGGGCAGGGCGGCGGCGTTCATCAGCCGGCTCGACGGCAGTTACTCGGGGGTGATGGGCCTGCCGATGTTCGAAACGATGGGCTTGTTGCGGCGATTCGGGATTGCCGCGTGCGCATGATCCAGAGAGCGCGGTGCGATTCGACAAACGCCGCCCGGCCAAGCTATAAACACGGTAAGAAAAATTCGCGAAGTATCTGCCGTGTCTGAAGAAATCCTGATCAACGTCACTCCGCGCGAAACCCGCGTGGCGGTGGTCGAAAATGGCATGCTGCAGGAAGTGCATATCGAACGTGCGCTGCGCCGCGGTTATGTCGGCAATATCTATCGTGGCCGCGTCAGCCGCGTCATGCCCGGGATGCAGGCCGCATTCGTCGAGGCGGGTCTTGAGCGGGCCGCATTCCTGCACGCGAACGATATCGTGCGCGCGCTGCCCACGCTGATCGTCGAAGGCGCAGAGAACGGCCCGGTGCCGACGCCGCCGATCAGCGAACTCGTGCACGAGGGCCAGGACATCGTCGTGCAGGTGGTCAAGGACCCGATCGGCAGCAAGGGCGCGCGCCTGACTACGCATCTGTCGATCCCGTCGCGCTATCTGGTGCTGTTGCCATACGCGAAGATGATCGGCGTCTCCGTGCGCATCGAGGACGAGAGCGAACGCGCGCGCCTGAAGGAATTGCTGCTTGAGCTGACCGGCGAGGAGCATCTGGGCTACATCGTGCGCACCAACGCCGAAGGACAGACGCGCGAGGCGCTGGCCGAGGACGTCGCCTATCTGGGCCGGGTCTGGCAGTCGATCCGCGACAACATGGCCAGCGTCGGCGTCGGCCAGCGCGTTTACGAGGATCTGTCGCTGCCGCTGCGCGCGTTGCGCGATCTCATGCGCAGCGATGTGGAAAAGTTGCGCGTGGATTCGCATGAGACCTTCGACAAGACTGTGAGCTTCACCCGCCAGTTCATGCCCGAGCTGGCCGAGCGCATCGAGCACTATTCCGGCGAGCGGCCGATTTTCGATTTATACGGGGTCGAAGACGAGATTCAGCGTGCGCTCAAGAAGGAAGTGCCATTGAAGTCGGGTGGATACCTGATTATCGACCAGACCGAAGCGATGACGACCATTGACGTAAACACCGGCGCCTTCCTCGGTCATCGCAACCTCGAGGAGACGGTGTACAAGACCAATCTCGAAGCGGCGCAAGCCGCCGCGCGCCAGCTGCGCCTGCGCAATCTTGGCGGCATCATCATCATCGACTTCATCGACATGATCGACGCCGAGCACAAGCGCCAGGTGCTGCGTTTCCTGGAGAAGGCGCTGGTCAAGGATCACGCCAAGACCACGGTGTACGAGATGTCGCATCTGGGCCTGGTCGAGATGACGCGCAAGCGCACGGTCGAGAGCCTCGAGCGGCAACTGTGCGAACCCTGTCCGGCCTGCGAAGGCCGCGGCAGCGTCAAGACTTCGGAAACCATCACCTACGAGATCTTCCGCGAAATCACGCGCGCGGTACGCCAGTTCGATGCGGAGAAACTGCTCGTGCTCGCAGCGCCCCGGGTGGTCGCGCGCATCCTCGACGAAGAGTCCGCCGCCGTCGCCGAACTCGAGGAATTCACCGGCAAGACGATCCGTTTCCAACCCGAAGAACACTACGCGCAGGAGCAGTACGATGTGGTGCTGCTGTAGAGCAGGGCTGAGGGCTGAGGGCCGAGTGCGCAGAGCAGCCCCGCGTCGCCGTCAGTCCCGTTTGCAACCGCTGCGTGCGTGTGACGCCGGACAAGAACAATTGCGTGGCCAGTTTGTCAGCCCTCAGCCCTCAGCCCTGGGACTTCTTTGTTCATGACTGAAGGGCGCCGCCGCCTGCACCGCATTCGCCTGTGGTTGTCGGGACTGCTTGCGGCGGCGATCATCATGATCGGCATCTGCATCGGCCTGATCCAGCTTGCGCTGCCCTGGGTGGCCAGCCACCCCGAAAAGGTCAGCGCGCTGCTGAGCGAACGCCTGCACCGGCCGGTGACGATCGACCGCGTCGACACGCATTGGGAACGCAACGGTCCTTTGCTCAGCCTGACCGGGCTGCACCTGGGCGCTGCCAAACCCGGCACGCTGCCGCTGACGATCGCGAGCGCGGGTATAAAACTGAACTTTTTCGCATGGCTGCGGCGCAATACGAGCTGGAACGAGTTTCGGCTCGCGGGGATCGAAGTCGATCTGGTGCGCGATGTGGATGGTCAGTGGCAATTGCGCGGCATGGATAACAGCGCAGACGACGACAAGCAGGGCTTCAGCCTCGACGACAATCCGTTGTTCGGCCTCGGCACGCTGGTACTGCGCGATGCGCGCCTGAACATCGACGATCTGGAGCACGATAAACACTTCAAGCTCGGCGCCGACGAAGCACGCCTGATCAATCAGGGCGATCGTCATCGTCTGGTCACGCGCGTGAAGAATCTCGCCACCGCATCGCCGCCGATCGATGCGGTGATCGAATACTCCAGTGCCGATCACTCGGGCCGGGCCTATCTCGGCGGCAAGGATCTCGACCTCGCCGCGATCCTGCGCGGCTATCCGCTCGCCGGGCTGGTGCTCGATCGCGGCAAGGGGCGCGGGCAGTTCTGGGCATGGGTCGAACAGGGCGAACTGACTCGAGTGCGCGCCGAGATCGATCTGGCCGACATGGTGCTGGAGACGCGAACCGCGATCGCGCTTGACGACAAGCACAGTTATTCCCCACACATCAGTTTCGATCGCGTCGCGTTCGGCGCGCGCTGGCAGCGCGAAACCGACGGCTGGAGCGCGGATATCGCCGATCTCGTCGTTGAACGCCAGGGCGTCGGCGCGAATACCGGCGCGGCACATTTGCGCCGCAGCGCGGGCAGCGACGAAAACGCGCCCGAATACGCCGCCACCCTGAGCGCCATCGACATCGGTGCGGTGACGAGCACGGCGATGCTGGTCGACACCTTGCCCGCCGGAGTGCGGCGCTGGCTTTACGCGGGCAATCCGGATGGCAGCCTCAGCCTGGCGACGCTGCGCTATGTCGATGCGCAGAACTACGATGTAGCCGCGAGCTTCGACGCGTTCGCCTGGCATTCCGTCGACAAGCTGCCCGGTCTGAGTGGATTCAGCGGTGTGTTGCGTGGCGATCAGGATGCGCTCAGCGTCGATCTGCCGCGGCACAACGCGGTGAGCGTTTCCGTACCGCGCGTGTTTCGCCAGGCGTTGGCATTCTCCGATCTGTCCGGCAGCATCGTCGCCTATCGTGGCGACGATGCGTGGCGCGTGGAAACCGACGCGCTGGCCTACGAGGGTGCGAACGAGGGCAAGACCTATGGCGGCGAACTGCGCGGCGCAGTCGAGATCGCCGACGACGGCACGCGCCCGACGCTGGATCTGTACAACTTGCTCACCCATGCCGAGGTGCCCGCCTCGCATCTGTTCTGGCCGATCAATATCATGCCGCCCAGCGCCGTCAGCTGGCTCGATCGCGCGCTCGCCGGCGGACGCATCGTTGGCGGACGCGCGGTGTTCCGCGGCAATCTCGCCGACTGGCCGTTCCGCAACAACGCCGGCCGCTTCGAAGGGGTGGCGGAGATCGAGGACTTTCGCCTCAAGTATCTCGCCGACTGGCCCGCCGTCGAGCACGGCCACGCGCTGACGGATTTCGTCAACACCGGCCTGCATGTCGACATCGACGCAGGCACCGCACAAGGCAACAAGATCAACAAGGCCAGTGTCGACGTCACCGATTACGGCGAAGGCACGCTCGATGTGAACCTGAGTGGACAAGGCGCAGGGCGCGATCTGCTTGGTTTCATCAAGGCCACGCCGCTCGGCACGACGTACGCCGCGGCCCTGCAGGGCGTCGATATCGGCGGGCATGGCAAGGTCGATTTCATCCTGCATGCGCCGATGAAGCCGATCGAGAGCTTCACTCTCGACGGCAAGGCCCAGCTCGACGACGCGAATCTGAGCGATGCGAAATACGCCTTGCGCTTCGACAAAGCGAACGGTGCGCTGCGCTTCAATCGCAGCGGCTTCTCCGCCGACGAGCTGGCGACGACATTTCACGACAAGCCGGCGAAATTTTCTCTCGCGGTCGGCGGTTACGTCGCCAATGCGCAGCATGTGGTCGAGGCGAAAGTTGAGACGCGCCTGCCGGTCGGCAACGTGCTCGACTATGCGCCGGCGCTGAACGAATACCAGAAGTATACAAGCGGCGATGCGAATTGGACCGCGTTGTTCAGTGCCGATCAGGATGCCGAACAGGGTAGCAAGGCAAACGATAGCGGCCAGCGCCTCACCCTGACCTCGGATCTGCGCGGGGTGCGCATCGATCTGCCGCAACCGCTGGCCAAATCCGCCGACAGTGCACTGCCGCTGAAACTGACCCTGACCCTGCCGTTCATCGGCGCCGATCTCAATCTGCGCCTCGGCGATATCCTGACGATGCGCGGACGTCTGCCGGCGCTGACCACGCCGTTCGTGGCCAATGTGCAGTTCGGCGGCGAGGCGAAGGCGGCCTTGCCCAAGTCGGGAATGACGATCACCGGCGCTACCGGTCAGGTCGATGTTTCCGGCTGGATGGATTTCGCCAGCAACGGTACCGGCAGCAACGAAGGCGTGCTCGATCGCATCGATATGCACACGCCTTCGGTGCAGGCCTGGGATCGTTCGTTCGGCGAAGGCAATATCAAACTGACTACGCGCCCGGACACGACCGAGCTAGCGTTCGACGGCGCGAACATCGAGGGAAATTTGAGCATTCCGCGCAAGGATCTGCGCCAGCGCGGCATCAGCGCGGATTTGAAGCGGCTCTATTGGCCAGCAGGGCCGGAGCCGGTGCCGGGTGTAGCCGCACAGGATGATGCGACGTCGCCGCTGAACCCCGCGGCGATTCCGCCGCTGCATATCCACATCGGCGATTTCCATCTTGGCAAGGCAACGTACGGCGAGGCGACGATGGAGAGCGTGCCGATCGCCGACGGCATGCACTTCGACCAGATAACCACCCATTCACGCGATATCGACATGCGTGCGCACGGCGACTGGACGCGCAGAAACGGCTACCACCGGTCGACTTTCGGCATCGACCTGTCGGCGCAGAACCTCGGCCACATGCTCGACGCGCTCGGCAGCCCCGGCCTGATCGACGGCGGCCAGATCGTTGCGCATGTCGACGCGAGTTGGGCCGGCCCGCCATCGGCCTTCGCGCTCAACAAGATCAACGGCGGCGCGCTCAAGGTGAACATCGCCGAGGGGCGCATTCCGGATGTCGAACTCGGTGCCGGGCGCATCGGCGGCCTGCTCAACCTGGCGGCGATTCCGCGCCGGCTCGCATTCGACTTCGGCGACCTGTTCAACAAAGGCTACAGTTTCGATTCGATCGCCGGCACGTTCACCCTGACCGACGGCTATGCCTATACCGAGAACCTCGAAGTCAAAAGTCCGACCGCGGACATGCGCCTGAAGGGCAGCATGGGCCTGAAAACGCGCGACTGGGATCAGATCGTCGAAGTCACGCCGCATGTCGGCGGTTCGTTGCTCGTCGGCGGTGCGCTCGTCGGCGGACCGGTCGGCGCGGCTGCGGGCGCGGTGTTGCAGACCGTGTTCAAGAACCAGATCAACGCCGTCACCCGGGTCGATTACAAGGTGACCGGCACCTGGGACAAGCCGAGCATCGTCAAGGTAGCCAGCGTCAGCGCGAATCCGAAAAAGGTGCCGGCGAATCCCGCTGCGGCGACGAAGAAAAGTACGCCCGCAGCGGGCTGATCTGCGCTTAGTTCCCGATGCGCAGCACGAGCAGGGTCTGATCGTCGGTGCCGAATGCGCCGCCTTGGTGCGCCTGTACGGCGGCGACCAGCGCGTCGCACAGCGCCTGCGGCGATTCGGCTGGACCCTGCGCGGCGAGTTCGCGCAGGCGCTCGAGGCCGAATTCGCGCCCGTGCGCGTCGCGTGCCTCGACGATGCCGTCGGTATACAAAATCAGGATGTCGCCATTTTCTGCATTGTATACATTGTTCTGGTACTCGAAGTCGCGCAGGACGCCGAGCGGAATCTGATCGCTTTCGCCGAGCAACTGGACCCTGCCGTCACGCCGGTGCAACAGCGGCGGATGGCCCGCACTCAGGTAACTCAAGTGACGCGTATCCGGCCGATAGATCAGGGCGAACACGGTCATGAAATGACCGCGATTGCGGCGCGAAAAGAAATAACGGTTGGCGTAGGACATGGCCGCAGCCGGCTGCTGCGTATCATCGTCGCCCTGATAGGTGCGCATGATCGCATCGAACTGCACCGCTTCGGCCGCGGCGGCGACCCCGTGGCCGGAGACATCGCCGATGATGACGCCCCAGATATCCCTGCCATTGGCCACGAAATCCGGCGGCGCGAATTCGGTGAGGTTGCTCATCTCGTAGTAATCGCCCGCCGCGGTCGCGGCGGGTTGCCAGTGCACCGCGTAGTCGAGTCCGCCGATTTGCGGATTGTCCGGCAGCAGCAGTTTCTGGATATCGGCCAGACCCTCGATTTCATGGCGCTGGCGGCGGGTTTCCGCGGTCAGCGCACGCAGCGCGGCCGGACGCACGATCAGGCTGGCGGCGAGGTTGACGTGCAACAGCAGGCGGTCGCGATCCACCTGGGCGAAGCGCTGCGCGAGCGTGCTGCCGAAAACGAGCCAGTGGCTGAGTTGGCCATCGTTGGCCACAGGCACCGCGAGCACACTGGCCGGCGCGAACAACGCCTGCGCCAGCGGCAAGCTGCGTTCGCCGGGTGCGACGGCAACGACATGCGCCTGGGTTGCGTCGATCAGACGCGCGGCGAGCGCGTCGTCGAACAGCGGCAATTCGCCGTGATCGCCGCCCGGGTTCACGTTCGCCATGTGCTCGGTGCCGTCCGGACCGATCAGTCCGGTCAGGCGGCAACGTCCAGGACCCTGTCCGTGGGCCAGCAGCAGGGCCAGCGAGCAATCCGGAAAGTCGACCGCAAAATACGCATGCAAGGCGAGCAGGCCCGCGCGCGAATCGCCATCAAAGGCACTCAGTCTGAGTACGCGATCGAACAGTGGAGTCGCCGGCATGCGGCCATTGTGACTGATGCACCCGCTTGCGTCATGCAGTCGCTACGCGCACCTGAGCGACCGCAGATGTGGTGCTGATGCTGCGTCCTCCGACACGCGTCGGCGTCGAATCAGAACGGTCGTGCGAGGCGCTTCGATTCGAGCGGCGTGCGGAACAGCAACGGCTTGACCTCGGTTTCGGAGCGTCGCCGCTGCGCCTGTTCGACGATGCCCGTCACCACGGCGTGATACGGCGATTTATCGCAAACCGGATCGGCCGTCGCGGGATCCTGCGCGAGCATATAGGCCTGGCAGCGGCAGCCACCGTAATCCTTTTCGCGCTCCGGGCAACTGACGCAGGGTTCCTTCATCCAGCCGGTGCCGCGGTAGCGGTTGAAGCCTTCGGATTCGTACCAGATTTCGCGCACGCTGCTGTCGCGCACATTCGGGAACGCCATGCCCGGCAGCATGCGCGCGGTATGGCACGGCAAGGCGGCGCCGTCGGGGGTGATGGTCAGGAAAATATTGCCCCAGCCGTTCATGCATTTCTTCGGGCGCGTTTCGTAGTAGTCGGGCACGACGAAGATCAGTTTCATCTTGCTGCCGAGCTTTTCGCGCCAGCATCGAGTGACTTCCTCGGCGCGCTGCAACTGTTCGCGCGTCGGCAGCAACTGATCGCGATTGATCTGTGCCCAGGAATAGAACTGCACATTGGCCAGTTCGAGATATTGCGCGTCGAGTTCGACCGCCAGTTCGATGATGCGCTCGATGTGATCGATGTTGAGCCGGTGGATCACGCAGTTCATCACCATCGGCCAGCCATGCTGCTTGATCGAGGCGGCGGCCTTGCGCTTGAGATCGAAGGTGCGTGTCGAGGACAGGAAATCGTTCACTTCGCGCGTCGAATCCTGAAACGACAGCTGGATATGATCGAGGCCCGCGGCTTTCAATTTTTCCGCGCGCTGCTCGTTGAAACCGATGCCCGAGGTGAGCAGGTTCGTGTAGTAGCCGAGCGCGCGTGCTTCGGCGACGAGGATTTCCAGATCGTCGCGCTGCAGCGGTTCGCCGCCGGAAAAGCCGCATTGCACCGCGCCGAGCGCGCGCGCCTCGCGCAGGACGCGCAACCAGTCGTCGGTGGACAGCTCCTTGTCGTGCTGGGTGAAATCGACCGGGTTGAAGCAGAACGCGCAATGCAAGGGGCAACGATAGGTGAGTTCGGCGAGCAGCCAGTGCGGCGGGCCGATTGGAGCAGCTGCAATGGCTGACACAGCGTCTTGCTTGACGGCTTCGGCGGCGATCACGGCGCTCATGCGAATTCCACCCAATGTTGTTTCGCGGCGATTTCCAGAAACGCGAGCACGTCGCTCGACAGTCCACTCGTCTCGAAAGTCTTTTCCAGCTCCGCGATGATGGCGCTCACGGCCGCCGCACCATCGCAGCGCTTCAGAATTTCGCCGGCGCTGCCGTTGAGTTTCACCATGCCTTCGGGATATAGCAGCACGTGCGCATTCTGCGCCGGCTCCCATTGCAGCCGGAAATGCGGCGCGAGGCGCGGAACGCTGCCGGCGTCGATCGCGGTCGCGGTGGTCACGACGCAACTCCGTACTTCAGCGCCATCGCATCGTTCATCGTCCACAGGATGTCGAGCTTGAACTGCAGGATATCGAGCGCGTGTTCCTGCAGTGCGCGAGTGGTGAAATAACCGAGCGTCACCGCGAGCGCCTGTTCGACATCGCGCCGCGCCTGCGTCGTGCGGTTGCGGAAATACTGCAAGCCTTCCGATTCGATCCATGGATAGTGCTCTGGCCAGCTCGCCAGGCGTTCCTTGTGGATCTTCGGCGCGAACAATTCGGTCAGCGAGGAACACATCGCTTCCTGCCACGGCGCGCGCCGCGCGAAATTCACGTAGGCATCGACCGCGAAACGCACGCCGGGCACGACATGGCGCAGATCGTCGATTTCCTCGCGCGCGAGGCCGACCGCCAGGCCGAGCCGCAGCCAGGCTTCGATGCCGCCGGCGTCGTCGCCGTGGCCGTCGTGATCGAGAATGCGCTGGATCCACTCGCGCCGCATTGCGCGATCCGGGCAGTTCGACAAGACCGCCGCGTCCTTGACCGGAATCGCGATCTGGTAGTAGTAGCGGTTCGCGACCCAGCCGCGAATCTGTTCGCGCGTTGCGCGCCCTTCGTTGAGCATGCGGTTGAACGGATGATGGATGTGGTAGGCCTTGCCGCGCTCGCGCAGGCGAGCCTCGAATTCCTCGTGATTCCAGGCGCTGCCGCTCATAGTTGGAAATCCATGCCGTCGTGGGCCAATTCGATGCCCGCCGCGCGCACCTGCGCATGTTCGGTGCTGTCTTCGTCGAGGATCGGATTGGTATTGTTGATGTGGATCAGGATTTTTCGCGTGGCCGCGGGCAGGCGCGCAAGCTGTTCGAGCATGCCGCCTGCGCCCGCTTGCGGCAGATGACCCATGTCGCGCGCACGCTTTTTCGACACGCCCAGCGTGATCAGTTCGTCGTCGTGGAAACAGGTGCCGTCGATCAGCAGTGCATCGGCGCGCGTCATCGCGTGCCACAGCGCAGGTTCGATATCGCCGACCCCCGGTGCATAGAACAGGCGCTTGCCGCTGACCGTGCTCTCGATCGACAGACCGATATTGTCGCCGGCGACCGGTCGATCGCGATGCGGCGAATACGGTGGCGCATTGCTGCGCAGGGGCAGGGCGCTGAACTCCAGCCCTGGAATCTGCGGCATCGTGAAGTGCGAGCCATCGAGCGGAATCGGGTGCCAGGCAACGCCGCAATAATGCTTGAGCAGGTGGAACAGGGGATTGCCGCGTTCGAGGTCCTCACGTACGGGTTCGGTGCACCAGATATCCAGCGGCTGGCGATGCTCGCGCAGCATGTACAGACCGGTGACGTGATCGATTTGCGCGTCCATCAGCAGCACGCTGCGAATCGCACTGTCGCGGATCGCTCGCGCCGGTTGCAGTTCGGGGAATGCACGCAGTTGGCCGAGAATATCCGGCGATGCATTGCACAGCAGCCAGTCGGTTTGATTGCCGCTCAGCGCGATCGACGATTGCGTGCGCGCCTGCGCCTTGATCGTGCCACGGCGCACACCGTCGCAGTTGCGGCAGTTGCAGTTCCATTGCGGAAAGCCGCCGCCGGCGGCGGAGCCGAGCACATGAATTCGCACAAGAGTCAGTGTGATCGGTATTGCAGCGAACGCGCCGGCCGACCCTTGTACGGGGCGACCGGCGCGCTGCCGCGGAACGTTCAGCGATTGGCGATGTACATCGTGATTTCAAAGCCGAAACGCATATCGCTGGCTTGCGGGGTTTGCCACTTCATAAAACCTCCAGACAAAGCTAGGTACGGTGTCGATGGAAGCGCGCTCGCATTGCTTTCATCGATACCGAGTGTCGGCCGATACGGCGTGCGGCGCATCGCGATTGCCCTGAATTGCACCTCACGATTTTCTGTAGTTGGCGATTTCTTCTTCCTTCGGCAGAGGGGAAGCCACGGACTTCACCCGGCGGATCGGTTAGCATTTCCCGGATGCAAGACGAGATCGCTGCGTGGCCATTGCCTGCGACTTTCGACGCGAACACCCTCGCGCTCGATCACGGTCATCATCTGTATTACGAACAGGCCGGCGCGCCGGACGGCATTCCGGTGCTGCTGCTGCATGGTGGGCCTGGTTCAAGCAGTACCCTGCGCCAGCGCGAGTTCTTCGACGCCGGTAAATTCCGCATCGTGCAGTTCGATCAGCGCGGTTGCGGACGCAGCGAACCGCGCGGCGCAACAGCGCACAACAACACTGCGGCCCTGATCGCCGATATCGAACGATTGCGCGAACAGCTCGCGATCGAACGCTGGCTGGTGTTTGGCGGGTCGTGGGGCGCGGCGCTCGCGCTTGCCTATGCGGCGCAGCATGGCCAACGCGTCACCGGCCTGGTCCTGCGCGGAGTCTTTCTGACCGGCAGGGCCGACCTCGACTGGTTCTTTCATGGTGCCGGCACGCTGCTGCCCGAGGCGCATCTGCGTTTCATCGAGCAGATTCCGCGACGCTGGCGGCGCAGCGTGGTGACCTATCTGGACCGCAGCTTTCAATCCGGAGACACACTCAAACAATCGCGCCTGGCGCTGGAGTGGCAGCGTTACGAATCGGCGTTGAGCAGTCCCTACGTCGCTCCGCGTGCCGCGTCGTCGTACGCGGATTCGGCAGTCGATGCATGGCGCGCGACGTACACGATTCAGGCGCACTATCTGGCGCATCGGTGCTTTCTCGGCGAGGCGGCCGTACTGCGCGCCGCCGCGAGCCTGCGCGGCATTCCCGTGGCGATTGTGCACGGCACACTGGACCTCGTCTGCCGGCCGACCAATGCCTGGCGCGTGCATCGCGCCTGCGCCGGCAGCCGCTTGGCCTGGGCCGAAGGCGCGGGCCACGATCCATATCATCCGGCATCGAAGCAACTGCTGCGCGACGCGGTCGAGTGCTTTGCGGCGCAGCGCGATTTCGCGCAATGGCCGTCCGCCGCGGGAGCGCGCGCTTGAGTCTGCGCCTACAAATCAACCTGCTGATCGCGAGCTTGATCGCGATCTTCATCGGCGTGCTGTTCGCGTTCCAGATCAAGGACACGCGCAACAGCGTGCGCGAGGAAATCGAGGCCGGCAATCGCGTCGCGACCCAGTTGTTGTCGAACTTCGTACTCGTCTATGCCGACACGAGCCGGCCGATGCTGGTCGATTTTCTGATTCATCTCGGCCGCGTGCGCTCGACCGATATCACCCTGCGCGATCAGCAGGGATCGGTCGTCTATTCTTCGCCGCCGCCGGTGTACAAGGCCGGCCGCGATGCGCCCGCGTGGTACACGGCGCTGGTCGCGCCGCAGCCGATGCAGCAGCGCTTCGACACCTTCGACGGTGTACTCGAGGTCGACGCCAATCCGAGTCGCGCGATACTCGACGGCTGGGACGACGCGGTGCGTCTGCTGCAATTCGGCGTGCTCGCGATGGTGCTCGGCAATCTGCTGGTTTTCGCCTTGATATGGCGCGCGACTCGGCCGTTCTCGGTGATTGCTGGCGGACTCGACGAATTGCAGCGTGGCGCCTACCACACGCGTCTGCCCGCGTTCGTCGGCTCCGAGGCCGGCGCGATCGGGAGCGCATTCAATCGCATGGCGCAGACGATCGAGGAAAATCTGAATGCGCGCCAGCAGGCGATCGAGGCCGAACTTCGCCTGCAGCAGAATCGCGAGCTCGCCGATATCGTGCAAACACGCATCGAGGACGAACGCGGCGAAATCGCGCGCGAGCTGCACGACGAAACCGGACAGAGCGTCACCGCGATCAAGAGTCTGGCGCTGTCGCTGACGCGGCGCGAGCAGGGCTGCGATGAATCCGCGAAGCAGACCGCGCAGCTCATCGTCGATACGGCGAGCGGACTGTACGCCGCGATGCACGACATGATTCCGCGCCTGCGTCCGCTGACGCTCGACAGTCTGGGTCTCACCGACGCGGTAGGCGAACGCGTGGACGAATGGCGGCGGCTGAATCCGCAAATCGAATTCAAGCTGCAGCTGGGCGACTTGCCCGAACCGCTGGGCACGACGGTTACGCTGGCGGTTTACCGCATTCTGCAGGAAGCAATCACCAATGCGCTGCGCCACGCGCAGGCGCAACGCATCGAGATTTCGTTGCGCGCGGAATCCAATGTCCTGCGGCTCGATATCGACGACGACGGCCGCGGCCTGCCGGCGGACTGGCAGCGGCCCGGCCACTACGGCTTGCGCGGCATGGCCGATCGTGCGCGTGTTCTTGGCGGTGAGGTGACGGTCGCAAACCGCACGGGCGGCGGCGTCCGCGTGAGCGCGAGTATACCTTTACAATAATGAACAAGAACAAGAAAATTCGCGTGATGCTGATCGACGACCACGCCGTAGTACGCGTCGGTTTCCGCATGCTGCTCAGCATCAGCCCGGATATCGAAGTGGTCGGCGAAGCCGACAGCGGTGAATCGGCATATCAGCAATTCGAGCAGGTGCGGCCCGACGTGGCGGTCATGGATCTGTCGATGCCCGGCATGGGTGGCATCGAAGCCGTACGCCGCCTGATCGCGCGCGACAAATCCGTGCGCGTGCTCGCACTGTCCGCGCATGAGGACACGGCGCATCCGCGACGCGTGCTCAAGGCCGGTGCGCTGGGTTATCTGTCCAAGCGCAGCGCGCCGGAAGAGCTGCTCGACGCCGTGCGTGCGGTCGCCGCGGGGCGCATCTATCTCGACGCTGAAATCGCGCGCAAACTCGCGATGCACGATCTCGGTGGCGGCGCCAATTCGGTCGAGACCTTGTCCGAACGCGAATTCGCCGTGTTCATCCAGCTTGCGCGCGGCCAGTCCGTGCAGCGCATAGCGGAAATCCTTTCGCTGTCGCCGAACACCGTCGGTACACATTTATACAATATCAAGCAGAAACTCGGCGCCGGCAATCAGGCCGAGTTGACGTTGATCGCGGTGAGGAATGGTTTGATTGAGACCTGATCCGGAGACTCGCAGTCAGCGGCGATGTGCGTGTCGGCATCCGGGATGATTCGTAGCAGACAACCGTCGACTTGATTCGCGGCGACCACGATAGGAAACCACTCATGCCCACATCCGTAGAAGCCGTCCGCCCGATTGAGCTGGCCGAGATCCAGGAAGCACGCCAGCGCATAGTGCGAACCATCGTGCGCACGCCGCTGGTCCGACTCGAACTGGGGCCCGACTACCCCGACATCAGGCTAAAATTGGAGAACCTGCAGCCGATCAACGCCTACAAATTGCGTGGCGCAGCCAACGCGGTGGCGATGCTGCCGGAGTCCGAACGCAAGCGCGGCGTGTGGACGATCAGCGCCGGAAATGCTGGCCAGGGCGTCGCCTACGCGGCGCGGCAAGCCGGCGTGTCCTGCACGGTCGTGGTGATAGAGACGGCACCGACCGCGAAGATCGAACGCATGAAGGCACTCGGCGCAAGGCTCGCCCTGGTGCCGTACGAGGTCGCATGGAAAGCTCTCGCGGAGCGCGCATTTGCCGGCGTCGAAGGAACCTTCGTGCACCCATTCGACGATCACAACTTCATCGCCGGCCACGGCACGATGGGGCTGGAGATTCTGGAGGATGCGCCCGATACAATCGTCGTCATTGCGGCCATCGGCGGTGGCGGACTCGTCACCGGCGTTGGCAGCGCCATCAAGGCGCTGAAACCCGAGATCAAAATTTGGGGCGCGGAACCCGAAACGGCAGCGCCGGCTGCGAAGTCGTTCGCCGCAGGTTCTGCGCAAGTGTTTGCGGATTGGAAAGCGTCGTTTGTCGACGGCGCCGGCGGCCAAAGCGTGTTCCCGCGCATGTGGGAGCGCATGCGGCCGCTGCTGGATGGCGTCATCGTCGTTTCCCTCGAGCAGACCCGACAGGCGATGCGGCTGATGGCGGAAAAGGCGCGCGTGATAGCCGAAGGCGCGGGCGCACTACCGTTGGCAGCCGCGTTGACTGGCAAGGCCGGCCAAGGCCCGATCGTCGCGATCGTCTCCGGTGGAAATATCGATCTGAAGAAATTTTGTGAGATTCTGCAATCGACCTTTCCCAACCCATGCCCTTGACCAGGGGCTTTTGGTAAAGGCGGCGCAACGTGCTAAGTATCGATCGCGGCAGCCTCGATCTCGGTATGTAGAAGTCTTTTGCGCGCCGCCCAATGCGCCGATTCATCCATCGGCTCGATCGCGGTGAATTCGCCGGCCGCAAGGGTCGCGATCGGCATGCCGTCGCGATAGAGCACGCGTGCGCCGGCGAGGTTGGGCAGCTTCGCCCCAGCGACGATGTGGCCGACGAGGTTGAGCGGGTCTGAGCCGCAGACGCTGATCAGCGTACCGTCGCGAGGTTTCTGGCGGACAGCGCGCAGCGGCGCGATCGCCTCCGGCAGCGCGAATTGCTCGCCGGAAATTCCGGCGATGAACCGGCCGCCGCGGATTTCGCCGCACGCCTCAAGGCGATGGCAGACGCGCAGCAGTTCGCGCCACGGCGGCAGCCATTGTGCCTCGTGCGCGACCAGGCGCCAGCAGATCACGCCATAGCGCTTGAGCAGGGTGCGGGCGACCTGTTCGACAATTTCCACATCTATACCATGCGGCTTTTTTGACGCGACCGGCGTGGGAGCGGTACGGCGCAGCAGCGCCCAACGTCCGGCGTCGGCGATGCCGAGCAAGGCGGTACGGCGTCCGCGCCGGCGATGTGGCGAAGGGCGGCGCGACGACGGCACGAGCAACGCACGCAAGCCGGCGAAACTGTCGGAATTGATCATGCCCACCGCAACGAGTTCGGCAAGCGCATCTTCAAGCTCGGTGTGCAACAAGCGTGTGCTGCCGGCGAGTTCGTCGAAAAACGAAGCACCGTACTCACGCAGATGATCGGCCACTGCTTGCGCGCGCGAAGATAGCGACGGAGCAGCGTTTTGCGCGTTGTTGCCAAGCTGCGTCCATGCGCCGATATTGCGTCGCTGCAGCAGCACGATCGGTGTGGCGCGCACCGGGCCTGCGCTGGTGCGCGGACGCGCGGCATCCGCCTCATCCGGGCGAGTCGCAGGCGCGCGCAGGCGCGTCCACACGATGCGCCCGGCCAGACACAGATCGTCGAGCCAGGAAATTTCGTAGCCCGATACCCGCGCCGGAAGAATCTCGCTTTCCCAAGCGGCAGCGGGCGCCTCGAAACCTTCGAGCTGTGCGAGCACGCCCGCGAGCGCGTCGGGGCCGCTCACTTGCGCGCCCGGCGCGACGCGTTGCCACTCGAACAGGAAGCGCATGAAATCACGCGGCTCGACCGGCTCGATCTCACGGCGCAGACGCTTGACCGTGTAGCGATGGATGCGCGCGAGGAGGTGCCGCTCGCACCATTCGGTATCCTGTGCGCCGGGCGTGAAGCGGCCGCGCATCACGAAACCTTCGCTTTCCAGTTTGCTCAGCGCCAGGTCGATGTAGGCTGGCGGCAGATTCAACGAGGCGGCGATATCCGTTGCGCGAGCCGGGCCGAGGCCGGTCAGGCGCGCGCGCACGATATCGACGAGGGCGTCTTCATAGGTCCATTCGATTGCGCTGTATTCCTCGGGTGCGCTGATGGCAGGTTCGCAATGATGCTCGGGGAAAATCGCCGCAAATTGCGGAAGACGTTCGGCAGGAATGCAGATGCTTTTCCCTTCTCCCACTGGGAGGAGGTGGCGAAAAGCGCCGGATGAGGTCGAAGCCGCGACAGCGGCTGAGGGGAAGACAGGATGTCGACCGGAGGTGAACTCTAGGGATGGATTGTAATCTGACGCCGGACCCTCACCCGTCGCGCTGCGCGCGCCGACCTCTCCCGAGGGGAGAGGCGAAAGCTGGAATCGCGTCGTACGCCGCTGTGCAATCAACTGATCGAGCATTTGCCGCCACGACGGATTGGCTCGCATTTCTGCGTCTGTGACAAACCCAAGCCCCATCAAGGCCTCATGCAACTCATCGGCGTTGCGCGCCTCGGGCCAGGCTTCCTCGCGCACGCCGTCGATCGCTTCGATATCGAGCTTGCCGAAATCGTCGGTGCTTTCGATATCGCCCCAGCGCCGGCTCTGCACGGCCTGGGTACGGCGTTCCTCGAGCGGTGCGTCGTCGAGGAAAGCATATGGCCGCGCATTGAGAATTTCGGCGGCGAGCGGCGAGGGCGCGGTCAGATCGCGCGCAACAATGTGGATTTCTCCACTTTCCAGCATTTTCAGCAAATGCAGCAGACCGTCGATGTCCATGGCCTGATGCAGACAATCGTGCAGGGTTTGCGCGACCAGCGGGTGCTCGGGAATCTGGCGTTCGCCGACGATGTTTTCCTGACAGGCGACCTGATCGGGAAACACGGTCGCCAGCAGGTCTTCGGACTTCATGCGCTGCAGCTGCGGCGGTACCTTGGCGCCGCCGACGAAGCGCGGCAGCGCGAGCGACGTGACCGCGTTCCAGCGCCAGCGCAGACCGAACATCGGCGCGTCGAGCAGGGCCTGGATCAGCACCTGCTCGGCGCTGTTCGAATGCAGGTAGCGCGCAACGTCGTCGAGCGGAAAGCTGTGGCTGGTCGACAGCGACAGCACGATCGCATCCTCGGTCGCCGCCGCCTGCAATTCAAAATTGAAGGTGCGGCAGAAGCGCTTGCGCAGGGCCAGGCCCCAGGCGCGATTCAGGCGGCTGCCGAACGGCGAGTGGATCACCAGCTGGGTGCCGCCGGATTCGTCGAAGAAGCGTTCCATCGCCAATTGCTTCTGCGTTGGCAGCAGGCCGAGCGCAGCCTTGGTCGCGCCAAGATAGTCGACGATCTGGCGCGCCGCGGATTCGTTCAGGCCCACTTTCTCGCGCAACCACACCTCCGCGGCGATGGAATCGGGTTCGAGCAGCAAGGACAATTCCTCGCGCAAACGCGAAACCGCAAACGACAACTCGTCGCTGCGTCCCGGCGCCTCGCCGAGCCAGAATGGAATCGTCGGCGGCAGGCCCTGCGCATCCTCGACGCGCAACTTGCCGCGCTCGACGCGCAGCACGCGATAGGCGGTGTTGCCGAGTTGGAAAATATCACCGGCCATGCTCTCGACCGCGAAGTCCTCGTGCACCGTGCCGATTTTCTGCGCCGCAGGTTCGAGCACGACCTCGTAGTCGGCCGTATCGGGAATCGCGCCGCCCGAGGTGATCGCGGTCAGGCGTGCACCGCGCCGCGCGCGCAACAGGCCATTGACCGCATCGCGATGGAGATACGCCGAACGCGGTCCACGCCGCGTTGCGTAGCCATCGGCAAGCATGCGCAGGATTTCGCGGAAGGTATCGGCAGAGAGATTCGCGAATGGTTCCGCGCGCCGGATCAACTCAAACAACTCGGACTCGTTCCACTCGCGGCAAGCGACTTCGGCGACGATCTGCTGCGCGAGTACATCGAGTGCGTCGCGCTCGACGTGCAGCGTGTCGAGTTCGCCGCGCCGCACTGCGTCGAGCAAGGCGGCGCATTCGACCAGGTCGTCGCGCGACAGCGGAAACAGACGACCCTTCGGTAGGCCGTCGACCGAATGGTTTGCGCGTCCGACACGTTGCAGGAAAGTGGAGATCGAACGCGGCGAGGCGATCTGGCACACCAGATCCACATCGCCGATATCGATACCGAGTTCGAGCGACGCGGTTGCAACCAGCGCGCGCAGTTCGCCGCGCTTGAGACGTTGCTCGGCGGCGAGACGCTGCTCGCGCGCGAGGCTGCCATGGTGCGAGGTCACCGCGTCCTTGCCGAGTAGTTCGGACAGATGCCGCGCCAGACGCTCGGCCATGCGCCGCGTGTTGACGAAGATCAGCGTGGTGCGATGCTGCTGGATCAGCTCGGCCAGACGCGCGTAGACCAGCTGCCAGACATCGCCGGACATGACTGCCGACAACGGCGCGGGGGGCAGTTCGAGAGCCAGATCGCGCGCGCGCGCATAACCGACGTCGATGATGTCGCAGTGGTTGTCGAGAGCGCCCCCTTCCGGCTGCCGCCACCTTCCCCCGCTGCGCAGGGGAAGGATTCCGAGATGCGATGTTTCTGCTTTTTCCTTCCCCTGCGTAGCGGGGGAAGGTGCCCGGGGGGCGGAAGGGGGAAAGTTTTGCGAATGCTCGTCGGAAATGGACGACTTACCCACCAAAAATTTCGCGACTTCGCCGATCGGTTTCTGCGTCGCCGACAACCCGATTCGCGTCAAGCGCCGCCCGGACAGTGCTTCGAGGCGTTCCAGCGACAGCGCCAGATGCGCGCCGCGCTTCGACGGCGCCAGCGCGTGGATCTCGTCGACGATGACGGTGCGCGTGGTGGCGAGCATCGCGCGACCGGATTCCGAGCCGAGCAGGATGTAGAGCGACTCCGGCGTGGTCACCACGATATGCGGCGGACGTTTGCGCATCTGCGTACGCTCGGCCTGCGGCGTGTCGCCGGTACGCACGAAGGTGCGGATTTCCACATCGGGCAAATTATACTTTTCCAATTGTGCGCGAATGCCTTCGAGCGGCACTTGCAGGTTGATGCGCACATCGTTCGACAGCGCCTTGAGCGGCGAAACGTAGACCACCGCCGTTTCGTCGGTCAGCGTGCCTTCGACGCCGCGGCGCACGAGATCGTCGATCGCCGCCATGAAGGCGGCGAGGGTCTTGCCCGAACCAGTCGGCGCGGCGATCAGCACATTCCGGCCTGACTGGATCGCCGGCCAGGCGCGTGTCTGCGCAGGCGTGGGCGCAGGAAAAGTCTCGCGGAACCACGCGGCTACGGCAGGATGGAAATATTCAAGCGGCATGGATTGATCTTGTGCTTCGACGGGCGCGGTGTCTCGATGGTTCGCGACTGCCGTCTCGGAGAGTGAGATTAAGCCTTGGTGCCCGAAAATCAATCGCCTTTCAGAGTTTGATGCGCGACCGGCTCAGGAGCAATCTGCGCCGCTCACCGGTCACCTCGCCTCATCCTCCCGCTGTCTTGCGATTCAACCCCTCGATCCAGCGATACAGCGCAAGCATGGCAACCACGAATGCGATGCCGCCAATCCACAACGCGGCATTGTTGGCGAAGGCATCGCCGACCAGCGCGAGCGGAAAGTCCTTGCCCGAGAACGCGACGATGGCCGCGATCAACACGCCGACCAGGCCTTCGCCGACGATCATGCCCGACGCAAGCAGCACGCCGAGTTGCTTGGTCGCTTCGGGCTTTGCCGTGCGCTCCGCGCGCCGGTCGTAGTACGCACCGGCGATCGCGCCGACCACGACCATCAAGGTCGCCGCCGTCGGCAAATAGATTCCGAGACCCACCGCAAGCGGCGAGCAATGCGCCGACTTCGTCCCTCGCCGCAACACGATATCGAGCAGGATCAGACCCGCGCCGATTGCGCCGCCGATTTCGATCAGGCTCCAGTCGATATTGTTCTGGATCACGCCTTGTGCGAGCGCCGAGATCAACCCTGCCTGCGGTGCAGCGAGCGCACGCCCAGGCACGGCGCCCGGTGCGCCAGTGAAACCGTAAGCATGATTGAGCAGGTCGAGAATCGGTGGAATCACCGCCGCACCTGCGATGACGCCGACGATGAGCGCCCACTGCTGCTTGGCCGGCGTGGCATCGACAAGTTGACCGGTCTTCAGGTCCTGCAGGTTGTTGTTGGCGATCGCCGCGACGGTGAACACCACGGCAGTCACGAACAGCGCGAATGCGACCAGCCCGTTCTCATGACCGGGCGCGAGCATCGGTTTCACGCCGAACACCAACAACAATGCCGCGCCGATCACCACAAGAATGCCGATGCCGGACAGCGGGCTGTTCGAAGAACCGATCAGTCCGGCCATGTAGCCGCACACGGCCGAGACGAAGAAGCTCATCACCACGCAATAAATCAGGCCGCCAATGATCAGCAGCCACAGGTGATCGCCAAGACCGCTGGCAATGGCGAAATGGCCAAGCAGGGCCGCGATCGGCACGAAGCAGATCAGCGACATCACGCCGACCAGGCCGATCGGAATATCCTGTTCGACGCGCGGCAGCGCCGCGCCCTGTCCGGCCTTGCGCACACGCGAGGCAGCCATCGCCGAGGCGAGACCGCTGGCCACGGGTTTGACCAGTTTGAGCAGCGTCCAGATCGCGGCGACACCGATCGTGCCGGCGCCGACAAAGCGCACTTGATGACTCCAGGTTGCCTGCGCGATCTGCGCTGCGTCGCCCGCGGTCGCAGCCAGCGCTGAGTAATGCGGCACGCCCCAGATCCAGCCGATCGCCGCACCAAGCAGCATCGCAACGCCGACCCAAAGTCCGACCAGATGGCCGACCGCGAACAGCGCCATCGACAGATTGAAATCGAAACCGCTTACCGATCCTTTCTCGCCACCGAAGCGGAAGTACTGCGCGACGTCGCTGGTGAATATGCGCGTCGCGACGATTACCGCAAAGCTGGCTGCGACGATCGCGCCCCAGATCACCGCAAGCAAACCGGCGCGACTCTCGTCGATGCCCGACTGGGTTGCGCCTTCACCGGGGCTGCCGACGCGCAGCACTTCGGCGCAGGCCACACCCTCGGGATATGGCAGATCGGAATTGGTCACCAGCGCGCGACGCAGCGGAATCGAATACATCACGCCGAGGATGCCGCCGAGCGCGCAGATCAGGAACGATTCCCAATACGGAAAGCCGGTCCACCAGCCGATCATCACCAGGCCGGGCAGCACGAAGATGATCGACGATAAAGTGCCGGCGGCCGACGCGACCGTCTGCACGATATTGTTTTCCTGAATCGTCGAATCCTTGAAGCCGCGCAGCAGCGCCATCGAAATGACCGCGGCGGGAATCGAGGTGGCGAAGGTCAAGCCGGCCTTGAGACCGAAGAACACATTCGCCGCGGTGAACAGGAGCGTAATGATGACGCCGAGCACGAGGCTGCGTATGGTCAGTTCGGTGCGCGGTTCCGCAGCGGACTTTGATGTACTGGTCACAAGGTTCCCCTTCTCTTTCGGATGAGCGCCAAACGCCAAGTATTGCAAACATTGCGACGTTGCGGCTGGCCGTTTTTTTGCCGGCCACCTTGCTTCCATGAACGGGAATCCGATCGGGCGCCTGGGCTGCCCGAAATGAACGCGTTGGGGGCGTGCCGTTGCAAAATCTGTGCTCGCCGGCACGAATCCGTTTCTTGAAGCAGTTACAGTGTAGGTGGCGTACGAGCCCCGTCACGCTGGGTTTCGTTTGGAATAATGAATTTAAACAATATGTTATGACATCAATGCTTTATTGAGCGTCAGAGCCTGACTCGATTGTGAACGATTCGGGCCAGGGGTAGAGCGCAGCTCCGGGTTTTGCTAGAATAGCGGAGTTCGCGTTGCCGCTGACTAACGTTTTATTAACGAGTTGAGGGCATCCGACGGTGGAGTGATGATAATTTGCGTGCGCAATGGGGTTTAGCTCACGCCCGAAGAAAACCAAGCAATAGGAGACTCCGATGAAACGTAATACTTTGTTCGCTGTTATCGCCCTCGCCCTGGGCGGTGTCGGCGTAGTTGGAACGGCGCAAGCCCAGGATTTTGGTAGCTGGTACGTGGCACCGCGCCTCGGCGTCGTTGTTCCGGACAGCTCACGCACGACCAAAGTATCTGGCTTTGGCGGCATCGGCGCCGGTGTTTGGGTGAACCCGAACTTCGCCGTCGATTTCGAATACGGCCTCAACAATGCCGACTTCAAGAATTCTTCGCCGCGCGCTGGCCACCAATGGGAAAGCGCACAGCTCGATGTGGCCGGTCGCTGGTTTTTCGGCGACATCGGTGCCGGCTGGCGCCCGTATTTGGTCGGCGCGGTTGGCGCCGTGCGTCACAAGGCCTACTCGGGCTTTTTGCTTGAGCAAGACTTCCTGAGCA
>NZ_DATBQK010000099.1:0-19896 GCF_036560865.1 Rudaea sp.
AGCGCGATGCGTGGCACCGCCGGGAAGCGCTCGTGCAGGATCGTCAGCTGACGATATTCGGGGCGGAAATCGTGGCCCCACTGCGACACGCAATGCGCCTCGTCGATGGCGAACAGCGCAACCGGCGTCTTCGCGAGCAGGCCGAGACAACGCTCAGTCAGCAGGCGCTCCGGTGCCACGTACAGCAGTTTCAATTTTCCCGATGCGAACTCACGCTCGACCTCGGCCTGCGTGCGCGCGTCCTGACTCGAATTCAAGAACGCCGCCGCGACCCCGAACTGGCGCAACGCCTCGACCTGATCCTGCATCAACGCAATCAGCGGCGAAATCACGACCGCCGTGCCCACACGCAGCAACGCCGGAATCTGATAGCACAACGACTTGCCACCGCCGGTCGGCATCAGCACCAAGGCATCGCCACCGGCGGCCATGTGATCAATGATCGCCTGTTGTTCGCCGCGGAAGGCGGGGTAACCGAAGACGGTGTTGAGGATTTCGAGGGGCGGACGGGTCATCCGGGCAATGGTAGCAGCGTGAATCGAGCGACGTGGTGGGCAATCCATCCACTTCCGCTTCCGCCGCACCGCGGTTTTGGCTAATGTAGCGACTCGCCAAACCACGAGTTCGCCTCATGATCCGCCTGCTGCGTCTGCTTCCTGTTCTGGCCGTCTCCGCCCTGCTCGCCAGCTGCGGGCCACCCACGCATCCGATCAACCCGCCGAATGCCTCGATCCAGCAGCTCGACGTGTTGCCGGACGGGCGCTGGAAACTGCAGATTCGCCTGGAGAATTTTTCCGACAAGACCGTGCATTACGCGACGTTGAAGGCATCGCTGCGCGTGAGTGGGCTCGCCGCGGCGGATCTCGCGTTGAATCCGGACATGGATATTCCGGGCGAGAATGCGGATATCGTGGAGACCACGCTCAACGCCGGCGCGGACGTGCAGAAGGCGTTTCTCGCCGATGCCAAGGAGTCGAGCGGTGCGCCGTACGAGCTCAAGGGCACGATCAACATCCCCGCCGCGGGCAAGGACTTCAAGTTCGAACACAAGAGCCGGCTGTCGCCCGTGCCGGGCATACCGAACCAGTATCGTTGATGCGATAAATAGACAATTACTATTATATACAAAGGGAATTCAGCATGAGCAAGTACGCCGCCCCACTCGCCGACATGCGCTTCGTGATGTTCGATCTGCTCAAGGTGGAGGCGCTTTATGCGCGCTTGCCCGGCGGCGAAGCGGCGACGCGCGACATCGTCGATGCGGTGCTCGACGAGGCGGCGAAATTCGCCGAGACCGTGCTTGCGCCGTTGAATGCGAGCGGCGACGAGGAAGGCTGCACGCTCGACAAGGCGAGCGCAAGCGTGACCACGCCGAAGGGATTCAAGCAGGCTTATGCGCAATACGTCGAGGGCGGCTGGCCGGGCCTGACCGCGCCGGAACAGTACGGCGGCCAGCATCTGCCCGAATCGATCGGCGCACCGCTCAAGGAAATGCTCGACTCGGCCAATCTGTCCTGGGGAAATTTCCCGCTGCTCTCGCACGGCGCCTCCGAGGCCCTCAAACAGCACGGCGAAGAATGGCAGCGCGAAGCGTTTCTCAAGCCCATCGTCGAAGGCCGCTGGACCGGCACGATGTGCCTGACCGAACCGCATTGCGGTTCCGATCTTGGCCTGCTGCGCACGCGCGCGGAGCCGAACGCCGATGGGTCTGCGTTCGGTACGCACAAGATCAGCGGTACCAAGATTTTCATCACCGCCGGTGAGCACGACCTGACGGAAAATATCATTCATCTGGTACTCGCGCGCCTGCCCGACGCGCCTGCGGGCGTCAAAGGCATTTCGCTGTTCATCGTGCCCAAGGTCAACGTGGACAAAACCGGCAAGTTGGGCACGCGCAACGGCGTGAGCTGCGGCGCGATCGAGCACAAGATGGGCATCAAGGCCTCGGTCACCTGCGTGATGAATTTCGACGCCGCCGAAGGCTGGCTGATCGGCCAGCCGAATCGCGGCCTGATGGCGATGTTCACCATGATGAATACCGCGCGCCTCGCCGTCGGTATCCAGGGCCTCGCTCTGATCGAGCGCGCCTACCAGAACTCGCTCGCTTACGCGCGCGAGCGGCTGCAAGGGCGCTCGCTCACAGGTGCGAAGTTTCCCGACAAGCCCGCCGATCCGCTGATCGTGCAACCGGATATTCGCCGCATGCTGCTCACACAGAAGGCGTTCGCCGAAGGCACGCGTGCCTTCAGCTATTACGCCGCGACGCTGGTCGATCGAATCGAGCGCTCGCCCGACGCCGACGAGCGCAAGCGCGCGGATGAACTGCTTTCGTTCCTGATCCCGATCGTCAAGGGCATGCTCACCGAGTTGGCAAACGAATGCACCTATCACGCGGTGCAGATTTACGGCGGCCACGGCTACATCCGCGAAAGCGGCATCGAGCAGTTTGCCCGCGATGCGCGCATCACGACGATCTACGAAGGCACGACCGGCATCCAGGCGCTCGATCTGCTCGGGCGCAAGATTCTGCAAACGCAGGGTGTCGGGCTGCAGCACTTTCTCAAGGAAATCGGCGCGTTCTGTGAGGCCAATTCGAGTGATGCAACGCTGGCCGAGTTTATCGCGCCGGTCGCGGCGGCGGTGAAGGAATGGGGCGAGCTGACCCAGGCGATCGGCAAGCGCGCGCTGGCGAATGCGGACGAAGTCGGCGCGGCAGCGGTGGATTTCCTGTTCTACTCCGGCTACATCGCGCTTGCCTATTTCTGGGCGCGCAGCGTCGCCGCGGCCGATGCGTCGGCGCAGTCCGCGCAGTTCAAGCAGGCCAAGCGCGATACCGCGCGGTTTTATTTCGCCCGCATCCTGCCGCGCACGCTGGCGCACGCCGCCGCGATCCGCGCTGGCGCAGACAGCCTGCTGGCGATGCCAGACGAACAATTTGGTTAAGCGAATACGCCGAGAAAGTGTAATTCTATAAAATGCGCTAAGATCGCACCGCCGCCATGAACGATGCCGCACCCGAATCCACCACACACATCCGTCTCGCGCATGCAGACGACGACGAGTTCATTCTCGACCTCGCCGATCGCTTCGCCGAATTCGATCTGCCAGCGTGGCGCAAGCGCAACGAGACGCTCGCAGGCATCCGCCGTGATATCGAGCATCACCTGCGCACGCTGCCGCCCGCCTCGCACCTGTTCGTGGCCGAGGACGAAGATGGCGAGCGCACCGGGTTCCTGCACCTGCAGACGCGCAAGGATTTCTTCACCGGTGCGCAGAATTGCCATATCGCCGACCTCGCCGTCGCCACCGACTACGAGCACCGCGGCGTAGCCGGCGCGCTGCTGCAATTCGCCGAGCGCTGGGCCAGGGAGCATCGCTGCCGCTATCTGACGCTGGGTGTGTTTCCGGGCAACGAACGCGCGCGCGCGCTGTATGAACATCATGGCTTCGGTGTCGAACTCCTGAGCATGGCCAAGCCGGTCAAGTGAGCGCAGGATGCGCTCATCCCGTACAGCACAAGGATGTGCGGCGATACCGGATCCATCGAAGATGCGCTCATCCCGTACAGCACAGGGATGTGCGGCGATACGGGATCCATCGAAGATGCGCTCATCCCGTACAGCACAAGAACGTGCGGCGATACGGGATCCATCGAAGATGCGCTCATCCCGTGCAGCATAGGGACGTGCGTTGACACGGGATCCATCGAGCATGGCCACGACGCCTCCGCCACAGTTGATCCAATCGATGCAGCGCGCCTCGGCACTGCTGCAGGCGGGCAATTTCGTGCTCGCGCGCGCCACGCTCGAACAGATTCTGCAGACCGCGCCGCGTTTCGTCGAGGCACACCGTCTGCTCGCCGGCGCGCTGCAGGCACTCGGCGATGTCGCCGGTGCCGAGCGCACGCTGCGCAACGCCGTCACCATCGATCCACGCTGGGCGCCCGCGCAGGCTGCGCTCGGCGAGTTGCTCGCCAACAACGGCCGCGCCGACGAAGCCGAACGTCCCTTGCGCCTCGCGCTCGCGAGCGGACGCAGCTATCCGCGCGCGGCGCTGGTACTCGCGCGCCTGCTCAACGACACGAATCGCCCGGTGGAGGCAATCGAGGTCACGGCGCCATTCGCCGCTGCCGCGCAACCCGACCTCGATCTGCTGACCCAGCGCGCGACCGCTCTGACCGCACTCGATCGGCATGACGAGGCGATCGCGCTTTACCGGCGCATCGTCGTCGCGCTGCCGAATCACGCCGGCGCGGAACTCAATCTGGCGGCTGCGCTGGACGCGGCTGGCCATCATCGCGACGCGGAATCCACCGCGCGACGCGCAATTGCAAATGGCGCGAACACGCCCGCAGCGCATCACCTGCATGCACGCACCCTGATTGCATCGAACCGCTTCGACGAAGCCGAGACCGCCTGGCGCGAAGCGCTGCGTCAGCGCCCGACATTCGCCGATGCGCAGCAGAATCTCGCGCAGCTGATCTGGATGCGCAGCGGCGATGTCGCTGCGGCCAGTGAATTTCTCGATGCAACCTTGCGCACGCATCCCGACGACGACGCGCTGCACACGATCAAGGCGAACCTGCTCGACGGCGCCGGCGACGCGCAGGCGGCGCACGCGTGGCTGGCCGAGCGCGCGCGGCGTCCCGGCGCCAGCATCGACCTGCTGCTGAGTGCCACACAGTCGGCGCTGAAATTCGATGCGCGTGTCGCCCACGAGCACGCACTGCGCGCGGTGCAGGTGGCGCCTGCGCACGCGCTTGCCAATCGAATGCTCGCCGACACGTTGCTCGGCATCGGTGCCGCGGACGAGGCGCAGCGATTGGTCGAACGGCTGCTGCGCGCCACGCCGAACGACCAACACCTGATCGCGCTGCAGACGACCGCGTGGCGACTGCTCGGCGACCCGCGCCACGCCGAGTTCTGCGATTACGCACGGATGGCGCGCGGCTGGGTCATCGAAACGCCGCCGGGCTGGAGCGATCTTGCCGGCTATCTGCGCGATCTCGCCGCCAGCCTGCATCGCCTGCACACCCTGCACAGTCATCCGCTGTACAACTCGCTGCGCGGCGGATCGCAGACCGCACAGAATCTGATGCAGTCCGAGGATCCGGCGATTCGTGCGTTCTTCACCGCGATCGACAGTCCGATCCGCCGCCACATCGAAACGATCGGGAACCACATCGATCAAAACAGTGCCGACCCGCTGCGCCAACGCAATACAGGCGGCTATCGGATCAAGGGCATCTGGTCGGTGCGTCTGCGCGCGCAGGGCTATCACACCAATCACGTACACCCGGAGGGCTGGCTGTCGTCGGCCTGCTATATCGAGTTGCCGCAGACCATGTTGGGCAATGATTCTTCGAAGAGTGGAACCACGGATGGCCGCCCTCTGACCTCTGCGATCGCGGACGAGCACCGCGCCGGCTGGCTGAAATTCGGCGAACCAGGCATCACTACCGCGCCGCCGCTCGCCGCGGAATATTTCATCCGCCCCGAGCCGGGTTTGCTGGCCCTGTTCCCCTCGTATTTCTGGCACGGCACCGTGCCGTTCGACGGCAACGACGCGCGCCTGACCATCGCGTTCGATCTGCTCCCCGCCTCAATAAAATAATTCAGTAGCGCCACGCGCGACGATAACTCCCCCCTCTCCCGCGCGGGAGAGGGCCAGGGGTGAGGGCCAGGGGTGAGGGCTGTACTGCGGGAGAGCGCAAGCGGCGGCCGTCATCGTATTCGCAAAAACAAGGTAAATTCGGCTATGCTGCCTTTCCAAACACGAAACACGATCCGTTTGGCAGCGAATCGCGCATGTCTTGAGGCCCTCGTGGGCGCAACAGGTGAGATAGCGAATGCTGATTGAAGCTGCACCCGACCAACCATCCCCGAGTCTATCGGGAATGATCGAACCCAAAACCGTCAGCGATATTCACCGTACGCGCGTACTTTCGCTGGATTCGAACGGCCGCATTCTCGACTGGATTTCCTGGCAGGACGCCGTCTGCCTCTATGTGCGTAACGCGGTTTCGTGGACGCTTGGCGAGCCGTGCCTGACCATCCATGGCGGCACCAGTCGCTACACCGGCGAACAAAGCCTGCTGCATCTGCATCCGATCGTCGCCAGCCGCGGCCACGCGCGCCTGCATGCGATCGATCCCGCGCCCGCACTCACGAACGCCGCGCTGTTCGCGCGCGACCGCCTGTTGTGCCTGTACTGCGGCGAACATTTCCATCGCAGCGAATTGACCCGCGATCACGTAGTTCCGCTGTCCAAAGGCGGCCGCGATTCCTGGGAAAACGTCGTCACCGCCTGCCTTGCCTGCAATATCGGCAAAGGCAGCCACACACCGCAGCAAGCCGGCATGCCCCTGCTCGCCGTGCCGTACCGGCCGAGCTGGGTTGAGCATCTGATCCTGTCCAACCGCAATATCCTGGCCGATCAGATGGAATTTCTGATGCACCATCTGCCGAGAAACCGGCGCCGGGCCTGACATTTCGCGGCAAAAGCGAGCGCAAAGTTCGCACTGCCTGCATAGAAGCCTTGATTTTCCACTTGCAAGCCTTCTCGGTAGCTTGCTCGCACTGACGTACTGGCCGAAAATGGTCAACCGGGCGCATGCTTGGCCCAGCACTTGATTTATTACCTGATGATCGATTCCACGCGCTACCCGCGCCTTTCCCGCATCGACGCCCCCAGCGACCTGCGCAAGTTCGACGAGGCCGATCTGGGCGAGGTTGCGCGCGAGCTGCGCGAATACCTGATCGAATCGGTCGCCGGTGCGGGCGGACACTTCGGCGCGGGACTCGGCGTGGTCGAGCTGACTGTCGCATTGCACTATCTCTACGCCACGCCGGAGGATCGCCTGGTCTGGGATGTCGGTCACCAGTGCTATCCGCACAAGATCCTCACCGGTCGTCGCGAACGCATCTCGACGATCAAGCAAAAAGACGGTCTCGCGCCGTTCCCGCGACGCGACGAGAGCGCATTCGATACTTTCGGCGTCGGTCATTCCTCGACCTCGATCTCGGCCGCGCTCGGCATGGCGATCGCGGCGCAGCGCAAGGGCGACGCGCGCAAGATCGTCGCGGTGATCGGCGACGGCGGACTCACCGGTGGTATCGCGTACGAAGCGCTGCATCATGGCGGCGACGTCGATGCGGACATGCTGGTGATCCTCAACGACAACCAGATGTCGATCAGCGAAAATGTCGGCGCGCTGCCCAAGATGCTCGCGCGCCTGATGACCAGCCGCACCCTCAACGCGATGCGCGAAAGCGCGAAGAACCGCATGAGGCGCGACGGCTTCCTCTGGCGTTTCTTCAAGCGTTGGGAAGAACACGCCAAGGGCATGTTCGTGCCAAGCACGCTGTTCGAGGAATTTGGCTTCCACTACTTCGGCCCGATCGACGGCCATGATCTGCCGCAATTGCTTCACGCGCTGAAAACTTTGAAGGAACTCAAGGGTCCGCAACTGCTGCATGTGATCACGACCAAGGGCAAGGGCTACGCGCCGGCCGAGCGCGAACAGATCGAATACCACGCGGTCGGCCCGTTCGATCCGGTCAAGGGTGTGCTCAAGAAAGCGCCGGGCAAGCAAAGCTATACCGAAGTCTTCGGCGACTGGCTTTGCGACATGGCGCGCGCCGACGAACGTCTGCTCGCGATCACGCCGGCAATGCGTGAAGGCTCCGGCCTGGTGCGCTACTCGAAGGAATTTCCGCAGCGCTATTTCGATGTCGGCATCGCCGAACAGCATGCGGTGACGCTGGCCGCGGGCATGGCCTGCGAAGGCGCCAAGCCTGTGGTTGCGATCTACTCGACGTTTCTGCAACGCGCTTACGACCAGGCGATCCATGACGTCGCCATCCAGAATCTCGATGTCACCTATGCCATCGACCGCGCCGGCGTCGTCGGCCCCGATGGCGCGACCCATGCGGGCAGTTTCGATCTGACCTATTTGCGCTGCATCCCGAATATGGTTGTCGCCGCGCCGGCGGACGAGAACGAATGCCGGGCCTTGCTCACAACTGGATTTTTACACAATGGCCCGGCCGCGATCAGATATCCGCGCGGCGCCGGTCCCGGCGCGAAAATCGAGACCGAGCTCAAACCGCTGCCGATCGGCAAGGCCGAAGTACGCCTGCGCGGTGCCAGCCTTGCCATCCTGGCCTTCGGCAGCCCGCTCACCGCGGCACTGGATGTCGGCAAGGAGCTTGGCGCCACCGTCGTCAATATGCGCTTCGTCAAACCGCTCGACGAAGTGCTGATTCTTGAGCTTGCACGTACGCACGAAGCGTTCGTCACCATCGAAGACAACGCGATTGCCGGCGGTGCCGGCAGCGCGGTCGCCGAATATCTGGCTGCGCAAAATATCCAAGTGCCGATTTTGCAACTTGGTCTGCCCGATGAATTCCTGGAACATGCCAGCCGCGAACAGCTGCTCGCCGAAGCGGCCGTAGACGCGACGGGAATTCGCCGAGCGATCCTTGAGCGGTGGCCAGAGCTGGCCGCGAAACCGCTGAGCGAACTGCGTAGCGCGATCTAGCGTCGCGCGGCGTACCAATGCCGATCAAGCCGCCGCGCTGATCGGCTTGATTGCGGCGAACTTCTCCGGCTGCTGCCGCACCTCCCACAAATCCAGCGCCTCCTGCATGCGCAGCCAGCTTTCCGGCGTGGTATTGAGGAGCTTGCCGAGCCGCGTCGCCATCTCGACCGAAAGCCCGCGCTTTTCCAGCAGCAATTCGGAAACCGACAAGCGGCTCACGCCAAGGCGCTTGGCGAACTCGATTTGACTCATCTCAAGTGCGGGCAGCACGTCCTCGCGCAGCACCGTACCCGGATGTGTGGGTTTGCGATGGGGATTACGCAGGCTTTTCATCAGTGATAGTCCTCAAGATCGATTTCGATCGCGTCTTCGCCGTCGAAGCGGAATGTCAGCCGCCAGTTGCCTGAAACCGATACCGCATAACTGCCCTTGCGTTCGCCCTTGAGTGGATGGAACTTGTATCCGGGCAAACTCATATCGTCAGGTTTGACTGCGGCATCCAGCCGGTCGAGCATGCGCTCAAGGCGGTTGGCGAATTGTGCGGGAATTCCGCGATAATCGCCTTGTGAGAAGAATCGTTGCAGACCTCGATGGCGGAATTTTCGAATCACGGTATCTGCATCGTACTACATTACAGTGTACTTGACAATATTACACCGTGCCGTATGAGCAAACGCGTCCAGTTCGATTTTGAAATCGCCTTCACCAACGGCGGCGGCGTCCAGGGGCAGGATTTCCGTCTCGATATCGACGGTGACGATATTTCCGACGCGGAGCTAGCGGATTATCTGGTGCGCGACCTGCGCCTGCTCATGGCCGGGCCGGTGCGCATCCGCAACAAGCGCATCCTTGTCGAATCGCACAAGCGCCCGTCGATCTATGCGCACGATGGCGAAAAAGTCTACGTCGACCTGAGCCACACCATCGAACACGGCCTCATTACCTACAAGGGCCTGCCTGCGCCGATCATCTGCGATTATCTGAGCCGCGAAGCTTCGCGCGCGATCTACGCGCCCGGCACCGAGTTCCAGATCGGCAGGATCGAAATGGTGTCGAACACCGGCACCTATATCGACTGTCCGTTTCACCGCTATGCGCAGGGCAAGGACCTGTCGCAGGTGCACATCGATGCGATGACCGACCTCGATGCACTCGTCGTGCGTGCACTTGAACACACGTCGCGTGCGATCGGCGTCGACATCCTTCGCAGCCGGGAAATTCGCGGTCGCGCCGTACTCGTGCACACCGGCTGGGACCGGCACTGGAACACCGAACCGTATTTCGAAGGCCATCCGTTTCTGACCGCGGAGGCCGCGCTGTATTTGCGCGACTGCGGCGTAAAGCTCGTCGGCATCGATTCGCTCAATATCGACGACACCGCTGACAAGTCGCGTCCCGTGCACACGACCCTGCTCGGCGCGGAGATCCTGATCGTCGAGCACTTGTGCAATCTCGGCGCGCTGCCCGACGACGGTTTCATGTTCAGTGCGACACCACCGAAATTCAAGGGCGTCGGCACTTTCCCAGTGCGCGCTATGGCGAAGCTGCACGCGCGCCGCTAACGCGGTCGCGGCCTTCGAGGTCGCGCGCTGTAAATATTTCCACAAATCTACTTTTTCCCAATATCTCGCGAACTGCGGCGCCTTGAGCGTAACCATGCTCGAGCAGCAGCCAGCCTTGCGGTTGCAGATGCGCTCGCGCGTCGCGCGCGATGATGCGGATCGCATCGAGGCCATCGGGGCCGGAGACGAGCGCGACTGTCGGCTCGAAACGCAGATCGCCTTGTTGCAGATGCCTGTCGGACGCGGCGATATACGGCGGATTGCTGACGATCACATCGAATTTCCGTTCGCCGAGCGCCGCACACCAGTCGCCTTGCACAAACTCGATATTGCGTATGCCCAGACGCTGCGCATTGCCGCGCGCGACGGCAAGTGCAGCCGCGCTGGCATCGGTCGCCACTACGTGCGCGAGCGGGCGCTCGCGAGCCAGCGCGAGCGCGAGCGCACCGGAGCCGGTACCGAGGTCGGCAATATCCACTTTTTCGCTTTGTGGAATCCGTTGCAGAGCCAGCTCGACCAGCAGCTCGGTTTCCGCGCGCGGGATCAACACATCCGGCGTCAGCGCAAGATCGAGCGACCAGAATTCGCGCCGGCCGGTCAGATAGGCCAGCGGCTCGCCGGCGGCTCGACGTGTGACAAGGCTGCGAAATGTCGCAAGAGCCGCCGTATCGACCTCGTCGTCGCCATGCGCATACAACCAGGCGCGATCGACACCGAGCGCATGCATCAGCAGCAGTTCGGCCTCGCGCCGCGCTTCCTCGCTGGGCAGCGCAGGCGCGGCTTCGGCGAGCAGCGCACGTGGCGTCGTTGCGCTCAACGCAGCGGGCACGACTTCAGACATGCACGTGTCCGCAATCACCACCGACGCTCGCCACTAGTGGAAAGTCACACGCCAGACCTGTTCGATCAGCGCTGCGACAAAACCCGTCAGAAAGCTCAAATAGCTCCAGCGCAGATAGCGATACTTGTATTTCGCCAGATACGTGCCGAGGCTGTAGATGTCGTCGGCCATCGCAGCGTAGATCGAACCGTCGGCCTTGAGCGTGCGCGCCATTTCCAGCAGAAACCGCTCGCGCGACAACTCGACGAAATGTCCCATGAACAGCAGATTGAACGCTGGCGGCAACTCGGTCGTGGTCAAGCGCAGCGGCCGGTATTTGGGCAATACGGCGAGGATCGCGAGCAACAAGGCAAACAGGGTGAAAACCGACAGGGTCAACACCGGCAGGCGCAAATCGTTGTCGCCCATCCTGCCCAGCGTCAACGAGAGCACGATGGACGATACGGTGATGACGATATTCGCCTTGGTATCGGCCATGGCGCTCAAGGCGACATGATGCTGTTGCGCGGTGCGCAACATCACGTCGCTGGTGTTGCGCTCCGGAATGTCGGCGAAAAGTTCCCTGTCGCGTTGCACTGATGGTTCACTCATGGCCCGATTCCCTGCAACAATCGCACGATGATAGGAACGAAGCGGCGGAATGGCAATTTGCACCCGTGGCGCGGTGCCCGCGCGCTGGCCCTGACGCTGGCGGCCCTGCTGCTCGGCGCCTGCGCGCAGATCTACTATGCCACGATCGGCAGCGCCGATAGCGCACACAATCTGGTGGTGCGCCGCGGCATTGTGTTCGATCCGAAGCACGCCATCGCCCTCGATATCTATGCGCCGCACAATGCGGCAAATGCACCGGTGGTCGTGTTCTTCTACGGCGGCAGCTGGGAGGGTGGCCGGCGGCGCTGGTATCGCTATGTCGGCGAGGCGCTGGCGAGCAATGGCGTGATCGCAGTGATCCCGGATTACCGCAAGTATCCCGACGTGCGCTTTCCCTCATTCATGCACGATGCGGCAAATGCGGCGAAGTGGACTTTTACGCATGCCGCGGAATTCGGCGGCGATGCGCGGCGCGTGTTCGTGATGGGACACTCCGCCGGCGGGCATATCGCTGCGCTGCTCGCCTGCGACAAACGCTATCTCGCCGCGGTCGGCATGCAGCCGCGCGATCTCGCCGGCATGATCGGACTGGCCGGCGCGTACGCGTTCCTGCCCTACGTGGAAGACGAAGCCGCCATTTTCGGCGACGACCCGAAGGGCCGTTACGATTCGCAACCGATCAATTTCGTCGACGGCGACGAACCGCCGATGCTGTTGCTGCAGGGCCGCAACGACCGCGAAGTCACGCCGAACAATGCCGAGGCGATGGCCGAACGCGCACAGGCGATGGATGGCACGGCCGTGCTGAAGCTCTATGCTGGCGTCGATCACAACCAGCTGCTGGTTGCGCTCGCGCACCGGCACGGCACAACCGCGCCGACGCTGCGCGATACGCTCGACTTCATCGCGCATCCGCCAACGGTGACGCCGGCAACAGTCAACACCATCCCCACCCAACCCTCCCCTTGAAGGAGAGGGTTTGTGCGGCGTCCGAGCGGCGCCGCTTGGGAATGCTATGGAGCACCCCCATCTATAGTCAGACGCTATCGAAAGTATCCTATCAATCGATTGGATAGATCGACTATCAAGCGCTAAGGTGGGTGTTCGCTACCCCACCGCCCTCAAGGAAATCTCCATGTCCCTGATCAATACCCATATCAAACCGTTCAAGGCAACGGCCTACCACGACAACGAATTCATCGAAGTCACCGAAGCCAGCCTCATGGGCAAATGGTCGGTGATTGTCTTTTATCCTGCCGACTTCACCTTTGTCTGCCCGACCGAGCTCGAGGATCTGGCCGACCAACACGCCGAATTCCAGAAACTCGGCGTCGATATCTACGGCGTGTCGACCGACACCCACTTCGCGCACAAGGCCTGGCACGACACCTCCGACGCAATCGGGAAAGTGCAGTACCCGCTGGTCGGTGACCCGACGCATGCGCTTGCGCGCAATTTCGAGGTATTGATCGAGGAAGCGGGCCTGGCTCTGCGCGGCACCTTCGTCATAAATCCCGAAGGCGAGATCAAGCTGTGCGAGATTCACGACAACGGCATCGGCCGCGACGCGAGCGAGTTGCTGCGCAAGGTCAAGGCCGCGCAGTATGTGGCATCGCATCCGGGTGAAGTGTGTCCGGCGAAGTGGACCGAAGGCGACGCGACGCTGAAGCCCTCACTGGATCTGGTCGGCAAGATTTAACCGGCTCTCCTCGCCGCGCGGGAAGGAAGGTCAAATCGGCTTCAGGAACAGGCCGATGGTCAGCGCGAAGCCAATGCACACAATGGCGACGCGCAAGGCTTTTTCGTTGACCCTTTGCAGCGCCCAGGTGCCGAGCAGGCCACCGACGATCGCACCTGCACCCAGTACGCAGGCCTGATACCAGTGTACTTGTGGAGAAGTCAAAAACAGCGCAACGGCCGAAGCGTTCATGACGCCGGCAAGGACGTTCTTTGTGGCCCCGGCATTGCGCGTGGGCAGACCGGCCATGGTCAAGGCGGCCATCATCAGGATGCCGATACCGCCGCCGAAATAGCCGCCGTAAATTGCAATCAGAAATTGTGCCGCTGCCGCGCTGCGCGGTCCGATATGACCGGCATTCTCGCCGGGCTTGCGCAAGAAGCTGCCCCAGGCGAAGACGACCGTGGCGAAGAGCACCAGCCACGGCACCAGACGGGCGAAAACACTCGATGGCGTGTTGAGCAGCAGCAATCCGCCCAATGCGCCGCCGAAAATGCTGATCGCGAACAATGCCCGGAACGGCAACTTGCCGACCCCCGAAACGAGGCTGCGCCCGGAAAGACCGGCCGTCACCTGGCCCGGAAACAGCGCGACGGTCGACGTGATATTCGCCGCCAGGGGCGACATGCCGGACACGATCAGAGCCGGCAAGGTTATGAACGAGCCGCCGCCAGCCAGGGAATTTTGCAGACCGGCCCAGAGACCAGCGATCAGAATCAAGGCAAAAAGCATGCAGAAGTCCAGGGAGAGTGCCGAATCAGGCGTGTGGTTTTCTTGAACGGTACGGAGCCGGCGCGCCGGTAGCATACCTTTACGCTTCCGCCTCTGGAAAATGCACGCGCATGCCCAGTCACCGCACCAGATCATGCAGTGATTTTCAGGATTGATTGAATCTGCATATCCGATAGATAATGCAGATCACACGAGAATCGGAAATCGTCGCCATGAACCTGCGCGATCTGCGTTACTTCGTCGCTCTCGCCGAGCACAAGCACTTCGGCCGCGCGGCACAGGCGAGTTTCGTCAGCCAGCCGACGCTGTCGACGCAGATCAGGAAACTCGAAGACGAACTCGGCGTCGCCCTGGTCGAACGTACGCCGCGCAAGGTGTTGCTCACCGAGGTAGGCAAGGAAATCGTGCAGCGCGCGCGCGATGTGCTGACCGAGGTCGATCAGATCAGGGCGATCGCGCGACGCACGATCGATCCCGAATCGGGCACCCTGCGCCTCGGCATTTTTCCGACGCTCGGACCGTATCTGCTGCCGCATGTGGTGCCGCAGATCCGCGCGCGCTTCCCGCGTCTGGAACTGCTCTTGGTCGAGGAAAAAACCGAAACTCTGCTGCGCCAGTTACGCGAAGGCCGCCTCGACGCCACGGTGCTCGCGCTGCCGATCCACGACGATCAACTGCACGCGGAATTCCTGTTCGAAGAACCCTTTCTGCTCGCAGTACCTGAGCAACACGCACTCGCGCGACGCAAGACTCTCAAGCTCGCCGACCTGTCCGACCAAAGTCTGCTGCTGCTCGAAGACGGCCACTGCCTGCGCGATCAGGCACTCGAAGTCTGCGCACTGTCGGGCGCGAGCGAGAAGTCCGGTTTCCGCGCGACCAGTCTGGAAACACTGCGCCAGATGGTCGCGGCGAATGTCGGCGTGACGCTGCTGCCGACGCTCTCGGTGAAACCGCCGGTGGCGCGCTCGGAGAATATCCACCTGATGCAATTCCGTGGCGACGTGCCGAGCCGGCGCATCGCGATGCTCTGGCGCAAGAGTTCGGCGCTTTCGCCATTCCTGAAGAAATTCTGTGGGATATTTCGCGAATTGCCGCGCGCGCTGCTCGATCCGCATGCCTCAACCGGCACGGCACACGTTTCGCGGCGTACCGCCACACACTAGGCCGATGACACGCAACCTTCGCCACATCCGCCTCGCGGCGATCAGGGCGCCACGATAGCTATCAGCGCCAAGCGTCCGTCGGTATGAAAAGGGTCCCCGCCGCCGTTGCGGCCGTTGCGGTCCGGCTGAAAATTGTCGATCCAGCTGATGGACACACCGCCCACGCCCTGAATGTCGCCAACGAGCTTGTCGCGTTCGCTGTCGACGTCCGCGGCGATGTGGTGAGTAATGCGCCTGTTCACATGACTCAGGCCGATGCGTGTGTCATACGTTGCCGCACCCGCCCACAGGGGCTGGCCTTGCTCGTCGAGCGTTTCCATGCGCCAAAAGCGAACATGGTGGCGCCTGGAAGGATTGTTTGCGGCAGGTTGCTCAAAGGCCAGATCCTGCTTCTTCCCTTGTACAAACAGATTGCTCACCGGCGCGTCCGCGTAAGGTCTGCGCGCGATGCTGTCGACCGTAATCCGCAGCGAGCTTTTGAACGTGATCGGGTCCGCCGGAAACCAGCGCGCGTGCGCCATCAGGCGCAACAGCTCGTCTTCGCTGCCCACGAAGGCGATATTCAATGGATCGCCAAGGACACCCGCCGATGTGAATGAGCGCGCGCCCGCAGAAGCCAGAGCCGGATGCTGCCGGGCAAAATCTCCTGCCTGCGGTGTTGCTGCGTGCGCGACAGCCGAGCACACGACAAGCGTAGCGACTGCAAACAACATCAACGAGTAACCAATGGCTGTGCGACGTTTCATTGGACTATCTCTTCGGATGCGCCTATTTTCGCACTAGCGTGGGTATTGCCGCAGACGCGCCCCCCGATAGACAAGCCCTATCGGATTCATCGCAACAATCAATTTCATCCTGACACACGACTGCGTTAGGCTGGTGGCCTCCGCAGCGATCGCTGCGGTCGCTACGTCTTCCACAGCACGAGGTGTGTCATGAGCAATCTGAAAGGTTCCAAGACCGAAGACAGTCTGAAAGCCGCATTCGCCGGCGAGTCGCAAGCCAATCGCCGTTACCTGTATTTCGCCCAGAAAGCCGACGTCGAAGGCTACAACGATGTGGCTGCGGTGTTCCGTTCCACCGCCGAAGGCGAGACCGGCCACGCGCACGGGCATCTGGAATATCTCGAAGCAGTCGGCGATCCAGCCACCGGCCTGCCGTTCGGCGAAACCAAGAGCAATCTGAAGTCGGCGATCGCCGGCGAGACGCACGAGTACACCGACATGTATCCGGGTATGGCCAAGACCGCGCGCGACGAAGGCTTCGGCGAAATCGCCGACTGGTTCGAGACGCTGGCCAAGGCCGAGCGTTCGCACGCGAACCGCTTCACCAAGGCGCTGGGCGAGTTGGTCTGAGGATTTCCCTTCTCCCGCTTGCGGGAGAAGGTGCCGAAGGCGGATGAGGGAGACTTCCGTTCGTTGCCTCGGCGCAGATTTCCCCTCACCCTAACCCTCTCCCGCAAGCGGGAGAGGGGATGTTCACTTTGTACAGGGCGCCAATGGCCGAAGACCGCATCACCCCGCGCGAAGGCAATCTCGAAGCGCCGACGCGGCATCCACTGGACTGGAAGAATCCCCAGTTCTACGATCAGGCCGCGATCGACGCGGAACTCGAACGCGTCTTCCATATCTGCCACGGTTGCCGCCGCTGCGTGAGCCTGTGTCAGGCGTTTCCGACGCTGTTCGATCTGGTCGACGAATCGAAGACCATGGAAGTCGATGGCGTCGCCAAAGCGGACTACGCCAAGGTCGTCGACCAGTGTTACCTGTGCGACCTGTGCTACCAGACCAAGTGCCCGTACGTGCCGCCGCATGAGTGGAACGTCGACTTCCCGCACCTCATGCTGCGCGCGAAAGCTGCGGCTCACGAGCGTGGCGAAACAAAACTCGCGGCGAAGATTCTTTCCTCGACGACGGCGGTTGGCAGGTTGTCGACGATTCCGATCGTGGTCGACGCGGTCAATGCGCTCAATCGCAGTCCAAGCGCGC
Organism: Rudaea sp.; assembly: GCF_036560865.1. GTDB lineage: Bacteria > Pseudomonadota > Gammaproteobacteria > Xanthomonadales > Rhodanobacteraceae > Rudaea. The sequence continues at coordinate 17,158 of NZ_DATBQK010000099.1, forward strand.
GCAAGCTGCTGGAAAAATCACTCGGCGTGCATCGCGATGCACGCGTGCCCGCCTACGTATCGCCGACCGCACGCCAGCGTCTGAAGGCACTCGACGGCGCCGGCACCGCGCAAGCGGCCGGACGCACGCGCGGCAAGGTCGCCCTGTTCGCAACCTGCTACTGCAACTACTCGACACCGCAACCGGTCGAGGATCTCGCCGCGGTGCTGCGCCATAACGGCATCGCGGTGAAATTGATCGAGCGCGAGGTCTGCTGCGGCATGCCAAAGCTCGAACTCGGCGACCTGAAAAATGTGGAAAAGTATAAATCGACCAATATCCCGGTACTCGCCGCCGCGATCCGCGACGGCTGGGATATCAGCGCGACGATTCCATCCTGCGTGCTGATGTTCAAGCAGGAGCTGCCGCTGATGTTTCCCGACGACCCGGACGTGCTGCTGGTCAAGCGCCATATCTTCGACCCGTTCGAATACCTCTGGCAGCGCCATCAGGCCGGTCTGCTCGACACCGCGTTCAAGAACCCGCTCGGGAAGATCGCCTACCACGCGCCCTGTCATCAGCGCGTGCAGAACATCGGGCCGAAAACGCGCGAAGTGCTGAGCCTGATTCCGGGTACGGAAATCCAGGCGATCGAGCGCTGCTCCGGTCACGACGGCACCTACGGGGTCAAGGTCAAGACCTACGCGCTCGCGCGCAAGATCGCCAAGCCGGTGGAGGCGCGCGTGCAGCAGATCGCCCCCGCGCACTTCGCCAGCGACTGCCCGATGGCCGGCAGCCATATCGCGCACGGGCTGGGCGACCATCCACCCGCGGAGAGTCCGATCGGCCTGTTGCGGTTGGCTTATGGAATCTGAAGGCTGCTGCAATTCTCCTTCCCCTTCAAGGGGAAGGCCGGGATGGGGATGCTGTGTGCGATAGCATCCAGTAATTCTGGCGATACGCTAAAACCATCCCCACCCAACCCTCCCCTTGAAGGGGAGGGCTTTTGTGACAAAAACACCGGCAGGACAATGCAAAAACTTGCACAAAGCGATTTGTATACCCTGGAAGCCTACGCACGCGAGCGCATCGCGTTCCGCGCGCGCGTGCTCGCGCATAAGCAACCGCGCATCGTACATGTGGGCATGCATCTCACCCTCGTGTTCGAGGATCGCCTGACGATCCAGTATCAAATCCAGGAAATACTGCGCGTCGAACGCGTCTTCGAGCCCGGCGGCATTGCCGAGGAGCTCGAAGCCTACAATCCGCTGATCCCCGACGGCAGCAATCTCAAGGCGACGATGCTGATCGAATATCCCGATGCCGACGAGCGCGCCCGCCGGCTGATCGAGCTGCACGATATCGAGAACCGCGTGGCGCTGCAGATCGGCGGCTGCGCGCCGGTGGTCGCGATCGCGGACGAAGACCTCGATCGCAGCACCGACACGAAAACCTCGGCCGTGCACTTTCTGCGCTTCGAACTCGACGCGGCGCAGATCGCGGCGTTCAAGGGCGATGCGGAAATCGCCGTTGCGATCGAGCATCCCGCCTATTGCGAACGCGTGCTGGTCGATGCCGCTGGACGCGCCGCGCTCGCGCGCGATTTCGATTGAGCCTGCTGTCGCGCTGGCTGTGGCTGCTGGCCGCTCTGCTGGTTCTGGGCTGGTGGCTGCATGCGCCCAGTCCGCGCGCACGCGACCCCGGCGTCCTCGTCGCCGATGCGCCGTTGCAGCAACCGCTCGACCTGACGCCACCTGCGTTGGAAAAGCCCGGCGTCGCGATCAAACCGCTCGCCACATTCTCCCTGTCCGCGCGCGTGCTCGGGCGCGCGGACTATCGCTGGGACTTCGGCGCGGCGCTGATCCCGGTCGATCTCGCCCTGGGTTGGGGGCGCATGTCCGACACTGCAGTGCTCGACCAAATGGATATTTCACAAGGCTCGCGCTTCTACCATTGGCAGGTGAAGCAATTTCCGATTCCCGAACGCGAGATCATCGAGTCGAGCGCGAACATGCACCTGATTCCGGCGACAGATGCGGTCGAACGCGAGATCAAGCGCACCAGCGTTGGCGATGTGGTGACCTTCAACGGCTATCTGGTGGAAGCGGACTGGCCCGATGGCACCAAGTGGGTCAGTTCCATGACGCGCAGCGACTCCGGCGCGGGCGCTTGCGAACTGGTCTGGGTCGAGCATTTCGACATTGCGCCGCATTGAACCGAGCTAAACTGCCGCTCCGCCATTCGCGCAATCGACCATGATCCTGCCCCGTTACCACGTCGCGCCATCGTCGATTCCCGGCGCCGGCAAAGGCCTGTTTCTCGACGAGAGCGTCGCGCCGGGCCGCCTGATCACCGCGCCCGACGATATCCGCGAAGTATACAAATGGAGCGAAGTCGAAGCGCTGCCGAACGCACACGCAATGTTCGCCGCGACGGTGCGCTGGTTCGAGGACCGCTACACGGTCACGCCGGATTGGCCGGACGAGTGCTACATCAATCATTCGTTCGCCCCGAGTGGCCTGTGGCATCTGGGTTTCGTGTTCGCGCTGCGCGAGCTGCCGGCGGGCAGCGAAATCACGGTGGATTACCGCCATCTGCTCGCGCCGGGCCAGCAGGAGGATTTTCGCGATGCGCTGAGTGGTGAAGTCATCGTCGGCTACACCTGGGCGGAAAGTCTGTCGACTTCCACGGCGCAATTGCAGAACCTGCTCGCGACCGATGCATTCTCCCGGCACAGTGAAGGCGGCTGCGGCTGATGCG
>NZ_DATBQK010000100.1:0-14182 GCF_036560865.1 Rudaea sp.
GCAAGCCACGCTGGATCATCGGCATCAGCTGGCAGGCCAGGGTCAACGACGCGATCGAACAATTCGGCCCGCTGCGCGCCATACCCGCAGCGTTCGCCGAGACCTGGAAAACCACGCGCAGCACCTTGGGCATGATCAAAAGCATGCTCGTCGGCGAGGCCTCGGCGAAGAACCTGTCCAGCGTGATTTCGATCGCCCAGGTCGCCAACGCCTCGGCGCATCAGGGCTTGGCCTGGTTCATGAACTTCCTCGCGGTGATTTCGCTGAGCCTGGGCATTCTGAATCTGCTGCCGATCCCGATTCTGGATGGCGGCCACATCGTGATTTACCTTGTCGAGTGGATCAAGGGCAGCCCGGTCAGCGAACGTACACTGATCGCCGGCCAATATGTGGGCTTGGCTTTGCTGGTAACCTTGATGAGCCTGGCGTTCTACAACGACATCGTTCGTCTGGTTGCTTCATAAACCGCCGGCGACAGCGGATAATGCATTCTTTTCGTCCCGAGTCGGGACGAATCGGTTTTCTACGTTCTGCCCTCCGGCCTTGCCGGGTAACAAAAATTCTAGTCTGGAAGTGACGATGAAGCGTATCGCCGCCCTTGTTTTGTTTGCCTGCCTCACCGCTCAAGTTCACGCCATCGATCCCTTCGTCGCCTCGGACATCCGCATCGACGGATTGCAGCGCATTTCCGCCGGCACCGTGTTCACCTATCTGCCGGTCGAGAAAGGTGACAACGTCACCACCGAACGCGTGCAGCAGGCCGTGCGCGCGCTGTACAAGACCGGTTTCTTCACCGACGTGCAGGTCAGCCGCCAGGGCGACATTCTCGTCATCACGGTGAAGGAGCGCCCGGCGATCTCGAAGATCCAGATCAAGGGCAACAAGGATCTGAAAGAGGAAGACCTGCTCAAGGGTCTTAAGGACATCGGCCTGGCCGAAGGCGAGCCGTTCGACCGCCTCTCGCTCGATCGCGTGACCCAGGAACTGACGCGCCAGTATTACAACCGCGGCAAATACAACGTCACCGTGAAACCCACGGTGATCAATCTGGACCGCAATCGCGTCGAGTTGTCGATCGTGATCGCCGAGGGCAAGGTCGCCAAGATCAAGAGCATCGATCTGGTCGGCAACCAGGCCTTCAGCGAAAAGGACATCCGCAGCGATTTCGAGTCCGATACCAGCAACTGGACGTCGTGGTACTCGAAGGACGATCAGTACTCGCGCGAAAAACTCACCGGCGATCTGGAAAAACTCAATTCCTACTATCTCGATCGCGGCTATATCGATTTCAACGTCGACTCCACCGAGGTCACGATCAGTCCGGACAAGCGCGACATGTACCTCACCGCCGCGGTTTCCGAGGGCGAGATCTACAAGGTTTCCGACGTCAAGCTGTCCGGCACGCTGGTCGTGAGCGAAGAGGAAATGCGCAAGCTGATCACGCTGCAGCCCGGCGAAGTGTTCTCGCGGCAGAAGGTGCAGAAGTCCTCCGAAGCGATGACCGCGGTACTGGCGAACATCGGTTACGCGTTTGCCCAGGTCACGCCGATTCCGACACCGGACAAGGACAAGCGCGAGGTCGGCATCAATTTCTTCGTCAATCCGGGCAAGCGCGTTTACGTGCGCCGTGTCAATTTCAAGGGCAATGCCTCGACCCAGGACGAAGTCATGCGCCGTGAAATGCGCCAGCTCGAAGGTGCATGGTATTCGCAGGCCGCGATCGACCGCTCGAAGATCCGTTTGCAGCGCCTGGGCTATTTCAAGAAAGTCGAGATCACCACGCCGCGCGTTGCGGGTACCGACGATCAGGTCGACGTGGACGTCAAGGTCGAGGAAACCAATTCCGGCAGCTTCACCTTCGGTCTCGGCTACTCGCAGGTCGAGCGGCTGATCGCCAGCGTGTCGCTGTCCGAGAACAACTTCATCGGCACCGGCGATCACGCGTCCGTGACTATTTCGAAAAGCTATTACCTGACCCAGTACGGACTTTCGTATTTCCAGCCGTACCTGACCGACAGCGGCATCGGTCTGGGCTACGACTTAAAATACAGCAAGCTCGACCAGAGCCAGGCGAATATCGCCAACTACCTCAACGACACCGGATCGTTCTCGACCAACATGGGTTTGCCGATCGGCGAAAACGATTCGGTAAATGTGTCGCTGGGCATCAGCCGCACCAAGATCATCACCTACTCCGACATCCCGATCCAGGCTGTCGATGCCAACGGCAATCTCATCTACGACAGCAGCGGCAACCCTATCTATCAGATCGACGCCAACGGCAGCTTCGTGACCACGCGTCAATTCTATTCGCCGCAGCCGATCATCGACTACCTCAATGCCCTCGGCCATTACACATTCCATGAAGTAACCATGAGCGCTTCGTGGGCGCACGACACGCGCAACAAGTTCTTCAATCCGACCCATGGATCGCTGATCCAACTCGGTGCCGAAGTCACCCTGCCAGGTTCGACCGCCGAATACTACAAACTCAGCGCACGCTACGCGCAATACCTTCCGGTCACTCGCAGCTTCACGCTCGAAGGCTCGTTGTTTGTCGGCTACGGCAATGCTTACGGCAAGCACACGGCACTCGGCCTGCCGTTCTTCGAGAACTACTACGCCGGCGGCATCGCCGATGTGCGCAATTTCCGCGACAACACGCTGGGTGCGGCCAACACGCGTTACCTCACGCTCGGCTGCACCTCGATCACCCAGGCCAGCTACTGCCTGCAGCCACTTGGTGGCGCGTTCAAGACGACCGGCTCGGTAGAGCTGATCATCCCGACGCCGTTCGTGAAGGACGACTCGGGCACGCGCCTGTCCTGGTATGTGGACGTCGGCAACGTGTACAAGACCTTCAACGACTTTTCCGTGACCGGGACGGACGGCTTCCGCGTATCCACCGGCATATCGCTGCACTGGCAGGCACCGGTCGGTCCGATCGTGATCAATCTGGGCCGTCCGATCATCAAGAAGGCCGGCGATATCCCGGAAACGCTGCAATTCAACTTCGGCGGGACATTCTGAGCTCGCCAGCCGACGCACATCGGAAAAAACGCCGGCGGCGTCCTGTCACTCGACGCGAGCGGCCCTTCTCGGGTTAAGATTGAGCGCTGGCGGCAGCCGCTGCGATGCCGCCATTCCGGTTTGCAGAGGGCGGTACCGCGTGAAGCTTGGCGCTGGCAGGGCTGAAATCAGTGGACGATGGGTGCTGTTCGCCGCGCTCGTGCTGTCCACCTCCGCATTTGCGCAGCCCGCGCCGACGCAAGCCGGCTCGCTCCAGGCCGCCGGCATCCGCATCGGCTATGTCGACATGAAGCGCCTGATCGACAATGCCCCGCAATTTACCGAAGGCAAGGCGCAGCTGGAGCGCGAGTTCGCCTCGCGCAACGAGACAATCAAGACCGACGACGCCAAACTCGCTGCCCTCAAGCAGCGCTACGAGCGCGACAGCACCATCATGACGCACGAGGACGCCGACGCGCTCAAGCGCGAAATCGACGCGACCGAACGCGCGAACAAACGCATGCACGATGAGGCGCGCACTGAATTGAACTCGCGCGCGGGAGCGTTGCGCGACAGCGCCTTCACCGCGCTGCAGGACACGATCATCGATTACGCGCGCGCACAGGGCTACGATCTGATCGTGCCCAGCCCGGTGCTGTACGCCAACCCGCGCATCGATATTACCGACGCAATCCTGCAGCGCTTGAAGAAAGGCGGCACGGGCGTGCCGAAACCGTGAGCGACGCGGCAGCGGAATTCAGCCTGGCGGGCCTCGCCGAACGCTTCGCGCTGCAACTGCGTGGCGACGGTGCGCGCATGATCGATGGCGTGGCGGCCCTGGCTGCGGCGACGCCGGCGCAGCTGGGCTTCCTCGCCAACCCGCGCTACCGCTCCGAACTGGCAACCTGCAAGGCGGCCGCAGTGATCCTGCGCGCCGCGGACGCCGATGCGTTCGCCGGCGCCGCGCTGATCGCCGAAGATCCCTACGTCGCCTTCGCCAAGATAGCGGCCTTGTTCCAAAGCACGCCGGCGCCCGTGCCGGGCATTCATGCCAGTGCGGTGGTTGCGAACGATGCGCGCGTCGCGACCAGCGCCAGCATCGGTCCATTCTGCGTGATCGACAGCGGAACGGTGATCGACGATGGCGCCGTAGTTGGCCCGCATTGCACGATCGGACCGGGCTGTCGAGTCGGTGCACAGACGCGTCTGGTCGCGCGCGTGACTCTGGTGGCGCAGGTTGTACTCGGCAAGCGCGTGCTCGTGCATCCGGGTGCGGTGATCGGCGCGGACGGTTTCGGGCTCGCTTTCGATCGCAGCGCTTCCAATCACGGCAGCTGGATCAAGGTGCCGCAGCAGGGCGGCGTGGTCGTCGGCGACGATTGCGAGATCGGCGCGAACACCACGATCGATCGCGGCGCGCTCGACGACACCGTGCTCGAAGACGATGTGCGCCTCGACAACCAGATCCAGATCGCACACAACGTGCGTATCGGCGCGCACACTGCGATGGCGGGCTGTGCGGCCGTTGCCGGCAGCGCGACGATCGGCCGTTACTGCCTGATCGGCGGCGGCGCCGGCATCCTCGGCCATCTTTCCATCGCCGACCGGGTCACGATTACCGCAATGACCCTGGTCACCCATTCCATTCACGAAGCCGGGGAGTATTCCTCGGGCACCCCAATCCAGGATAATCGCGCATGGCGTCGCAACGCGGCGCGTTTCAGACACTTGGACGAATTGACCCGGCGCGTACAGACGCTGGAGAAGGAACGCAAACCATGACCAAACAAGCCCCCACCCTGCCGATCGAGGCGCACACGATCGCCACGATGCTGCCGCATCGCTATCCGTTCCTGCTCGTGGATCGCGTCATTGAATATGAAATCGGCAAGCGCGTGCGCGCGCTGAAGAACGTCAGCGTCAACGAGCCGTTTTTCCAGGGACATTTCCCGAACTATCCGGTAATGCCGGGTGTGCTGATCATCGAGGCGCTCGCCCAGGCTTCGGGCGTGCTCGTGCACCTGTCGAACGACTATGCGCCCGACGCGCACCCGCTTTATTTTCTCGTCAAGGTCGACAAGGCCAAATTCAGCAAGATCGTCCTTCCCGGCGACCAGCTCGTACTCGACGTCGAACTGAAGCGCATGATCCGCAACATGGCGATCTTCCATGGCCGCGCGAGCGTCGCCGGCCAGCCTGTCGCCGAGGCCGAGATCATGTGCGCGGAGAGCGCCGCGGGATGACCATGCGGGGAATCCATCCCACGGCCGTCGTCGACGAGTCCACCAAGCTTGCTGCCGACGTCAGTGTCGGCGCCTACAGCGTGATCGGCGCCGGCGTCGAGATCGGCGCAGGTACGCAAATCGGCGCGCATGTGGTGATCGAAGGTGCGACGCGCATCGGTCGCAACAATCGCATCTGGCAGTTCGCCTCGGTCGGCGGCGACCCGCAGGACAAGAAATTCGGCGGCGAACGCAGCGAACTCGTGATCGGTGACGACAATATGATCCGCGAGTTCACCACGCTCAATCGCGGTACCGCCGACGGCGGCGGTGCGACGCGCATCGGCAACGGCAACTGGATCATGGCCTATGTGCATATTGCGCACGATTGCCAGATCGGCAACCACACGGTGTTTTCGAACAACGCAACCCTTGCCGGCCACGTCGAGATCGGCGACTACGCGATCCTGTCGGGCTTTGCCGGCGTGCATCAGTTCTGCCGCATCGGCGCGCACGCCTTCATCGGCATGAACTGCATGGTCAATGGCGACGTGCCACCGTTCGTGATGATGGCCGCCGACTACGGCCGTCCACGCGGCATCAACAGCGAAGGTCTCAAGCGCCGCGGCTTCACGCCCGAGCGGCTCGCGGCGATCAAACGCGCATACCGCACACTGTACGTGTCCAAGCTGCCGCTGGACGAGTCGCGTGCGGCGCTTGCCGCCTGGGCGAGCGAATCGGACGACGTGCGCATGCTGCTCGAATTCATCGAACGCGGGCAGCGGCCGCTGGCGCGTTGAGGCCCGGGGCTGAAGCCCTTAAAGCTTCGTCATTCCGGCGAAAGCCCGGTTTTAACAGCCGAATGGCTGGTCATCTAGCGGCTTTGCTTTTACGAAAGCGCACGAAGAGCAGAAGACACTGGATTCCGGCTTTCGCCGGAATGACGAGAAGAGAATGGCTATCCCCGATTCCCGACTCCCAATTTCCGATTCCCGGCTCTTCGTCCTCGTCGCCGGCGAAGCGTCGGGCGATCTGCTCGGCGCGGATTTGATTGCCGGGCTTAAACAACGTTTTCCGAATGCCCGCTTCGCCGGTATCGGCGGTCCGCACATGCTTGATGCCGGCCTCGACCTCTGGCATCCGGCGCAGCGGCTGAGCGTGATGGGTCTGGTCGAAGTGCTCAAGCATCTGCCCGGCCTGCTTGCACTGCGCAACAATGTATACAAACGCACCTTGCAGCTACGGCCGGATGTCTTTATCGGCATCGACGCGCCGGATTTCAATCTCGGCCTCGAACGCCGGCTCAAGCGCGCCGGCGTGCGCACGGCACACTACGTCAGCCCGTCGGTATGGGCCTGGCGCGAAGCGCGCGCGGCGAAAATCGGCCGTAGCGCCGATCGCGTGCTGTGCCTGTTCCCGATGGAACCGCCGATCTACGCACGCCACGGCGTGGATGCGCGCTTCGTCGGCCATCCGCTGGCTGCCGCCTTTGCCATCGCTCCGGACAAAGCCGCCGCGCGCCGTACGCTGGGCCTGGCCGAGGACGCAACCGTACTCGCACTGCTGCCCGGCAGCCGTCTCGGCGAAATCGCGCGCCTTGGCCGCGACTTCCTCGAAACCGCGATTCTGCTAAGGCAACAATTTCCACAATTGCAGATTGTCGCACCGATGGCGAATGCGGAGTGCCGTGCAGCGTTCGAGGCCTTGTTGCCAGCTGAAATCGGGAGCCGGGAGCCGGGAACCGGCAGCCGGACAGCGGACGTGCAATCGGGATTTCCGGCTACCGGCTACCGGCTACCGGCTTCCGTGACCATCATCGACGGCCAAGCTCACACCGCAATGATCGCCGCCGACGCCGTGCTGCTTGCCTCGGGCACCGCCGCACTCGAAGCGATGCTGGCGAAGCGGCCGATGGTCGTCGCCTATCGCGTCGCCGCGTTGACCTATCGCCTGGTAAAAATCTTCGGCCTGTTGCGCACGGACGTCTATTCGCTGCCGAATATTCTCGCCTGCAGGACGGTTGTGCCGGAGCTGATGCAGGACGCCTGCACGCCGCCCGCGCTCGCCGCCGTGCTCGCGCCGATGCTGCGTGCACGTGCCCTGCCGCCGAATGTATTGCAGGAATTCGTTTGCCTGCACGAATCGCTGCGCGCAGACGCCGAGCACGGCGCAGCGGCAGCAGTCGCTGAACTGGCGCAAGTTGCAATATCCGGCAGTCGCGCATGACGCAGTGGATTCCCGCATCGCAGCAACGAGTTTCATTGACGCTTGCGCTCGCGCACCGTAACGTTGCTCCGTGCACGAACCCGTCTTGACCGCGATGCTCCAACCCGCGTCGCTTCCGCGCCGAAGCAAGATTTTCGCCCTCTTCATCCTGGCCGGATTTGTCGCCCTGATCGGTTTCGGACCGATGGCCGAAGCGACCGGGATCGAACGCGCATTTTCAGCGACCCTGCTGCTGGCGACGCTCGCGCTGATCGCGTTTCTTACCCGACGCATCATCTTCGCGTTCGCCCTGCCGACAGTGATTTTCGGCAGCGTCCTGATCTCCAGTTACATGAAGTTTCATTACCTCACGACGCCGCTGCTCGCGCCTGATCTGGTCTATTTCGTCAACCGCGATCTGGTCGAAGTGGCGACGCGCTATCCGCCGATCATGCTTGCGATCATCACCGCGGTGGTCCTCATCCCGACCCTGCTGGTTCTCGCCTGGCGCATGGATCGGCCGAACTTTCTCGCGCGGCTTGCGCAACCCCGGCGCCGCTACGTGCGCATTGCCGGCGCGCTCGCCGCCGTCGTTGCCCTGCTGCTCGCCGCATGGCCGACAGGGCCGTTCGCCGCGGTGTTCGAAAAAGGCATGTGGCAGGCGATGAACGACAAGAGCTACATCACGGATTTTTACACCTCGTTCTATCAGACCCAGGTCAGGATCCCGGCGTTCGCGGCCGATGAGGAGAGCGGCCTGTTGTGGACTCAGGGCGACGCCGACAACCCGCCGCTCTGCGCGCCTCCGGCCTGCACGCCGGCGAAGCCGCTCAAGGACGCCCAGGAGCATCCGGATATCATCGCTGTGCTCGAAGAAAGCACCTACGATCCGAGCATGCTCAAGGTCTGCACGCGGCCCGAATGCAAGCGCCAGATGTTCGTGGCCGACGGACGCACGCGCGCGCACGGACTGCTCACCGTGCATGTCTGGGGCGGCGGCACCTGGACCAGCGAATTCGCCCTGATGTCGGGCCTGAATCATCTGAGCTTCGGCGATGCGGGTCTGTATGCGCCCTACAATCTCGCGCCGCGCATCAAGACCTCGATGCCGAACGTGCTGCGCGCGGCCGGCTATCGCACGATCGCCATCTATCCGATGTCGGGCAACTTCATCAACGCGCGCAACGCCTACGAGAACTATGGCTTCGATGCGTTCTACGATGGTCAGGATTACGGCCTGTCGTGGGAATCGCCCGACAGCGATCTGATGCAGGTATTCAATCAGATCTACGACAAGGAAAAGCGGACCATCGGCAAGCAGCCCCTGTTCGTGATGATGCTGACCCTGCGCCAGCATGGCCCGCATATGACGCCGCTGAACACGCTGCCCGCGCCGTTCAACAAGCCGCTGTTCCCGGGAAAATTCGTGCCCAAGTCGCTGGACGAATGGATGAACCTCAATCTCGGCAATTACCTGCACCGTCTCGCCGATTCGGATATCGCGATGGCCAGCCTGGAGAAGAAATTGCTCAACGGCGACCGCCCCGTGCTGCTGTTCCATTTCGGCGACCATCAGCCCTCGTTCGACGGCGCCATGCGTGCGCTGGACAAGAACCTGCCCGCGGCCGACGGCGATCCGAACTTCATCACCTATTACATGCTGAAGACGAATTACCAGACCGCGCGCAAGGTCGGCGATGTGGAAATGGACCTGAGCTTCGCCCCGTCCCTGATTCTCGACATGGCCGGCGTGAAGAAGGACACACTGTTCCAGGCCAACGCGCTGATGCGCGAACGCTGCGCCGGCTTCTATCTCAATTGCGCCAAAAAGCAAATTGTGGATTCCTACCAGAATTATATTTTTTACCAACTCGGCGCACTGCACGAATGAAGCTCAGCGAACTGGTTGCCGGTGTGGACGAGGCGGGGCGCGGACCGCTGGCCGGGCCGGTCGTCGTCGCCGCGGTGATTCTCGACCCGACACGCCCGATCGTCGGACTGGCCGATTCCAAGGTACTGAGCCGAACGCAGCGCGAAGAACTGGACCTTGAGATCCGCACGCGCGCGCTCGCCTTCAGCGTGATCGAAGTGGGCGTCGGCGAAATCGACGAGCTGAATATTCTGCAGGCGACGCTGGTCGGCATGACCCGGGCCATCGCCGCACTCCGGCCGGCGCCGCAGCTCGCGCTGATCGACGGCAACCGGCTTCCGCGCGACCTGCCGTGCGCCGGCCGCACGATCATCTGTGGCGATGCGCTCGAACCGGCCATCAGCGCCGCATCGATCCTGGCCAAGGTCGCGCGCGACGCGCGCATGCGCGAGCTCGATGTGTTGTTCCCGGGCTACGATTTCGCCCTGCACAAGGGTTATCCCACCGCGTCGCATCGCGCCGCGCTGCAGCGCCTCGGCGCCTGCCCGCAACATCGGCGCAGTTTCGCGCCGGTCAGGCAATGCGAACTGTTCACCTGACGACCGGCGGCCCGGCCGCAGTATGATGCTTTGGCGCGCCGCCGAATGAAGACGAAGCCCAATGACGATTGAACTATCCACCCTGTCCGCCACGCAACTCGATGAACTGATCGCAGCAGCCGTCAAGCGGCGCGCCGAAATGAAACCCGAGCCCGCCACGCAGCCGCCGGAGCAGTGCGAAGCCATCGTCAACCCGGCATGGCATACCTCGCCCCTGCCACAGGGCGTGTTGTTCATGCTGCGCCACCCCGGTCTGGGCTGGCTCGGCTTCGTGCTGCCGCACGAGCACCGCGTGCATCTTGCGAGCCTGTGGCTGCACCAGTCGTTGCTGCACAAACCGGCCGCCGAGCCCGCCAGCGATCCGGCCACTGCGCCCACGCCGCCGCCGAATGTCGGGGCCGGCGGCAGCGGCACGCTGCATTGAATAATCGATGAAAATTGCAGGTTCGCTCCACACTGTTCGTCAAGCCTTGCCTGGCTGACGAGGGGGGGCTACCCTGCGCTGCTAGCTCATCTTCGTCGTCATGACCCCCACCTTCGTTCATCTGCACATCCACAGCGACTACTCGCTGATCGATTCGACGATCCGTCTGCCCGACAAGCCCGAATACGGCGACCCGGCCAAGGCGCCGCGCGCGAATCTGATCAGCCAGACGGTCACGCTCGACCAACCCGCACTCGCGCTGACCGATCAGAGCAACCTGTTTGCGCTGGTCAAGTTCTATCGCGCGGCCGAGGCGAACGGGATCAAGCCGATCGCTGGCGCGGATTTGTGGATCGCCAATGCGGGCGATCCGAACAAGCCCTACCGTCTGACTGTGCTGTGCCAGAACCGCGCGGGTTATTTGAACCTCGCGCGCCTGATCTCGCGCAGCTATATCGAAGGCCGCCATGGCGACCACGCGATCGTGCAGCCGGAATGGTTCGACGGCAGCAGTGCAGGCCTGATCGCGCTGGCCGGGCGGCATAGCGACATCGGCCATCTGTTGCTCGCGGACAAAACCGAAGCGGCGCTCGCCGCCACGCGCGAGTGGCTGCGCTGGTTCGACGATCGCTGGTATTTCGAACTGACCCGCACTGGCCATGCCGACGAGGGACATTTCATCGATGCCGCGCTGCAGCTTGCGGCGAAGCTGGACTGCCCCGTCGTCGCGACCAACGACGTGCGCTTTCTCGCGCGCGAGGATTTCGAGGCGCACGAAGCGCGCGTCTGCATCCATTCCGGCCGTCTGCTCAACGATCCGAAGCGTCCGCGCGATTACACGCCGGAGCAATATCTCAAATCGGCGGAAGAGATGGCCGAGCTGTTCGCCGATCTGCCGGAGGCTCTGGAAAATAGTATAGAAATTGCAAAACGCTGCAATCTGGAACTTTCCTTCGGCAAGTATTATCTGCCCGAGTTTCCGCTGCCCGCGGGCGCAACGATCGATTCGTTCATCCGCAACCAGGCCGCTGTCGGCCTGCAGGCACGCCTGGCCAAACATGCGCTGGCCGAAGGGTTTGCACACGACGACTACGTCGCGCGACTGACCCGCGAACTCGATGTAATCGTGACCATGGGTTTTGCCGGCTACTTTCTCATCGTCGCCGACTTCATCAACTGGGCCAAGGCCAACGATATTCCGGTCGGCCCGGGACGCGGTTCCGGCGCGGGCTCGGTCGTGGCGTGGAGTCTGGGCATCACCGATCTGGATCCGTTGCGCTACGGTCTGCTGTTCGAGCGCTTCCTCAATCCCGAGCGCGTGTCGATGCCGGACTTCGACGTCGACTTCTGCATGGACGGCCGCGATGCGGTGATCGACTACGTCGCGCGCAAGTACGGCCGCGACAAGGTCAGCCAGATCATCACCTATGGCACGATGGCGGCCAAGGCGGTGCTGCGCGATTCGGGCCGCGTGCTCGGCATGAGCTACGGCCATGTCGACAGAATCGCCAAGCTCATTCCGCTGCGACCGCTGGATCTGAGCCTGGAAGACGCGCTCGGCCACAGCGAAAAATCGCGCGCGGAACCCGAACGCATCGTCGCCGAATTCCGCGACCAGTACCAGACCGACGACGACGTGCGCGATCTGGTCGATCTCGCGATCAAGCTCGAGGACCTGACGCGTAATGCGGGCAAGCACGCCGGCGGCGTCGTCATCGCGCCGAGCGCGCTGACCGATTTCGCCCCGCTCTACTCCGAAGGTGGCGAGAGCGGCGCGGTGACCCAGTTCGACAAGGACGACGTCGAGGCGATTGGCCTGGTCAAGTTCGACTTTCTCGGCCTGCGCACGCTGACCATCATCGACTGGGCGGTGAAGGCGATCAATGCACGCCGCGCGCGCACGCCTGCGGCGCCACCCCTTCCGCTCTCCGGGCACCTTCCCCCGCAAGCAGGGGAAGGAGATGCGGAGCGGCCTGCGGCCGCGACCGTCCAGATGGAAGCGCCGCTCGATATCACCCTGCTGCCGCTCGACGACCCGGGCGTGTATGCCTTGCTGAAAAAGGCGCACACGGTCGCCGTATTCCAGCTCGAGTCGCGCGGCATGCAGGGCATGCTCAAGGACGCCAAGCCGGACCGTTTCGAGGACATCATCGCGCTGGTGTCGCTGTTCCGTCCCGGGCCGATGGACCTGATCCCGAGTTTCTGCAAACGCAAGCACGGCGCCGAGGCAATCGAGTATCCCGATCCGCGCGTCGAACCCGTGCTCGCCGAGACCTACGGCATCATGGTCTATCAGGAACAGGTCATGCAGATGGCGCAGATCGTCGGCGGTTACTCGCTCGGCGCCGCCGATCTGTTGCGCCGCGCGATGGGCAAGAAGAACCCGGCCGAGATGGCCAAGCAGCGCGCGGTATTCCGCGACGGTGCCGCGGCGAATGGAATGAGCGCCGCGAAAGCCGACGCGATTTTCGACCTCATGGAAAAATTCGCCGGCTACGGCTTCAACAAGTCGCATGCCGCAGCGTATGCGATGGTCGCGTACCAGACCGCGTGGCTGAAGGTTCACTACCCAGCAGAATTCATGGCCGCGGTGTTGTCCTCGGACATGGACAACACCGACAAGGTCGTGACCTTTCTCGACGAAGCGCGCGCGATGCATCTGGTCGTGCGCGCGCCCGATGTGAACGCCTCGAATTACCCCTTCGTCGCCGAAGACGACGGCAGCATTCGTTACGGACTCGGCGCGATCAAGGGTGTCGGCCGCGCGGTGTGCGAGAGCATCGCCGCCGAGCGTGAGCGCGCAGGCGCATTCACCGATCTTGCCGATTTCTGCCGGCGGGTCGATCCGCACAAGCTCAACAAGCGCGTGCTCGAAGCACTCACCTTGTCCGGCGCGCTGGATGCGCTGGCATCGAACCGCGCGACCCTGATGCTGCAAGTGCCCGAGGCGATGAAGGCCGCCGAACAACAGGCGCGCGATGCGCAGGCGGGGCAGAACGACATGTTCGGCGCGAGTGCGAAAGTCGCGATCAAGCTGCAGTTGCCGGTGTGCGACGAGTGGCCGCTGCAACAACGCCTGATCGGCGAGCGCGAAACACTCGGGCATTATCTGTCCGGCCATCCGACCGAAGCCTGGCGCGCGATTCTCGTGCAGCTCGCCGATGCGCCGCTGGGCGAGGTCGCCAAACACTACCGCCCGCCCGCGCCGGAACAACGTCGCGGACGCTTCAGCGATCAGCCGTTCGTCGTTGCCGGCATGCTCACCAGCTTGCGCAAGCGTGGCGACACAATGGCATTCGCGCAGATCGAGGACTGGAGCGGGCGCATCGAGGTCAGTCTGTTCCGCGAAGCCTTCGTCGAGTTCGCCGCGCTGCTCACGCGCGACGCGATCCTGATCGTCGAAGGCGGCCTGTCGCTCGATGAATTTTCCGGCGGTTTCCAGTTGCGCGCGCGCCGCGTGAGCACGCTCGACGAGGCCTGCGCGCGCTACGCGCGGCTGCTGCGCGTGAAGCTCAATGGCGTCGACACCGCCTTCATTCCGCGCCTGCGCGATGCGCTGGCCGGCCATCGCGGCGGCAAGACCATGCTGCGCCTGTCCTACGCCAATGCGCAGGGTCGCGCGGAACTCGAATTCGGCACCGATTGGCGCGTGCGCGCCAGCGCCGGCCTGCTGCACACCCTGGAAGCCCTGCCCGGCGTGCTCGCCACCGAGTTGCTGCTGAGCAAACCGGCAGCCGGTTGAGCCGCATCCCTCGTCTCACGCCGCCCATCTGGGTATACTTGCGCACTTTGCGCAAACGCGCGTGCGGCTGCATCGCATGAATCCGAATTTTCTCGACTTCGAACAACCCAT
>NZ_DATBQK010000101.1:0-19141 GCF_036560865.1 Rudaea sp.
ATATCGCGCCGCCCAACGAGAACGCGCCGTTTCCCGCCAACGCGCCCGCGGGGCAGAAGCCGCCGGCGCCATGTTACAGCGATGCGAAAAAGTATACAGCCGCCAGTTATCAGCGCGTGCTACAGGACCTTTCGCAGATGAAAGGCTGCATAGCCGAGGGCTATCCGTTCGTGTTCGGTTTCACCGTCTACGACAAGTGGTACGCCAATCCGACCACGACCTTGCCGCTGCCCGGCGCGAACGAATCCGTCGTCGGCGGCCACGCGGTGCTCGCTGTCGGCTATGACGATACGACGCAATGCTTCACGTTCCGCAATTCCTGGGGTGCGAAGGTCGGTGCGAAGGGATATTTCTACATCCCCTACGCCTACCTCACGAATGCTTCACTTGCGGACGATTTCTGGACGATACGCGGCATGTCGGCCTAGAGCATTTTTGACTCAAGCGCTTACATATGGCGCGACCTGTTTTTCTCCTCCCCCATTTGCGGGGGAGGTCGGCACGCGCAGCGTGCCGGGAGAGGGGATGGCGCCGAAGGCACCCGCTTTCGCGGGCGCCCCCTCTCCCCAACCCCTCTCCCGCAAGGGGAGAGGGCTCAAAGGCAAAGCCGCAGTTGTAACACTCTAGACTTTCACACGCGCTGCAGGCGCGTATTGCACGATATCGGCGGCAGCGCATTCAGCGTGCGGCGATGAATCTACCTCGCCGCGCTGCGTGGCAGGCGCAGAAAGACCAGCGATGAAAAGACGGTGACCAGGCCGAGCACGATCACGGTGGCGTGAAACGCGGTGACGTAATTGCTGCCTTGCGCCGGGCCGCCGGGCAGGAGCAGCGCCATGAGCAGCGAGCCGAACGCGATACCGAAACTGATCGACAGATTCTGCGCGGTGCTGGTCATGCTCGATCCCATGCTCGCCTGCGCGGGCGTGAGATCGACGAAGCCGAGCGCATTGATCGCCGAGTACTGGATCGACATCACGCTGCCGAAGGCGAATACCTGGACGCAGATCAGCCAGATCGGCGTGGCTGCGCTGAGCGTAGCGAACGACAGGATCATCAGCCCGGCGAGCGCGGTGTTGACGATCAGCACGCGCCGGTAACCCAGATGGTTGATGATGGTGGCGACGAAGAAACGCGTCAGCAGCATCGCCAGCGCCTGCGGCATCTGCAGCAGGCCGGCCATCACGGGCGAGTAGCCGAAGCCGACCTGATACAGCAGGGTCAGCAGAAAATACATGCCGCCGACGCCGAGCCTTGTGCTGAAGCTGCCGTTGACGCCGATGCGGAAACTCGGCACGCGCAGCAGGTGGAGATCGACGATCGGATGGGGGATATGCAGGCTGCGTCGCGTATAGATCGCGAGCAGGATCGCCGCGACCAGCAGGACACCGGTCGCCTTCACATATTCCGCGTCGATCACGTTTTCCAGCGCCCACGACACGCCGCCGACACCGAGGCCGAACAGCACGAAGCCGGCAAGGTCCAGCGGCACGCCGGCCGGCCCACGATAATCCGGCATGTGCCGGCGCGTAAGCCACAGACCGGCCAGGCCGAACGGCAGGTTGACAAAAAAGATCATGCGCCAGGAAACGTAGGTCGCGAACAATCCGCCGAGCAGTGGGCCGACGGCGGGGCCGATCAATCCCGGAATCGTGGCGAACGCCATCGCGCCGACGAATTCGGATTTCGGAAAACTGCGCACCAGGGCAAGGCGGCCGACCGGCATCATCATCGCGCCGCCGAAGCCCTGCACGATACGCGCGACGACCAGCAGCCACAGGTTCGGCGCGAGCCCGCAGGCGAGTGAGCCGAGGGTGAAGATCGCGATCGCTATCCAGAATATGCGGCGCGTGCCATAGCGATCGGCGAGCCAGGAACTGATCGGGATGAACACGGCCAGGCTCAGTGTGTAGCTGATCAGCGCGGTTTTCAGACTCAGCGGCGCGACGCCGAGCGCGATCGCGATGCTCGGCGTCGCCGTGTTGACGATGGTCGAGTCCAGCATCTGCATGAAAAACGCAAACGCGATCAGCCAGAGCAGCATGCGCTTGGCACCGGCGTCGAGCGCGGGTGCATCAGGAGCGGGCGAAACGGATGGCGAGGTTGCAGGAATGGGCGCTGCCGCGTGGGCTTGAGCAGGGTGGTCCAGCGCCGGCGATTATCACACGCTTGACGAGACACGATTTGTTGGTTGGCGTACACGAGTTGCCGGGTCGTGTTGTTCCACTGATCGGTCGGCATGCCGATCGATCTGCTGGTCTATTCGGTCAATTGCCTGAATGCGAACCAGCAGCATCGCATCGACGAATCCGATGAGTATTTCCGCGATCTCTGCCTGCGCTGGAACGATGGCCTGAAGCAGGCCTTCGCGAGTCTTCCGTCACCGGCGTGGAGCTTGCCACCCGCGCAATAGTCATCGGCTTGTGTGACCTACGATTTTATTTTTGTTTTGTAGCGCACATAGACGTGGACATTCGCCGAGCCATCGGTGGCAGGAACTTCCTTCACTTCGAGATAGCTCTGCTTGCGCACCAGTTCGCTTAGTTTTTGGTATCCGTAGTTGCGTGGGTCGAAAGAGGGGTCATTTTTGACCAGAAATGAACCAACCGAGCTGAGTGCGGACCAGCCGTTATCACGCGCGTTGGCATCCACGGCAGCGCGCATCATCGGCTGCAGTTTTTCGTGCGCCGGCTCGCCTTCCGCCGCGGGTGTCTGTTGGGTTCTCAGTATCTCAATGAAAACGAATTTGTCGCATGCTGCGATGAACGGTTGCGGTGTTTTCTTCTCGCCGAACCCGTACACCTTGAGGCCGCTTTCGCGAATGCGCTGGGCGAGTCGTGTAAAGTCGCTGTCCGACGAGACGAGACAGAAGCCGTCAAGCCCCCCTGAATGCAGCACGTCCATCGCATCGATGATCAGCGCCGAATCGGTCGAATTCTTGCCGACGGTGTAACTAAACTGCTGCATCGGCTGAATCGCGAGCTTGTGCAGCACGTCCTTCCAGCTCTTGAGATTCGGCGTCGTCCAGTCGCCGTATGCGCGCCTCACACTCGCAGTGCCGTAGCGTGAGATTTCGGTAAGCAGTTCGGTTGCGATCGACGCAGGTGCATTGTCTGCGTCGATCAGAACGGCTAGCTTGTCGCTGTGCTTTTCGGTGTGTTGGGCAGCCATTTCGATTTCGTCCATCAAGGTCTTTGGCAGATGGCTACTCAATCTGTTCCTTCGCCCACGCCCCATCCAGCGCTTCCATCGCGTCGTGTGGTTTGAGTTTGGCCGCTTTCGCATACGCGGCGGCCACATCGTCTTCACGTTTTTCGCCGTACAGCAGCAACAGCGCGTTGCCGTACTCGACCCAGGCGATCGGTGAATCCGGGGTGAGTTTCTGCGCTTCCTTCAATTGCTTCTCGGCTTCGCCTGCGCTGGCGCCATAGGTGAGCTTGGCGAGCATGCCGCCGACCTTGCCGACGATTTCCGCGTGATACACGCCGAGCGCGGTGCGCGCCTCGGCATGCTTGGGCGCAAGCTTCAGCGTCGTGTCGAGCGCGTCTTTCACCTTGCCGCCGATACCTTGCGCGAGCGCCTTGGTGATCGAAATCGTCTGACTATAGCGGCCCAGAGCAAATGCGCGGCGATAGTGCGAGTTCGCTTCGTTCGGCAGGGCTGCGATCGCCTCGTCGGCGAGTTTCGCCAGCGCTTCGTAGCGCGCAGTTTTCTCCTTGTCGTCGGCGACCAGGTACGTGGCGTGAATGCCGCCGGCCTTGATCGCGACCGAGGCGCCGAGCGCCTTCAGGGCGATGCCGGATTCGTAGGCTTCGTGAAAATCGCCACGATGGAATGCGCGCCATGCGTCCTGCAGCGTTTCGGCCAGTTTGCCCGCGTCCTTGCCGAGTTTCGGATTGCCCTTGAGCAGCTTGCCGACATGTTTTTCGTCGGGGTAGGGTTCCTGATCGCCCGCATGCAGTTTCGCCCAGGCCTTGGCCAGCTTGTCGCCCGCATAGTCATAGGCCTTGTCCGGGTGCGGAAACGCTTTCCAGCTCGATTTCGCCATGATTTTTCCTCCCTTGTTCGTTTGCGCAAGCATCGGCCATGCGTATCGAAGATGCAAGATCAAAGCGGGCGACTTGCGGCTAAACTTCGCATATGAGCGAGAACTCTTCCAGCCGAGTGAGCGAACGCGCGGCCGAGTTGCGTGCGCAACTGCACGAGGCCAGCCATCGCTATCACGTGCTCGACGAGCCGACGATTGTGGATGCGGAGTACGACGCGCTGATGCGTGAGCTCGAAACGCTCGAAGCCACCCATCCCGAGCTGGTCACTTCCGATTCGCCGACCCAGCGCGTCGGCGCGCACCCATCGAGCGCATTCGCCGAGGTGCGCCATGAAGTGCCGATGCTGTCGTTGGCGAATGCATTCAGCGAGGAGGAGGTCGCCGAGTTCATGCGGCGGATTCGCGACCGCCTCGATCAGGACATATCGGATCAGGGCGGCCCGCTGACATTCTCGGTTGAACCGAAGTTCGACGGCCTCGCAATCAGCCTGCGCTACGAGAATGGCGTGTTCGTGCGCGGAGCGACGCGCGGCGACGGCGAAACCGGCGAGGACGTGACACCGAATCTGCGCACGATAAAAAGTATACCCTTGCGTCTGCATGGCAAGGCGCCGGCGGTGATCGAAGTGCGCGGCGAAGTGTATATGCCGCGCGCGGGCTTCGAGAAATACAACGCGGCTGCGCGCGCCTCGGACGGCAAGATCAAACTGCTGATCAATCCGCGCAACGCAGCGGCCGGCTCGCTGCGCCAGCTCGATGCACGCATCACGGCAAAACGGCCGCTGGCCTTTTTTGCCTATGCGGTCGGTGTGGTCGAAGGTGGAAGCCTGCCGGCCACGCACTCGCAAACCTTGCGAAAGCTGCGTGAATGGGGCCTGCCGGTGAGCGATCTCGTCGGCACCGCGGATGGAGTGGAAGGCTGTCTCGACTACTACAAGCGAATCGGCGCCCAGCGCGACATATTGCCGTTCGATATCGACGGCGTCGTCTACAAGCTCGACGACCTCGCCACGCAACGCGAACTTGGTTTCGTCGGCCGCACGCCGCGCTGGGCGATCGCGCACAAGTTTCCGGCGCAGGAGCAGACCACCACGGTCGAGGCGATCGACATCAATATCGGACGCACCGGCGCGGCGACGCCGACGGCGCGCCTGAAGCCGGTATTCGTCGGCGGCGTCACCGTGACCAACGCGACCTTGCACAACGCCGACCAGGTGGCGCGGCTCGACGTGCGTGTCGGCGACACGGTGATCGTGCGCCGTGCGGGCGACGTGATTCCCGAAGTGGTGCGCGTGGTCGCCGAACAGCCGCGCGGTGCCGCGCCGTGGCAGATGCCCGCGCATTGTCCGATCTGCGGCTCGGCGATCGTGCGCGAGGAAGGCGAGGTCGTCGCGCGCTGCACCGGCGGTCTGACCTGCGCCGCGCAGCGCGTGCAGGCGATCTTTCATTTCGCCGCGCGCCGGGCCATGGATATCGACGGGCTCGGCGAGCGCTATATCGAGGACCTGTGCGACCTGGGTTATCTGCATTCGATTGCCGATTTGTATAAATTGTCGCTGGCCGATCTGCTCGAGATGAAACGTCGCGCAGACGAGCGCGATGGTACGACGCCCGAGACGGTCAAGGCCGGCAAAGTTGCGACCAAGTGGGCGGAGAATCTGATCGAAGCGATCGAGCACAGCCGTCGCACAACGCTGACGCGCTTCCTGTATTCGCTTGGCATCCAGCACGTGGGGGAAAGCACGGCCAAGGCGCTGGCACTGTGGTTCGGCGAAATCGACATCATCCGCCATCTGCCGTGGCCGATCCTCAAGCTGGTGCCGGACATTGGCGGCGAAGTCGCTCGCGCGATCGACGCGTTCTTCTCCCAGGATGGCAACCAGCGCGTGATCGACGATCTGCTCGCGCGCGGCATCGCGATAACCGATACGCACGCGCCTGCGCCGAAGCTGCGCGCCAAGCTCGATTTCGCCAGCCTCCTTGCCGAAGTTGAAATTCCCAAGGTCACGGGCAAGCGCGCGCTACAGATCGCGACAGCGATCGATTCATTCGACGCCTTGCTTGCGGCCAAGGCGACTGTTCTTGTGGCGATCGGTTTACCGGTGGATACACAGGAATCGCTGCAGCACTATTTGGCGCAAGCGGAAAACCGCAAACTGCTCGCGCGTTGCGCTCGCGCCGCGACGCAATTGCCCGCCGCAATACCGGGAGCCGCCAGCCAAGCCGCCGGCCCGCTGGATGGCCAAACGGTCGTACTGACCGGCACACTTGTCGCATTGACTCGCGACGAGGCGAAGGCCAAGCTCGAAGCGCTTGGTGCCAAGGTTGCCGGCAGCGTTTCGAAGAAAACCAGTTTCGTCGTCGCCGGCTCCGAGGCTGGCTCGAAGCTCGACAAGGCGCAGGAACTCGGCGTCGACGTATGGGACGAGGCCCGACTTATGGAATTTCTACGTGGACAAGGTAGCTGATCCGCGCTTCGCCGCGATGCGCTTGCGTGCGCAGCTTTACGCGCTGATCCGGCAATTCTTTGCCGAGCGCAACGTGCTCGAAGTCGAGACGCCGATTCTGTCGGCGGCGGGCAACACCGATCTGAATATCGAAAGTTTCGTTGCGCATTTCTCGGGCCATGTCGATGCCGGTGCGCCGCAGCGCTATCTGCGCACCTCGTCGGAATTTGCGCAGAAGCGCTTGCTCGCAGCCGGTATCGGCGACAACTATGAATTAGGGCGCGTGTTTCGCAATGGCGAAGCAGGCCGTCGGCACAATCCCGAGTTCACGATGCTTGAGTGGTATCACGTCGGCTGGAATCACCGACGGCTGATGGACGAGGTGGTGGAGTTGGTGCGCGCTGCGCTGGCCCTGGTCGGACGCGTTCCCGTAGTGGAGAAATATGCGTATCGCTCCTTGTTCATCTCGGCGGTCGGCATCGATCCAGTCAGCGCGAGCGAAGGCAGCTTGCGTGCGGCGCTGGGCAACGTGCGTGCAGATGGCAAGGGTCTGGGTCGCGACGACTGGCTCGACTTGCTGCTGACGCATCGCATCCAGCCGGAATTTCCCGCCGATCGAATCACCCTGATTTACGACTATCCGGCGACGCAGTGCGCGCTGGCGCAAATTCGCGATGACGCCGTGCCGGTTGCCGAGCGCTTCGAATTGTTTCTCGGCACCCAGGAGCTGGCGAATGGTTACCACGAACTGACCGATGCGGCCGAGCAGCGCGCGCGTTTCGAGCGCGACAATGCACGCCGGCGCGAGCGTGGCCTCGCCGAAGTGGCGCTCGACGAAAATCTGCTCAAGGTGCTCGCACAGGGGCTACGTGGTTGTGCCGGTGTCGCGCTCGGCATCGAACGCCTGCTGATGGCAATGCTCGGTACGGACGATATTGGCGACGTCCTGGCGTTTCCGTTTGTGGAAGCCTGACCCGTACTGGATCGATCAGCCTCGGCGGGCGATGCGCCAGAGATAGATCACGATCGCCATATTGACCGTAAGGGCAGCGATGTTGAGCCAGGTGAGATGATGGAAGATTTCCCAGACCTCGAACGGAATCAGCGAGGCGGTGGCGAACACGGTCAGATATTCGGCCCAGCGTTTGCCGCGCCACAGGCCCCAGCCCTCGACCGCGAACAGCGCCGCGTAAATACAGGCGCCGATACCGATGAGCTGGAATTTCCGTGGACTCAAGCCCAGCAATTGGTCCATCCAGTGCATCACGAAGGCATGACCGCTGCGGATCGGCAGCTCTTCCACCCAGCGTGCCGCATGTTCGAGCCACGGCGTATGCACGAAGCCGAACGCGACCGTCGCAAGCAGCAGCAAGCTGAGCGCTTTCAGGAATTTGTATACGGCGATATAGCGCAGCGCCGGATGATTGATTCGGGCCATCAGAATTCGAGGTCCAGCGCGGCGCACAGATAGTCCAGCATCGGCGCGACGCCCTTGCAGCCGTCGATCACGATATCGCGCAATTCGGACGAGCAGGCTTGGCTGTCGCTGCACTCGCGCCAGGCCGCGAAGTCCTTGCGCTTGATATCCTCGATCAGGTCGTGATCGGCCGGGTAGCCGCGTGGCGGCCGCGTCAGCGTATCGCCGCCGATCTCGAAATTGTCGCGAAAACGTTTGCTTTGCGTGGCCTTCTTCCATGCGGCCGGATTGTCGACCAGAAAATCGCGCACGCGCTTGAGCGTCGGCGATTCCGGATGCCACAGGCCGCCGCCAATGAAATTGCTGCCGGGTTGGATATGCATATAGAACGTGGGTGCCGGTACCTGGCGCGAACGCTCGTGAAACAGGCGCGCACCGAGCCATGTTTTGTAGGGCGTCTTGTCGTTGGAAAAACGCGTGTCGCGATAGATGCGGAACATCGATCCACCCTGCGCGCGTGGATCGGCGCGGAAATGCGGGCTGATCTTGGACAACGGCGCCGCGAGGTCGCCGATCAGGCGTAGAAACGGATCGCGCAGATTTTCTTCGTAGCGGGTCTTGTTCGCGGCGAACCATTCGCGGTTGTTGTTGCGCGCAAATTCGCGCAGCAGGCGGAAACTGGCAGGGGTGAAGTAGGTCGATGCGGGCATGCGTGGTCCAGATGGGGTGGCGCGTTTCTCTTAATCGGCGCCAGCATAGTTTAGAGAATTTCACGACCCCAGAGTTCGAGCTGATCGAGGATCGCCAATTGCGCCGTCGTCGTCTGCGGTTGTGCGCGTAGTTGCGTGATCAGATCGAAGTAGTCCGGCAAGGTCAGCGCGCTGGCGTCGTTTGTCCGATTCAGGCGCTCGCGGCAGAAGTCGTTCCAGCGCACGGCTTCCTCGGCCGTCAATGTCTGCGGCCAATTGCGCGCGCGATAGCGGAACAACAACTCGGCATAACGCGGATCCTTGAAAGCGAACCGGCGCGTGGCGAGTTCGTCCGGCGCTGTTCTGCGTACCTCACGCAGCAGGCGCTTGTCGGCGTCGGCGGGAAAACCCGCGTAAAGCGCGAGTTCGGGATCAACTGCCGTGCGCTCGTCGCGTGGAGTCGAGAACACCCGGCGCAGTTTCTCCGGCAGATCCTCGGCATTCTGCAACAGCCGTAAATGCGTCTGACAGCGCTCGACGTCGAGGCCGATGCGCGCAGTGTCGACGCCGTTCAATGCGGAAAGTGGCGCAAGCGCGGGCGATTTGTTCGCGTGCACGGTTTTCAGCGGAATGCGCTCGATGTCCTCGGGCAAGTCCGCGCGCGGGGTGAAGACGCGGTCGGCGATTTCGTCGGCGTCGAGCTCGAGCAGAGGCGTCGGGTCGACATCCAGATCGCAGACGATCACGCCGTTCGGCTGGGTTGGGTGCGCGGCGAGCGGTACGATCATCGCCAGACAACCGCGCTCGGCTGGATAACGCGAGGACACGTGCAGCACCGGCTTGCGATGCACATAGTCGAGCATTTCGAATGCGCGTTGCTTGCGCCGCAACGCGAAATAGAACTCGAACAGCCGCGGTTGACGCACGCGCAGCAGGCGCGCAAGCGCCATCGTTGCATGCACATCGGACAGCGCGTCGTGCGCCTTGTCGTGGGTGAGGTGATTTGCCGCGGCTAAATCGACAAGTTTGAACGAAGGGATAAATTGAGAAGTGCGCCCATGGATGGGCGCTTTTTGATTCTCGCGGAAAGGGACTTCCGCAAAAGTGCCAGCCCATTGGATGCCTTGCGGGCGCAGCGCATAGCACATGCGTGCAAGGTCGATCAGGTCCCAACGCGAATTGCCGTCTTTCCATTCGCGCTCGTAGGGGTCGAAGAAATTGCGATAAAACAGGTTGCGCGTGAATTCATCGTCGAAACGCAGTGAGTTGTAACCCACGCCGCAAGTGCCGGGTTGAGCCAGTTCCTCTTGGGCGCGCGCGGCAAACTCAGCTTCGATCACGCCTTCGCGTTCCGCGAATTGCGGCGTAATGCCGGTGATCAGGCAGGCTGCCGGCTGTGGCAGCACGTCGCGCGCGGGTTTGCAGAAAACCGAAAGCGGTTCGCCGATCGGCTCAAGCTCTAGCGTCGTGCGCTGGCCGGCGAACTGCGCGGGGCGGTCGCGGCGCGGATCGGTGCCAAAGGTTTCGTAGTCGTGCCAGAAAAAGCTCGCCTGGGTCATGCAGGCAGAGTAGCGGATCGTGCTGCAGAGCGGATATTCGCCCACCCACCGTGCAGACTGCGGCTGAGTAACCTTTGCGGGCCTGAGTTGACGTGGGTTGGCTCTACACGGATAATTATCAGTTCACTGCGCCCGTAGCTCAGCTGGATAGAGTACCAGGCTACGAACTTGGTGGTCGGGAGTTCGAATCTCTCCGGGCGCGCCAATAAAAAAAGCCGACGAGTTTTTCGTCGGCTTTTTTCATGCCATCGCTTCGTACAGGGGCAGGGTGAGGAACTCGGGGAACGCCTTCGCCAGCGACATCTCCTCGAAGATTTTCGCCGCCTGCTCGTAAGTCGCGACCGCTTCGTTCTGCGCGATGACGGCGGTTTTCACCTTGGCGAGTTCCTGCGGAATCAGTGCGCGCACGAGCGCGGCATCGACCTTGCGCCCGTCGTCGAGCATACCCTTCGGGCTGACCACCCATTGCCACACCTGCGAGCGCGAAATCTCGGCAGTCGCAGCGTCCTCCATCAGATTGTGAATCGGCACGCAGCCGTTGCCCGCGAGCCAACTGCCAAGATAGTGGATGCCGACATTGATGTTGTTGCGCACGCCGACTTCGGTGATCGGCGCTTCCGGCACGAAGTTGAGGAAATCGGCGGCTTTGACGGTTTCATCGCGCTGTTTGCCCCACTGATTCGGCTTGTCGCCAAGTACCTTGACGAATTCCTCCATTGCGATCGAAACGAGTCCCGGATGCGCGATCCAGCCGCCGTCGAAGCCGTCGTTGGCGTCGCGCTGCTTGTCGTGGCGCACGCCGGCCAGCGCTTTTTCGTTTGCTACTGCATCGTTCTTGATTGGAATCAGCGCGGCCATGCCGCCGATCGCGGGCGCGCCGCGCTTGTGGCAGGCCTGCACCAGCGCGAGCGCATACGAGCGCATGAATGGCACTTCCATGGTGATCGCACCGCGGTTGGCGAGGCAGAAGCCAGGCTTGTTCTTGAACTTCTTGATCGCGCTGAAGATGTAGTCCCAGCGCCCGGCGTTGAGGCCGGCCGAGTGTTCGCGCAGTTCGTAGAGGATTTCCTCCATCTCGAACGAGGCGAGGATGGTTTCGAGCAATACCGTCGCCTTGATCGTGCCTTGCGGGATGCCGAGCTCGTTCTGCGCGAGCACGAAAATATCGTTCCACAATCGCGCCTCAAGATGGCTTTCGAGCTTGGGCAGGTAGTAGAACGGGCCGAAGCCGCGCGCGATCTGCTCTTTCGCGTTGTGGAAAAACACCAGCGCGAAATCGAAGATGCCGCCGGAGACGCGCTGGCCATCGACGGCGACATGTTTCTCGTCGAGATGCCAGCCGCGCGGGCGGATCTGCAACGTCGCGATTTTGTCGGCGAGTTTGTATACCTTGCCGGCTTCGTTGGTATGGCTGATCTCGCCGCGGATCGCTTCCTTGAGGTTGACCTGACCCTGGATCTGGTTGAACCAGTTCGGGCTGTTGGAGTCCTCGAAGTCGGCCATGTACGAATCCGCGCCCGAGTTGAACGCGTTGATGATCATCTTGCGTTCGACCGGGCCGGTAATCTCGACGCGGCGGCACTCGAGCGCCTTCGGCAGCGACGCGATCTTCCAGTTGCCGTCGCGGACATGTTTGGTTTCAGCGAGGAAATCCGGCATCTGGCCCGCATCGATGCGCGCCTGACGTGCGATGCGCGCCTTGAGCAATTCCTGGCGGCGCGGCTCGAACGCGCGGTGCAGTTTGGCGACGAAGGCAAGCGCTTGGGGCGTGAGGATTTCGTCGAAGCGCGGATGCAGTTCGGCCTTGACTGCGATGCCGGGTGGGAGTGTGGTGGTGGACATGGGGACTCCGGATTGGAACAGGGCGGCTGGGCTGATTTGCTCGTCATTCCGGCGAGGCGCTTTTCAACAGCAAAGCTGGTCAAGCCGGAATCCAGTGTCTTTCTTTTTTTCGGCAGTCTTAAAGATCAAGTCGCTGGATTCCGGCTTTCGTCGGAATGACGGAAGGGCAAATTTAGATCACATAGAGATCGACATATTCGTTGACCGGCATCGCCTCAAGTTTTTTCTGATCGAGCGAAACATCGAGAACGGCCTTCTGCTGTTTCACTGGAAAGCGCCGCGCGAGGTTGGTGCGGAACTTCGCTTCCAGCAGCGGAATGCCATCCTTGCGCCGGCGCTTGTGGCCGATCGGATATTCGACGACGATCTCCTTGAGCTTCTTGCCATCGTTGAACTCGACGGTCAGCGCATTTGCGATGCTGCGTTTCTCGGTGTCGTGATAATCCCTGGTAAATTGTTTGTCCTCGACGCAGTTGATGTTCGCGCGCAGCGTATCGATGCGTTTGCCCCAGACGGGATCGAGTGCCAGTGAGTCCTCGTAGTCGCCTGCGGTTAGCCTGCCAAAGATCAGCGGCACGGCGACCATGTACTGGATGCAGTGGTCGCGATCGGCGGGGTTGTTCAGCGGCCCCTGTTTGTCGATGATGCGGATGCACGCCTCATGCGTGCGGATGGTGACTTTCTTGATGTCCGCGGCTGTCTTGCCAAGCTTGACCAGCTCGCCGTGCAGCGTCATCGCTGCCTCTACGGCTGTCTGCGAGTGGAACTCGGCCGGGAAGGAAATCTTGAACAATACATTTTCCATTACATAACTGCTGTACTTACATTGAAATTCAAAGGGTTTTCCCTTGAATAGCACGTCGTAGAAGCCCCAGGTCTTGGCGCTCAACACGGACGGATAACCCATCTCGCCGGTCTTGGCGATCAGCGCAAGGCGCACTGCGCGCGAGGTCGCGTCGCCAGCGGCCCAGGACTTGCGCGAACCGGCGTTCGGCGCGTGCCGGTAGGTGCGCAATGATTGACCGTCGACCCAGGCCAGCGACACCGCGTTGATGATTTCATCGCGCGTAAGGCCAAGCATTTCCGCAACCACCGCAGTCGAGGCGACCTTGACCAGCACGACATGGTCGAGGCCGACCTTGTTGAACGAATTCTCCAGCGCGATGCAGCCCTGGATTTCGTGCGCCTTGATCATCGCTGTCAGCACGTCTTTCATCGTCAGCGGTTTCTTGCCCGAGGCGAGCGAATTGCGCGACAGCCAATCGGCGACAGCGAGGATGCCGCCGAGATTGTCCGATGGATGGCCCCATTCGGCCGCAAGCCAGGTGTCGTTGAAATCGAGCCAGCGGATCATCGCGCCGATATTGAACGCGGCCTGCACCGGATCGAGCTGGAATTGCGTTCCCGGCACTTTCGCGCCATTCGGCACCACCGTGCCCGGCACGATCGGTCCGAGCAGCTTGGTGCATGCCGGATATTCGAGCGCTTCGAGTCCACAACCCAAGGTATCGATCAGGCAGTTGCGCGCGGTCTCGTAGGCGAGCGCGGACTTGATCGTGTACTTGGTCACGTAGTCGACGATATCGACCAGCACTTTGTCGGGCTTAGGACGAACGTTGGAGATATGCGAGCTCATGATATTTCCTGGATGTGTAGTCAGTTGAAGCGTGCATCGCGCCGATCGTCGTAAAGAGGCGTCGATGCCGCGCGTCGCGATAGATCAAACGCGGCCCGCGACCGGAATCAGCGCGCCGGTGATCGCGCGTGCGCGATCGGATAGCAGAAACAGAATGACGTCGGCGATTTCCGCGGGCTTCACCCAGCGCGAAAAATCGGCGTCCGGCATGTCCTTGCGATTGGCCGGCGTGTCGATCGTGGTCGGCAGGATCGCGTTCACCGTCACGCCGCGATCCTTGAGCTCGTCGGCGAGGGCTTCGGTAAAGCGGAATACACCAGCCTTCGACGCGGTGTACGCGCCCATGCCGCTGCTCGCCTTGTGCGCGGCAGCCGCGCCGATATTGACGATGCGCGCGTTGCCCGAGCGCAACAGCGCGGGCAGGGCAGCCTTGCTTGCCGCGACCGCGGAACGCAGATTGACGTTGTAGAGCAGATCCCAGGTTTCGAGCGATCCCTTTTCAAGTGTTTCCCAGCGAAACGCACCGGCGACATTGATCAGGGCGTCGAGCCCACCCAGCTTTTCGGCGGCCAGCGCAAAGGTTTTTTCGGCGATTCCGTCGGCGCTCAAGTCGACATCGCCAAACAATTGCGCCTTGGCAAATGCGGCCGCGGTCGATGGATGCGGGCTCGGCGCGCGGTCGATCGCCGCCACCGAGGCGCCCGCCGCGAGCGCGGCTTCGACGACGGCCATGCCGAGACTGCCGAATGCACCCGTCACCGCAATTTTTTTACCTGCAAGACTCATCGACCTGCGCCTGAAAAGGGAATGCGCATCGTAACGCAGCGCGTCGACTTGTGTCATTGACGAGGGAGTCAGCGCGTACCGCGATCGACGAGCGGAATTTCGCATTGACTCAACCGCCTAGCGCACTTACCATGCCGCCGGCTTCACACGCCATGCGCCGGGGTATAGCTCAGCCTGGTAGAGCGCCAGCTTTGGGAGCTGGATGTCGAGAGTTCGAATCCCTCTACCCCGACCACGACGGATGCCCCACAGCATTCGTATACTGAACTCGAATCGCTGCGCCCGTAGCTCAACCGGATAGAGCACCGGCCTTCTAAGCCGGAAGTTGCAGGTTCGAGTCCTGTCGGGCGCGCCAATCGATTTGGATGCGGGGGCTGTAATCCTGGCGCAGAGTTGCGCTACAATTGTCGGCTATTTGGTGGGTGTAGCTCAGCTGGTTAGAGTCCCGGATTGTGATTCCGGTTGTCGTGGGTTCGAGTCCCATCATCCACCCCATTACTATTACTATGCAGGGGCGATATAAAGTTTCCCCTCACCCCTAACCCTCTCCCGCAGGCGGGAGAGGGGGAGTGATCGTCGCGTTACACGCGACAGCGGTATTTGATTGATGCGGGGCCGTTAGCTCAGTTGGTAGAGCAGGAGACTCTTAATCTCTTGGTCGTAGGTTCGACTCCTACACGGCCCACCACTTCCTCCGATGCGAATAGGCGATCATGGCCATTTGACGCGAATTGCTCGGCGCGGATGCCTGCCCCCAAGCCCTCGCCAAGTGGGCAAAGGGTGTCATGATGGGCGTGATCGCGGTACTACAATGGAACGTACGCGAATGTGGCGGAATTGGTAGACGCACTGGATTTAGGTTCCAGCGGGGCAACCCGTGAGAGTTCGAGTCTCTCCTTTCGCACCACTGATGCAAATGCGATCGCAAGGCGATCGCGCGTATTATCTTTTACGACCTTCAGCATTTGTCGTTCCAGGCGACAGGAACGATTTTCGAATTCAGAATTTAGGTGCCAACTATGCAAGTCTCCATCGAAAACCTGGGCAAACTCGGACGCAAGCTCACCGTGCGCATCCCCGCCGAGCAATACGAAACGCAGGTCAAGTCGCGCCTGGCCGAGGTGGGCCGCAGTGTGCGCCTGAAGGGCTTTCGTCCCGGCAAGATCCCCGCCAAGGTCATTGAGCAGCGCTTCGGTACGCAGGTGCGCGGCGAGGCCATTTCCGAGCTGATCCGCAACAGTTTCGCCGAAGCGGTGGGGAAGGAGAACCTGCGTCCGGCGATGGCGCCGGAAATCGACACCACCGGCCAGCCGAGCGACGGCCAGATCGAGTACACGGCCAAATTCGACGTGCTGCCGGAAATCGGCGCAGTTGACGTCAGCCAGCTTGCGATCAACCGGCCCGTCGCCACAGTGGCCGATGCGGACGTCGATGCGATGGTCGAGACCCTGCGCCAGCAACGGCGTGAGTGGTCGCCGATCGAGCGCGCGGCCCAGGTAGGCGACATGGTGCTGTTCGAGTATTCGGCGCAGGGTTCCGATGCCAGTGGAGCCTTCCGCCATCCGGCCGAGGGCGTGGATCGCGTCGGCACGATTCTGGGCTCGGGCGCGATGGCGTCCGCGCTGGAAGACGCACTGAACGCGCATGCGGCCGGTGCGCAGATTTCGACCGATCTGACTTTTCCGGCCGATTTCCGCGTCGCTGAACTTGCCGCCCGCCAGGCGCATGTCGAGGCGAAGATCATCCGCGTGCAGGAATCGCGCTTGCCCGAAGTCGATGAGGCGTTTATCGGCGCATTCGGCATCAACGAAGGCGGCGTCGAAAAATTCCGCACCGATGTGCGTGCCAATCTTGAACGCGAATTGAAGGGCATGCTGTCGGCGCGCTTGAAGACTGAAGTCGTCAGGAAACTGGTGGATGCGCATCCGGGACTCGATCTGCCGCAGAGCATGGTCGATCGCGAAGCGCAGGGACTGCTGCAACAGGCGCAGGAACAGGCGCGCGAGCAGGGCCAGGTCGCGCCGGGCGTCGAGGCATTCGCGGACATGGCGCGTCGCCGCGTCGCCGCCGGTGTGCTGGTGGGCGAGCTTGCGCGGCAGAACGACATCCGTCTGGACAACCGCCGCGTCGCCGAAACGCTGGCTTCGTTCGCGTCGACGTACGAAGAGCCCGAGCGCGTGGTTGAACTTTACCAGCGCGATCCCCAACTCATGGGCGGACTGCAAAACCGCGTGATGGAAGATCAGGTCGCGGACTGGATTGCCGAGCACGCCAAGGTGAGCGAGCAAACCCTGAGTTTCAGCGAGGCGATGCGGCCGGCATAAGAATCACGGCACTTTTCTGTGGAGAACGAAACATGAATTCCAGCATCGAACCGATTCGCAATCTCAACCTTGTTCCGATGGTGGTCGAGCAGACCTCGCGCGGCGAGCGCGCCTACGATATCTATTCGCGCCTGCTCAAGGAACGCGTCGTGTTCATGGTCGGTCCGATCGACGACTACATGGCCAACGTGATCGTCGCGCAGTTGCTGTTCCTCGAATCGGAGAACCCGGACAAGGACATCAACATCTATATCAACTCGCCTGGCGGCTCGGTCACCGCCGGCATGGCGATCTACGACACGATGCAGTTCATCAAGCCCGACGTGAGCACGATTTGCGTCGGTCAGGCCGCAAGCATGGGTTCGCTGCTGCTGGCGGCCGGCGCCAACGGCAAGCGCTACGCGCTGCCGAACACGCGTGTGATGATCCACCAGCCGCTCGGCGGGTTCCAGGGCCAGGCCTCGGATATCGCTATCCACGCCAAGGAAATCCTCACGATCAAGTCGCGCCTGAACGAAATCCTCGCACGCCACACCGGCAAGCCGATCGAACAGGTTGAGCGCGATGCCGATCGCGACAATTTCATGAGCGCCGCCGAGGCACAGGCCTACGGTCTGGTCGATTCGGTGCTCGAAAAGCGCCCGACCGAGTCGGTGAAAACAGGCTGACCCACGCGCCGATCCTTTGCAACGTCGGCACTCGTAGTGCCGCTCAGGCAGCATGCGCAACCCCGAATCGGCATGGCGGTGAACAGCAGCCATGCCGCTGCATTCGCGTGCGACGCGTGTTATTCTTCAACGTGACATATATTGGTAAAGGAACCGGGGTTCGGCATGAGTGACGACCGGCAGAGCCGCTCTGGCGACAGTAACAAGATTCTGTACTGCTCGTTCTGCGGTAAAAGTCAGCACGAGGTGCGCAAACTGATCGCTGGCCCCAGCGTGTTCATTTGCGACGAATGCGTCGAGCTGTGCAACGACATCATCCGCGAGGAACTCGAGGAAAAGGCCGCTGGCGCACGCAGCCATCTGCCCAAGCCGAAGGAGATCATGGATGTGCTCGATCAGTACGTGATCGGGCAGACGCGCGCGAAGAAAACCCTCGCCGTCGCGGTCTACAACCACTACAAGCGCCTCGAAGCGCGCCAGCGCAACGACGAAGTCGAACTGGCGAAGTCCAATATCCTCTTGATCGGTCCGACCGGCTCGGGCAAGACGCTGCTCGCGGAAACGCTGGCGCGTCTGCTCAATGTGCCGTTCACGATCGCCGACGCGACCACGTTGACCGAAGCCGGTTACGTGGGCGAAGACGTCGAGAACATCATCCAGAAGTTGCTGCAGAAGTGCGACTATGACGTCGAGAAGGCGCAGACCGGCATCGTCTACATCGACGAAATCGACAAGATTTCGCGCAAGAGCGAAAACCCGTCGATCACGCGCGACGTGTCCGGCGAAGGCGTGCAGCAGGCGTTGCTCAAGCTGATCGAGGGCACGATCGCCTCGGTGCCGCCGCAGGGCGGGCGCAAGCACCCGCAGCAGGAATTCCTGCAGGTTGACACCAAAAATATACTTTTCATCTGCGGCGGCGCATTCGCGGGCCTGGAAAAAATCATCCAGCAGCGTTCGGAGTCGACCGGAATTGGCTTCGTCGCGGAAATCCGCAGCAAGACCCGGCACACGAACGTCGGCAAGGTGCTCGCCGACGTCGAGCCTGAGGATCTGGTCAAGTTCGGCCTGATTCCCGAATTCGTCGGCCGCCTGCCCGTAGTCGCAACGCTTGAGGAACTCGACGAATCGGCCCTGGTGAAAATCCTCACCGAACCGAAAAACGCGATCATCAAACAGTTCAAGCGCATGTTCGAAATCGAAGGCGCCGAACTTGAATTCCGCAACGACGCTCTGCTCGCCGTCGCGCGCAAGGCGCTCAAGCGCAAGACCGGCGCGCGCGGCCTGCGCACGATCCTCGAACAAGTCCTGCTCGAAACCATGTACGAGCTGCCCTCGCTCGAACACGTGAGCAAGGTGGTCGTCGACGACGCCGTCATCAACGGCAACGCCGAGCCGTATCTCATCTATCGCGGAATCCAGTCGCGCGCTGCGTCCGAGTAACGCATTCTGCTCATCATTCCTGCGGAAGCCGGACTGCGCAGGCAGGATGCCGGAGCGAACATTCGCGCAGCGAATGGCCCGTAGGGCACGCGGCAGGAGCCACGTGTAATCCAGTTTCTTGCTTTTTGCTCTTCCGAAAGCAAAGGCTTCCACTCGCCTGCGGCGAGCGGGTCACTTTTCTTTGTGTGCCCAAAGAAAAGTAACCAAAAGAAATGCACCCCCGATGCCGCGCTCGCAGGATGAAGCCCTGCGAGTGCGCAAGGTCACGCAGGGGTTCGCTTGACG
>NZ_DATBQK010000102.1:0-5371 GCF_036560865.1 Rudaea sp.
AGACACCGGTCAGCTTGAGCAGGTGGTGAAGTTCGACATGGTCGCGGTCGAGCGGGAATTCGATCTCGGTCACGCTATCACCGCTACTTGCCGTCGCCCGTGCTCTTGCGTTCGGCAATCGACTTCACGCGTGTCGACACTTCTTCGGCTGCGCGCTGCTTTGCGCGTGCGACCTGGCGTTCCGCCCAGCGCTTGAGCACGCGTGCGCGACGCGCGCCGGTTTGCGGATCGCGCACGACTTCCTCGACACGGGCGAGCAGAGCCTCGAAGTTCTCCCGCGGTGGCGCGTCGGTGTCGCGCCCGTGCGACCAAAGGTCGATCCAGTCCTCCGTGTGTTCGCCCATCCGCAGCGTGGCACGGAAGAAGCGTGGCTCGTGCGACTTCAGGAACAGCAGATCGAGCGCGGCGGCGGCGAGCGTGATCGGACTGAGCAACAGGTCGCGCGCGGCGCCCAGGAGCAGCTTTAGTTGCAGCAGCGCAACAGCCTTGATCAGAGGTCGTGCCGAGCTTTTGTGGTCTGTATTCATGGCGAAAGGGTAAAGGAGTTTGTGGCGCGTGGAAACCAGATATGAGGATGGGTTCGGCGCAGCGCCTTTCAACAGCGTAGCAGGAGCGAATTAGTTGCCGGCGGCCTGGCGCACGCAGCGCTTGTAGCGCTGGTCGACACGCTGCGCATACCAGGCCGTGGTGAGGTTGCGCGAGATCTTCGGGCCTTCGAGCGTGATCGCGGGCAGCAAGGCGCGCGGCATGTGCTGGTGCTGGATCCTGTCGGCGAGGAGGAACACGTGCTGGTAAAGGTCGGAGCGCTCGAACTCGGCGCTACGGCCCTGTGCGAGCCCTTCGCGAATGGCGCGATCGTCGATGTTCAAGAGTTTGTCGAGCGATCGCAGCGCGCGCTCGGTCGCGCCGGGCTCGTCGAAGGCGGCATCGGGTTTGAGCAAGCTGCCGTCGTGCGCGAATGCAATTCCTGACGCACCGCTGACCGCGCTCTGGAAGGCGGCGTTGCGGCTGGCATAGCGGCCGGCGTTGTAGTCGGCGAAGCGGTACAGCGGTTCCGCATAGTTTGCGGGGTAGCCGAGCAGGTGCAGCGTGCCGAAATAGACGCCGCCGCGGCGCGTGAACAGCTCGTGGCGGATCGAATCCCGGATCGGATACGGATAATCCTTGGCGTTCGCTTCGGCAAATGCGATGCCGACTTGCATCGGGCCGATTGTGCGCACCGGGTTCAGCTGTCCGAACAAACGCTGACCGAGCGGCACCATGCCGATGAAGTCCTCGAAAATGTAGCTCATGTCCTTTTCGGTGCGCACATGGGCGATGCGCTCTTCGTAGGTCCTGCCGTTGGACGAGCTGACGCCCAGCGCTGCATTGACGACGAAATCCGGTACGTGCATCGCCTCGGAGCGGCGGAAGATTTCGTCGTGCGCGATTTTCGGCAAGCCTGCCACGACCGGATCGACCTGGAACCCGGATTCCTGTTCGGCCACGGCAAGCACAGCGCAGAGGTTGCTGTTGTTCGCGTCGAATTTCTGTGCGGAGAACGCGGCCTCGATGTCTGTGGCCCAACCTTGGCGGTCCGCAACCGACGCCGGTATCAAGCGTACGATTTCGGCGCGCACCTCGGCCGGGCGGCGCACCGGCCCGTGCACGCCCGGCGCGGTGCAGCCGGCGAGCATCAGCAGCATCGCGGCTGTCCATAGCAGGCTCGCGGAGCCGCGCGTGGAGTTCATCGTCATCGGCGCAGCGTAAAGGAGTTTGCGGCGCATGGAAACCGCAGCATGTTTGTGCACTTTCGAGGGCGGGTTCGGCGCCAGCGGCTCGACGGTGTGGCCGGTCCACTCATCGCGACGTAGAATCGCTCTGGCGATGAATCATCCGCTCGACAATCCGGTCTGGGAATCGTTGACCAGTCATCACGCTGGATTGGCGCGCAAGACCGCGAACGCGGCGCGTTATCCGGCGGACGCTGCGCCCTTCGTCGCGGTCGACGAGCCGAACACACGCGCGGCTGCGCAATTGACGAGTCTGGTCGAGGTCGACGAAACGGTCCTGTTCGTCGGACCTGCGCCGCCGTTGCCGCCGATCTGGAGTGTCGAGCCGCTGGTTTTTATCGCGCAGATGACCTGCGACTCACGCCTGGCGGTCAACGATGGTCCGTCAATCATTGAATTGTCGCGCGCGCACGTCGCCGACATGCTCGCGTTGACCGCGCTCGTGTATCCGCACTATTTCCGTCCGCGCACGATCGAGATGGGCCGCTACTTCGGTATCTACGATGGCAACACACTCGCGGCGATGGCGGGTGAGCGCATGCGCTTCGGCCGTTATCAGGAAATCAGTGCGATCTGCACGCATCCCGACTACACCGGCCGCGGTTATGCCCAGCGCCTGACCGCCACGCTGACCAATGACATCCTCGATAGTGGACGCTCGCCGTTCCTGCATGTGAGCCATGCAAACACGCGCGCGAAATCCTTGTACGAGCGCATGGGTTACCGGTTTCGCACCGATATTCCCTTGCTTGGGGTGAAACGCGTCGCCCGTGGCGAAAGCTGATATCCACTCACCGCCGTCAGGCTGGAACCGCCGCGACTTTGAGCTGCAAGCGCCGCTGCAACTGCCCACGCAGCAGCAGGAGGCTGAACACCGCCTGCAGCGCGACGCTGACCATCGATGCGATCCACACGTGATGCAGCTGGAATCCCGGCTGCCGCGATGCCCAGATCGCCGGCAAGATGAAGGTCAGCAGGCGCGTGCCGCTGCTGAGCAATGAAGGCAAGGTGTTGCCAAGCGCCTGAAACATGCCGGAGCAGGTGAACACGATGCCCTGCGCGACGAAATTCCACGAAATGTAGCCGAGGAATTCCGCAGCGACGGCGATCACGGCCGCGTCCTGGGTGAACCAGCGCATGAACCATTCCGGTTTGATCTGGCAGATCAAGGTGAGCACCAGCATAAGCGCGCTGCCGATGCCGATCGCGACGCGGAAGGTGCTGCGCACACGGTCGAACAATCCCGCGCCCATGTTTTGCGCGGCGACGGGCGAGGTCGCGAACGCGATCGCCATCGCCGGCAGGAAGATCGCCTGCATGACGCGGCCGCCGACACCGAAGCCGGCTTGCGCCACGGCGCCGAAATCGCGGATGAGCACATAGATCACCGCCATGTAGACGAACATCAGCGCGAACTCGCCGCCGGCCGGCAGGCCGATGCGCAGGATGCGGGTCCAGGTCTCCAGGCGCGGCGCCCATTGTTGGCGCTCGAAGCCGACGAATTTTTCCAATTTCACAAAGTACAAGACCAGCAGCACGACGCCGACAGCGATCGCGATCGTCGAGGCGAGGCCGGCACCGGCGACGCCGAGCGGGTGGCCCGTGCCCCAACCGGCGATCAGCACCGGTGCGAGGATCGCGTTGAGCACGACGGTCAGCATCTGCACCATCATCGTCGGCTTGACGATGCCGGTGCCGCGCAGCGCCGAGCCCATCGCCACGATCGCGAACTGCAACGCGAGACCGGGCAGATACCAGTTGAGGTAATCGATGCCGGCCATCTGCGTTGCCACGTCGGCACCGAGCGTGCGCATGTACGGGCCGATGCAGAAGTAACCGGCGACGATGGTCAGCGCCGCACACAGCGTGGCGATCAACAGGCTCTGATTGAAGACCAGATTCGCGTCGTCGTGATCCTTGCGCCCGACCGCCTGCGCGATCAGCGCGACCGTGCCGACGCCGAGCACCTGGGTCAACGCCATCACGACGAAGGTCAGGTTGCCGGCTGCGCCGACGCCGGCGATGGCCGCGTCGCCGATGCGCGCGACGAAGTACAGATCGATCAGCAGGTACAGCGTCTGGAACAACATGCCGACCGCGATCGGCACAGCCATCTGGATGATGTGCTTGGAGATCGAGCCCTGGGTCAGGTCCTGCATGGCGCGCTCCGGCAGGGAGAGGCGCACAAATTAGCATGCGGCAAGCGCATTGGTTATCCCTGAATTGCAGGTATCGCGGATGACAGTTGTCAGGCCGCTCAATCAGCAGCCGGCAACGACGCGCGCGGTCGCGCGCGTCGTGTGCCTGGCGTCGCGATCAGACTTTGACCATCTCCTTGAACCCACCCCAGAACATCCGCCTGCCATCGAAGGGCAACGATTTGGGATTCATCATCGACGCGAGGCGCGGATCGGCCATCACCTTCTTCATCGTGCGATCGCGCTGTGCACGCGATTTGTAGACAATCCACGCGAACACTACGAGCTCATCGGGTTTCAGTTTTACCGCTTGGGGAAACGAAGTCACCTTGCCCGGTTTTACATCGTCGGCGACGCATTCGGTGTATTCCAGCGCGCCGTGTTCGCGCCAAACCTTGCCCGACGTCTTCGCCATGCGGCGATAAGCGGCGAGGTTTTTCTTTGGCACCGGTATGACAATCCCATCTACATAGCTCATAAGTCCTCCTCGTGTGTGACTGGCCTTATTTCGATGCTGCCAACGGGTGATAGTTCCATGCGACCGCGTTGGCCGCGCAGCTGGTGCCGCGTTTCTTTCGTGACTTGCCATCATTGGCACACCTCTCCCGCTGGCGGGAGAGGTCGGCGCACGTAGTGTGCCGGGTGAGGGCGGCGCAACATAGGAGCGGTGAGCGCCTTCCGTGGCACCACCCCTCATCCGCCTTCGGCACCTTCTCCCGCCAGCGGGAGAAGGGAGTAAAGCTGAACGTCGCATGCAGAATTATTCGCGGAACGGCGCACTAGCTTGCGATGCGCTCGATCAGCGCCGTCGCCGCCGCCGGGTTGCGTTCCTTCGCGCTGCTGATGAAGTAAATGTATACATCGCGCGGTTGCGTATTTTTCCCCTCGTTTCCTGCGCTTGGCTGGACACGGGGCAGGTCGCCCGGGTCTGCGCCGGCGGACCACGCGCGGGCGCGCTGCGCCCAGGCGTCGAGCTCGTTCATGGGGTAGCCGGTTTCGATCGCCGCTTCGCTGCGCATCAGGCGTGCATAGACGAAATCGCCGGTGATGTCGGCGAACGAGGGATATTTCGGCGATTCGGTGAACACGGTCGGCACGCGATACTTGCGCACCAGTTCCAGGTACTCGGCGCACATGAAGCTGGCGTGGCGCACTTCGAGAACATGACGCAGCGGATAGCCATCGAGATCGCGCGGCAGCTGGTCGAGGAACGCGGCCAGATCGCTGCGCTCGAACGCCTTGTACGGCGGCAATTGCCAGAGAATCGGACCGAGGCGGTCGCCGAGTTCGGCAAGGCCGCCGAACACGAAATCGTCGATGGTCTTGCCGGCATCGGCGAGCGTCTTGCGATCGGTGGTGTAGCGCGGCGCCTTGAGCGAGAAGACGAAACCCTCGGGCGTT
>NZ_DATBQK010000103.1:0-25492 GCF_036560865.1 Rudaea sp.
GACCACGGTCACGGCTCGGTCTACTGGGTGCTCGGCGGCGGTATCGCCGGCGGCCGTATCGCCGGCGAACAGGTCAAGGTGCAGCAGTCCACGCTGCTGCAGAATCGCGACTTCCCGGTGCTCAACAATTATCGCGGTCTGCTCGCCGGA
This sequence comes from Rudaea sp., assembly GCF_036560865.1. Lineage (GTDB taxonomy): Bacteria > Pseudomonadota > Gammaproteobacteria > Xanthomonadales > Rhodanobacteraceae > Rudaea. The sequence goes on from NZ_DATBQK010000103.1 coordinate 151, forward strand.
CTGTATGTGCGCCTGTGGGGACTTTCGCCCGCACAGGTCGACAAGGTGTTTCCGGATACGACGGCGGTGGATTTGCGCTTGGTTTAACCCGCAAGGCTACGGCAGTTGCTCTTCCCTTCTCCCACTGGGAGAAGGTGCCGAAGGCGGATGAGGGAGAGGCGTTGCAGCGATTCAGCTTGCGATAAGTGCGAGGCTCTTCCCTCATCCGGCGCCACGCGCCACCTTCTCCCACCGGGAGAAGGGAGGCAATGAATTGCCGCGCTAGTTCTTGAACATGCCGCGCAGCACTGCACCGGCAATGCCGCCGGCCACACCCGTTTCGACATTCTGCACAGCCTCGCCCGAACCGAGATACGGCGACAGCGCGTGCGCGAGATTGGGTACGGTCAGCGTCTGCAGCCAGACTTTCCCGGGACCAGTCAGGCGCGCAATGAATAGTCCATCGCCACCGAAGATCGCGTTGGAAAAACCGCGCATCAAGGTCACGTCGAAATTCACCGTGTCGGCGATCATGCCGACATGGCCAGGATGCACCTTGAGGCTTTCGCCGGGCGCCAGATCGTAGGTGACGATTTCGCCGCCGAGTTCAATCCAGGCCGTGCACGGACCGCTGAGCTTCTGCATCACGAAACCGTTGCCGCCGAAGATACCCGCACCGAGCGAGCGTTGAAAGCCGGTGCTCAGCGTCACGCCTTCGGTCGCACACAGAAAACCGTGGCGATGGATCAGATACGAGTGTCCGGCCGCGACATCGATCTGCATGATCGATCCGGGCACCTTGGCCGCGAACGCGATCACGCCCTGCTTGCTGGGCGCGGAGTATTCGGTCATGAACAGGCCGCCGCCGGCGAACGCGCGGCCGAGCGCGCCCCAGATGCCCTTCGCGCCCGCGGTGAACGCGGTGGTGCGCATCTCCACCGCATCGGTCATCCAGGAAAATTCGCCGGGTTCGGCGATGATGCGATCACTGCCTTCGAGACCGATTTCCAGCACCGGCATCGTGCTGCCCGTGATCTTCGCTTTCATCGAGAAGTCTCCGCTATGAATCCGTATTCGGGTCCATAGTGTAGCGCGTCAGAATCCGCCAACGCCGCAACTTTTCCGCGCGCGCGATCGAGGCGTTGGCCGGGCTGGTCGAGGGCAGCTTCAGCAATTCGACGCGTGCGCGCAGTGTGGCACTCAATTTGCCTTCGACATGGCGTTGGAAGCCCTCGGCGGCCTTGGCGCCGTTGAGCGCGATCGCGCGAATCGTCGGGTATTTGACCAGCAGGCGTGGAATCGCATTCGGCACCTCGCTCGCCTTGACGATGCTGCTGTCCAGACTACCCGGTCGCTCGACGTGTTTGTAGACGTCCCAGATGCCGATACCGCGTGCGTGCAGTCGCGCAATGCGCTGCGCATAAGGCAAGTCCGGCCCGGCATCGAACAGCTCCCCCATGAACGGCCAGAACAGGTTCTGCCGGTGGCCGTAGGACTGGTGCAGTTCGAGCGAACGCAGGCTCGGCACCGTGCCGAGCACGAGCACACGGCAATCGGCGCAGACTTGCGGCGGGAAGCTCGCTACGCGATGCCGGATGATGGATTTCACTAGTATAAATATACAATTATTAGCAAATATTACAAAGTGGAAACAAGATGCATGCGTGCACACAGCGTGCCGCGCATCTTCATTTACATGAACCTTGCGCAACGCGCGGCGCAGATAACCTGAGATTAACCGGAATCTAATCCCGATTTCACGCGCACAGCGTAACCTTGGTTCCCGCGTCGTCGCGGTCAGAGGGCGTCGACGCAACCTCCCCATAACAGCATCGGAGAAAACCCATGAATCAAGACATCATCCAGGGCAAATGGTCGCAGATCAAAGGCTCGCTCAAGACCCAGTGGGGCAAGCTTACCGACGACGATCTGGCGCGCATGGACGGCAACCGCAATTACCTGATCGGCAAGCTGCAGGAGCGCTACGGCTGGCAGAAAGAACAGGCCGAACAGGAAATGCGCAGCTTCGAGCACACGCTGGACAAGGCGCTGAACCGGTCGAAAGCGGCGTAATCGTAACCGCAACGCGTAACCGCAACACGACTCTCCTTATAGCTAAAGGATTCAGAAACCGCGCGCAGCCAAGCGTGCGGTTTCTGCTTATTTGAGTTGCAGCAAATCCCAATGATTGGCGTACAGGTCTTCGAATACCGCGACGGTACCGTAGGCTTCATGGCGTGGCGGCTCGAGAAACTTCACTCCATGCGCCAGCATATGACGATGATCGCTCTCGAAATCGTCTGTGTGCAGGAACAGGAATACGCGACCGCCGGTCTGATCGCCGATGCGCGCGCGCTGTTCCGGCGTCGCGGCCATGGCGAGCAGCAAGGCCGTGCCATCGCCTCGGGCTGGTGCGACCAGCACCCAGCGCTTGCCGCCGCCATGATCGGCGTCTTCGAGCAAATCGAAGCGCAGGCAGCGCGTGTACCAGGCGATCGCCTCGTCGTAGTCGCGCACGACCAGACTGATCGCGCCTATCTTTCGCGGCATGCGGCGCTCCTACTTTTTCTTCTTCGTCGCGCCGGGCAGCTTGGAAATATCCAGGCCACCGGTTTCGAATACGAGAGTCTTCCTGCCCTCGCCCTTGAGCACGACGTCGATTGCGACACTTTTCGTCTTGAGGATTTTCGCGATGAAGTCCTTGTCGTCCTCGATGAACAGCGCCGGCTCGCCGGTCGGCGGAATCGTCGCCTTCATGCGCTGCGGCGGCGCGCCGTCGAAACTCACCGGCAGGCTCGGGCAGCCGGAACGGCAATCGAATTTTTCATTGTCGAGCATAAGATAGACGTTCTGCCCCCATTGCGGGTGCTGGCGCAGAATCAGATGCACGCGTTTGACATTCGTGGCCGCCGATCCGGGCGCGAGTGGATCCTTGCTCTGGATCGACGCGGCGTATTGCGTGCCGCCGGCTGCGCCGACCGCGCTGTACGCCCATAAACGTGCGAGGCGGCGCGATTCGCCCTGCGCCGTGCCCTTGGCGCGCACATCGTCGAGCGTCTGCTTCACCTGCGCGGCGGCGGCACTGTCGGGATACTTGGCGACGATTTCCGCGCCGAGCGGAGCGGCCAGTTCCCAGTTCTGATTCGCGCGCATCTGGTCGTAAAGCTGCATCTCCTTGCCCGCCTTGACTTCGCTGGCGGCTTTCGCCGCGGCGAGCGCATCGGCCGAAGGCGCAGGCGGCGCGGACGAATTTGAACCGGACGAGCAAGCGGCCAGCATGCCGGCGAGCAGGACGAGGGTGAGGGAAAAGATTCGCGCCGACATCACGAAACCTCGTTGCGTGGACAATGCCGCAACGATACCCCACTTGCCGGCTCAGCGGCAGGGATCGCGACCCAGATTCTTGTCGTAGGTCGACACGTCTTCATCATGTTCATGCCCGCCGCGCCCGGCCGCGCCGGCGCGGCGCATCTGCGTGCAGGCTTCCTCGCGTGCGACGCGATGCCCGCTGACGCTGACCGATTGCGCGTGCGCATGGCCACGCCCGCTCGCGCTGCCAGCCTGCGCCGCAATCGAGTGCGGACAGGCGGTATGCCGGTAGAAGACCTGGCCGTCCGCCGTGCGGCATTCGTAGGATTGCGGCGACGCCCCCCCGCCGCGAGACGTAGACGCCGCCTTGCCGCGACCACGCCGCGCCGCATGTTCCTCAACGTCATCATGTACCGCGTAGGTTGGCGATGCGGCATACGCCGGAGCCGGTGCGATCTCGACGACCGCCTCGTGCTGCACGCTCGTGCATGTCTGTGTCTGGTAGGCGACGCCGCCTTGCGCATCGATGCACTTGTATACGGACTCGGCGCGCACACCGGCGGCGAGGAAGAACAACAGCAGGAAGGCCAGCCACTCGTACCAACGCAGCGTGCGGCCCGACGGTTCGAAATCGTATTTGTCCATGTGTGTTCCCCGAAAACAGGGAAACATTTTCGATGCGCGTCAATTCCGTCGCTATCGGCAAATGGCTGCGCGTCATGTAAGAAATTGTCGATCGCATGCAGCGCACGCGATCGTTCTACAATAGGTATTCCCGTATCCGTGCATCCGGAAGACTCCATGAAACATGCGTCCGTACTCGCCTCAGTACTGTGCTGCATCCTGCTGCCTCTGGCCGGCGCGAGCGCAAGCGAGGCGCCGCAAAGCATCGACGCTGCCTTGCAGCGCGCGCAGGCAGCCCATCTGCCCGTGCTGATCGATTTTCAGGCGCAGTGGTGCTACTCGTGCTACTTCATGGCGACGCATGTGCTGACCGGCCCGCAATGGGACGCTATCGAGAAACGCATCGTGTTCATCGAGACCGACGCGGATTCGCCCGATGGCGCGCGCTGGATGGAAAAGCTCGGCGTGAAAGCGCTGCCGAGCTATGTCGTACTCGACGGCAACGGCGTCGAAATGGGCCGCATTCTCGCTGAGCAGCCGCGCGCCAAGTTCTATCCCGCACTCGAGCGCATCCTCGGTGGCGGCGACAAGCTGGACAGCCTGAAGGCGCAGGCCACGAAAGGTTCAACGACTGCGCTCGCGGACGCGCTTGCCAGCTACCACGCGCGCAACCAGGTGCAGGCCGGACTCGACTGGTATGCCACGCTGCCGCCCGCGCGGCTCAAGGCCGCGGAAGCCGATGGTCAAGCCGCGACCTGGCACGCGCGTCTGCAAATGGAAAAGGCGGCAAAAGATAAAAATACAGCGCAATGCGTCGCCGCTGCGCAACACGCACTCGCTGGCGACGTCGGCTGCGACCGCTACTACGTCCTCGACACTCTGCTCCAGTGCAGCGAAAAACTGCCGGATGCCGAACGCAAGTCTTTGCTCGCTGCGCAACGACCCGCGCTGAACGCGTTGCTCGACAGCCAAGTGTTCGTCGCAAGCCCGACCTGCGTCGACCAGCGCAGTGCCGTATTCGTCTCCGCCGATCTGAACAAGGCAATCGGCAACACTACGGTGGAGCAGGCAGTGCTCGCGCGCGGTATCGCGGCTGCACAGCAAGCGATCGGCGGCGATTTCAGGAAGGATCGCAACGCTGCCGATAATCTGCGCGTGTACCTGCTGCGTGCCGGACGCACGACCGATGTCGATGCGCTGATGCCGAATCTGATCGCCGCGTATCCGGACGACTACGTCTATGCGTATCGCTACGGTCGCAGCCTGCTCGATCGCGGCAAGGCCGCCGAAGCGCTGCCGTATCTGGAACAGGCCTCCGCCAAAGCCTTCGGCGTGAATCGCCTCGGCGTGGCCAGCCTGCGCGTCAAGGCGCTTATCGCGCTCAACCGTCGCAGCGATGCGGAAAAAGTCGTCGCCGATGCGCTCGAAGCCAACGGACCGTGGTTCCCCGAAGCCGCGGCCAAGCTCAAGGCGACGTTGAAGTCGTAAGCAAGCAAGGGCCGTCCAGCACGGCCGAGCTTCGCAAGGTGCGACTGCGGGCGCACAATCCTCGGCATGCGCAAAATCGTCCACATCGACATGGATGCGTTCTACGCCTCGGTCGAACAGCGCGACGATCCGCGCTTGCGCGGCAAACCGGTCGTCGTCGCGTGGCGTGGCGCGCGCTCGGTCGTCTGCGCGGCTTCGTATGAGGCGCGTCAGTTCGGTGTGCGTTCGGCGATGCCGGCGGTACGCGCCGAGCGTCTGTGCCCGGACGCGATTTTTGTAGCGCCTGATTTCACCCGCTATCGCACCGCGTCGAAACAGGTGCGCGAGATTCTCCTGCAGCATACCGATCTCGTCGAACCGCTGTCGCTCGACGAGGCGTATCTCGACGTCACCGAGACCAAGATCGCATTTGCCTCCGCCACCGCGGTCGCCACGGCGATCCGCGCTGAGATTTTCGCGACCACCTCGTTGACCGCCTCGGCCGGCATCGCGCCGAACAAGTTCCTCGCCAAGATCGCCTCGGACTGGCGCAAGCCAAACGGCCAGTTCGTGATCAAACCCGGGCAGGTCGAGGCGTTTCTCGCGCCGCTTGCGGTAGCGCGCATTCCCGGTGTCGGCAAGGTGATGGATGGCAAGCTCGATGCGCTCGGCATTCATACCTGTGCCGACCTGCGCGCATTCGACGTGCGCGAACTCGAGCGCCGCTTCGGCCGCTTCGGCCAGCGCCTGCATGAACTCGCATACGGCATCGACCAGCGCGCGGTGAATCCGGATCAGCCGGTGCAATCGGTCTCGGCCGAGGATACATTCGAGCACGATGTGCCCTTGAGCGAGATCGAACCGATGCTGCGCCGGCTCGCAGCGAAGACCTGGGCGGCGACGCGCAAAACCGAGCGCATCGGCCGCACCGTGGTGCTCAAGCTCAAGACCTCGGACTTCCATATCCTCACACGCAGCCACACGCCACCTCTACCACCGCGAGGCGAAGAGGAATTCATCGCCATCGCCGTATCCCTGCGCGAGCGCGTCGAGCTGCCGGCACGCACGCGCTATCGCTTGGTCGGCGTGGGCTTGAGCAACTTTCGCGACGAACACGAGCTATTACCGCAGGCGGAACTGTTCGAGTCGTGAAGACGGATCGCGGCTCGTACCTGGAGCATTTTCGGTTGAAATGGTTGCAACCGCGACTTTGCCTTTGCGCCCATCTCCCCTTGCGGGAGAAGGGTTGGGGAGAGGGGTAGCGCCCGCGAAAGCGGGCGCCTTCGGTGCCATCCATTCTCCCGGCACGCTGCGCGTGCCGACCCCGGATCAAGTCCGGGGCAGGCTCTCCCCCGCAAGGGTGGAGGTGAAAAGTACGCCGCGCCATATGCAAGCGCTTGAAGCGAAAATGCGCCTAGACGATGCGTTGCCCACTCTGCCCATCGAAAAAATGCAGTGCGCTCGGCGCATAGCCCAGCGTCAGCATGCTGCCGGGTTCGGGCAATGCGGCAGGTGGCGTGCGCACGATCAGTTCGACGCCGTGCAGATCGAGATTGAGGAATATTTCGTTGCCGACTGGCTCGATCACTTCGAGCTGCGCCGTCAGGCTGGGTTGCGCTGCCACCGGGGCATCGAGCGGGCGCAGATCTTCGGGGCGGATGCCGACGACGATTTCCTTGTCCACGTGCCGCGCGAGTCGCGAGGCGATCTCCGCATCGTCGCCAAGCGGTAGTCGCGTCGCGCCACAATCCAGATACAACCCGCTGTCACGCCGCAGCGTGCCGCGCAACAAGTTCATCGCCGGACTGCCGAGAAAACCCGCGACGAACACGTTGGCGGGCTTGGTATACAAATTCATCGGCGTGTCGATCTGCTGGATCTCACCCTTGTCGAACACGACGATGCGCTGACCGAGCGTCATCGCCTCGATCTGATCGTGGGTCACATAGACCATCGTCGCACCGATGCGCCGGTGCAGGCGCGCGATCTCGACGCGCATGGACAGGCGCAGTTTCGCGTCCAGATTCGACAACGGTTCATCGAGCAGGAACACCTGCGGCTGACGCACGAGCGCGCGCCCGAGCGCAACGCGCTGGCGCTGACCGCCGCTCATCGCACGCGGCTGGCGATCGAGCATGTCGTTGAGGCCGAGCAGCTCGGCGGCTTCGCGTACGCGTTGTGCGATCGTCTCGCGCGATTCGCCGCGCAACTTCAGCCCAAACCCCAGATTCTCGGCCACGGTCATATGCGGATACAGCGCATAGCTCTGAAACACCATCGCGATATCGCGGTCCTTGGGCGCAACATCGTTGACCACGCGATCGCCGATCGACAAAGTTCCCGAGGTGATCGATTCGAGGCCCGCGATCATGCGCAGCGTCGTCGTCTTGCCGCAGCCCGAGGGGCCGACGAGGACCAGCAACTCGCCCGCGCGCGCCTCGAAGCTCGCCCCGGCCACGCCGACATGGCCGTTCTCGTATACTTTGCGCACTTGTTGCAGTTTTACACCCGCCATGCCAGCTCCAATGAAATATCGCTGTCGCGTCGCTGCGCGACGATCACTCCCCCTCTCCCGCTTGCGGGAGAGGGCAAGGGGTGAGGGCCAGCTTGCGGTATAGCGCGCTACAAATCCCCGGTCGCTTCGGTTATTCTGCCATGTAATCGTTTTCATTTTGCGTGAATCAAGGAATCCAGCGCATGTCGCACCGGGTGCAATTTCCCGCTGATTTTCTCTGGGGTGCCGCGACATCAGCCTACCAAATCGAGGGTTCGCCGCTCGCCGATGGCGCGGGTCCGAGCATCTGGCAGCGCTTCGCGCACACGCCGGGCATGATGAATAACGGCGACACCGGCGATGTCGCCTGCGATCATTATCGGCGCTGGAAATCCGATGTCGCGCTGATGCGCGAACTCGGTCTCAAGGCTTATCGTTTCAGCATATCCTGGAGCCGCGTGCTGCCTGCAGGCCGCGGTCGCGTCAATGCCAAGGGCCTGGACTTTTACGAACGGCTCGTCGACACGCTGCTGGAAAACGGCATCGAGCCGCTCGCGACCTTGTTCCACTGGGACCTGCCTGCCGCGCTCGACGACCGCGGCGGCTGGCTCAATCCGGATATCGCGCCGTGGTTCGCCGAGTACGCGAACGTGCTGTTCAACAAGCTCGACGGCCGCGTGAAAAAATGGGCGACCTTGAACGAGCCCTGGGTCGTCACCGACGGCGGCTATCTGCACGGCGCGCTCGCACCGGGTCACCGCAGCAAGTTCGAGGCGCCGATCGCGAGCCATAACCTGCTGCGCGCGCATGGCGCAGCGGTGCAGGCTTATCGCGCCACGGGCAAGCATGCCATCGGCATCGTGGTGAATCTCGAACCAAAATACGCGGCCACGCAAAGTGCCGAGGATCTGGCCGCGGTCAAGCGCGCCGATGCGTACATGAATCGGCAATATCTCGACCCGGTATACTTTGGTACTTATCCGGCGGAACTGCGCGAAATCTTCGGCGAGGCCTGGCCAGAATGGCCCGCAGAAGATTTTGCGCTGATCAAGCAGCCGATCGATTATCTCGGCATCAACTACTACACACGCAATGTCACCCGGTACGATCCCAATCACTACCCGCTCAAAGTCGGGTCGGTAAAACAGCATGCGACTTACACCGAAACCGGCTGGGAAGTTTTTCCGCAGGGGTTGACCGACACCCTGACCTGGGTGCGCGACCGCTACGGCAATCCACCGGTCTACATCACCGAGAACGGGGCCGCGTTCTACGATCCGCCGGTCGCGGAAAATGGCGTGCTCGACGATCCGCTGCGCGTGAGTTATCAGAAGAAACATCTGGCGGCCGTTGCCGACGCGATAGCGCGGGGTTGCGATATCCGCGGCTACATGGCCTGGTCGCTGCTCGACAATCTCGAATGGTCGCTCGGCTTCTCCAAACGCTTCGGCATCGTGCATGTCGATTTCGCCACCCAGCAGCGCACGATCAAGGCCAGTGGCAGGCACTACTCCCAGGTGATTGCGACGAATGGGGCGGTGTTGAATGGGGCTGAGGGCTGAGGGCTGAGGGCTGAGGGCTGCGGCTGCGGGCTGCGCAAGCAGCTCCGCTTTGTTGATAACTCAGTGCAACTTGCCTGAGTCTGGCCGTTTGCCGGTGCGCACCCAGTCGACGAGTTCATCGAAGGCGCGGCCGATCTCGTCCGGCGTGAACACGCAGTGGCCCTCGCGATTGATGAATTGCTGCACGAAGTTGTCGCCATGTCCGGCGCGCTGCGCGATCAGCGCGTACTCGAATGCGCTCGATGCCGGCACCAGCGGATCGCCGCTGTCGTGCAGCGCGAGCAGGGGGCGCAGTAATTTTCCGCTCGGCGCATACCAGCGCGACATAGTGGCCTGCGCGCGCGGCTCCGCCCGGTAACGGCGCACGCCGTCGTTCAGCGCAAAATCATCGGCCGTACCGGTGTAGATGAAATCGGCGTTGCCGAACGGATTGCCATGCGTGCGCTGCTGCATTTCCATGACTTCGTAGGTGATGAACCCGATCACCGGCACGAGACTCTGTGCATCGGCTGCGCCATACAGGCGAAGCAGGGACTGCTCCGCAGCGGGGTTTGCGGACAACGCGGTCGCGATCTTGCGCTCGCTTTTCTCGTCCGGCAGGTAATCCGTCGGCACCGGAACCAGCGCGCCGAAAACATTCGGAAAGTAATAGTCGAATGCAGCGCGCAGGGCAAAATCACGCTGCATGAAGCGATCGCTCGGCTCGATCGCACCGCATAACGACAAGGCGCCATTGTATACTTGCGGCATGGTCTCGATCGTCATCGCGGTGAGCGCGCCACCCATCGACATGCCCATCACGAAGCTCTGCTTCGGCGCGCCATGCTTGACGACAAAGTACCGGCGCAGACGCTCGCTGTCCGCGTATCCCTGCTCGACCGCCCAACCCTCGGCCGAGTAGGCCGACTGAATCACTGCATAGCCGCGCTTGAGCAGCGGATCGAACATCGGCGAGACCGGTTCGCGCGCCTCGAACACGATCGGTGTGATCGAATAGCCGTGGTAGTAGACGATCAGGCTGCGATTCCAGTTGGCCGGAATATCGATGCGATAGGCGGCGCCGGCATGAGTGCCGATATCGGTCGTCGCCTTTTCTTCAGCGCGACCTGCGGCAGATGAGACGATTACTGCGAGCGCAAACAGCACTTTGCTCGTCATTCCGGCGAAAGACGGGCTTGCAACAGCGAAGCTGGTCATCCAGCGTCTTAGCTTTGCAAAGAGCAAAATCAAAATGGATTCCGGCCTTCGCCGGAATGACGGCCACAGAATTCTCGAAATCCCGACAGTCACCCTTTTACGCTCCCCAGCAGCAAGCCCTGGATATAGTGCCGCTGCAAGATCAGGAACAGCACCAGCACCGGCAGGATCGTGACCACCGAACCGGCCATCATGAGCTCGTTGTCCTGCACATGCTCGCGCGACAGACCCGCCAGTGCGACGGGCGCGGTCTGCCAGGCTTGATCGCTGAGCACGATCAGCGGCCACATGAAATCGTTCCAGCTGGCGAGGAAGGTAAAGATCGCCAAGGTGACGACGATCGGTTTCAGCAGCGGCAGCACTATGCGCAAAAAAATCGTCCATTCGCCGGCGCCATCCAGACGCGCGGCTTCGAGCAGCTCGTCAGGAATCGAGCGCGCGTACTGGCGCACCAGATAAATGCCGAACACCGAGGCAAGCGCGGGCACAATCACGCCGCCGTAGCTGTTGACCAAGCCGAGCCACTTCATCAACAGAAACAGCGGAATCATCGCCACTTGCGCGGGAACCACCAGCGCGCCGAGCAAGATCTGGAACAGGCGTTCGCGCCCAGCAAAATGCAATTTCGCAAATGCGTAGCCAGCGCTCAGATTGAAGGCGAGCGAGAGCAGGGTGATCGCGGTGGCGATCAGCAGACTGTTGAACAGATAGCGGCCCATGCCGGCGCGCACAAACAATTCGCGGTAATTGGCGAGCGTGGCATGCGCGGGCAACAGTGGCGGTGGAAATGCGCTCGCTTCGCCCGGCTGCATGAAGGACACCGACAGCATCCACAGCAGCGGGAACAACACGAAGACGGCCGCGGCGATCAGCAGACCATTGACCACGATCCTTGCGCCGCGCGCGTTCATGCCGCGTCTTCCTGCGTGCGCGCCAGGCGCAGCAGCACGCGCGTGATCAGCAGGATCAGCACGAACAGGATGAACGCGATCGCCGAGGCGCGGCCGAGGTTCCACCACTTGAAGCCTTCCTCGTACATGTAATACAGCACGCTGACCGTCGATTGCAGCGGATCGCCGCGCGTCATTACATACGGTTCGGCGAACAGCTGGAAGTAGCCCGCCACCGTGATGATGCCGACGAGGAGCAGCACCGGCCGCAACGATGGCAGGGTGATATGCCGGAACTGCTGCCAGATCGAGGCGCCGTCGATGCGCGCGGCTTCGTACAGATCCTGCGGGATGCCCTGCAGGCCGGCCAGCAGGATGATCATGTTGTAGCCAAAGTTTTTCCACACCGCGAACAGGATGATCGCCGGCATCGACCAGTGCGGATCGCCGAGCCAGTCGATCGGCGCGATACCGAGATGCGCGAGCGCGTAATTGATGAGTCCGTAGCGCGTGTGGAACAGATAGCGCCAGATCACCGCAACCGCGACGACGGTGGTGACCACCGGCGCGAACAACGCCGTGCGGAAAACCCCCTTGCAGCGCGCCAGCGGGGAATTGAGCAACAGCGCCGCGCCAAGCGAAGCAGCAATCGACAGCGGCACGCCGACCACGACGAAGTACAGGGTGTTGACCAGCGATTTACAGAACAGCGGCGCCTGCAATACGTCGACGTAATTGCCCAAGCCGACGAAGCGCAGATTTTTCGGATCGGCAAGCGCGTACAGATCGAAGTCGGTGAAGCTCAACAGCAACGACGCGAGCACGGGCAGCGCGAAAAACACCACAATGACGAAGATCGCGGGGGCGACGAAGGTCCATGCGGCGCGCTGGCTGTTCATCGCAAGAAAGACTCCAATGCGATTCGCGCGAAAAACGCCCCCTTCCGCCCTTTGGGCACCTTCCCCCGCTTCGCAGGGGAAGGGAAAGAGCGGACGTAGCGATTGGCAACCCTTCCCCTGCGCAGCGGGAAAACATCGGCAGGATTGCCGATGTTTGCAGCGAATGCTGCCCGCAGGGCGAGCCATATGGACATGGCGAGTACAAGGTGGCGGCAGCCGGAAGGGGGCGCGTTTGATCTCAGGTGAAGGAATACATTCATGGATGTTCATTCCTCAGCAGCAGCGAACGCCGCTTGGCCAGAATTCCATCGACCGTCGTGTCGAAATCGTGCAAGGCCTGATCGACGGGCACGCCGCCGCGAATCACGCGATCGGCCATCAGTTGCATCTCGTTGGCGATGCGTTCCCACTCGGGCACTTTCGGTGTCGCCTTGACCAGTTCGAGTTGCTCGCGAAAGGCGCGCGCGTACTCGTCGTTCGCCAGTTCGGGATAGTCCCAGGCGCTGCGTCGTGCGGGCAAGTCGCCAGTCAGCGCATAGAAGCGCTGCTGCTGCGGCACCGCGGACAGGAATTCCGCCAGTTCCCATGCCAGTTGTTTATTTCTGGAACTGTGGAAAATGGCAAAACTGGAACCGCCAGCGGCGCCGCCGCCCGGACCGCCGACGCCCGGCAGCGGCGCGGTACTCCAGCGCCCGTCGAGCTGCGGTTCGCGGCGCTTGAACTCGCCGATATTCCACGGCCCGCTGATGTAGAACGCGAGATAGCCGCGTGCGAACTCGTCCCAGATATTCGGCAACTGCGTGTTGCTCAGCAGCGGTGCCCATTGCTGGCGGAACATTTCCACGTAGAAGGCGAACGCACGCCGGAATCCCGGACTTTCGAAATTGCCGCGCGTGCCGTTCTCGCGCAGCAGCGGATCGGACTGCTGGATCGCCAGATTCAGCAGCGGCTCGAATTCGTTGAGCGGCAGGAAGACCGCGTACTTGTCTTTGCCTTGATTCGCCTTGATCGCCGCCAGCGCGCGCCGCCATTCGCCCCAATCGCGCGGCGGCCGATCGAAGCCGGCCTGCGCGAGCAGATCCTTGCGATAGAACAGCAGGCGCGTGTCGACATACCAGGGCGCGCCATAGAGCGTTCCATCGACGACGTTCGTATCCCAGATGCCGGCGAAGTAATCGTCGGGACGCACGACCCTGGATTTGTCGACGTAGGGCTGCAAGGGTTCCAGCGCATGCAGCGCGGCGAATTCCGGGATCCAGGTATTGCCGAGCTGGCACAGATCCGGCAGCGCATCGCCCGCGAATGCGGTGAGTAGTTTTTCGTGCGCCGCAGTCAACGGCATGGTTTGCACGACCACGTGCACGCCCGGATGCGCACGCTCGAACTCCGGCAGCAGCTGACTGACCACTTCGCCTTCGCGGCCGAAGGTCCAGAATTTGAGCGTCGTGGCCTCGGGTTCCGCACGGCCGCAGGCAGCGAGCAGCGAGCAGAGCAACAGGACTATCCATTTAGTATCTAAAAATGATACTATCCTCCCATGCGGCGCAAACATGCCAAGGTGCTTGCAGCGATCTTCGCGCATCCGACGCCAGCCAACATTCTTTGGCGCGATATCGAAGCGTTGTTGCGTGCGCTTGGCGGCGACATCGAGGAGCGCGCAGGTTCGCGCATCGCGGTGGTCCTGTTCGGTCAGGTGCAGGTTTTCCATCGGCCGCACCCGGCCCCGGTCACCGACAAGGGCGCCGTGGTCGGTGTGCGCAGATGGCTTGAATCTCACGGAGTTATCCCATGAACAACATCATGACTATTGCCGGCCACAAGGCCGTGATCAGTTACGACCCGGAACTCAACCAGTTCCGCGGCGAGTTTATCGGTTTGAACGGCGGCGCAGACTTTTACGCGAGCAGCGCCCCAGCCTTGCGCAAGGAAGGCGCGCGTTCGCTGAGGACCTTTCTTGCCGTGTGCGCCGAGCGCGGCATTGAACCCGTCAGGAATTTTTCCGGCAAGTTCGTCGTGCGCGTTCCGGCCGGCCTGCATGCACGCGTGACCGAAGCAGCCAGTGCCTCGGGCGTAAGTCTCAATCAATGGGTGCAGCAGGCGCTGGAGCGAGAGGTTCATCCTTAGAGCGTTCCCGTTGAAATGGTTACAACTGCGATTTTGCCTTTGCGCCCCTCTCCCCTTGCGGGAGAGGGGTTGGGGAGAGGGGTAGCGCCCGCGAAAGCGGGCGCCTTCGGCGCCATCCCCTCTCCCGGCACGCTGCGCGTGCCGACCTCCCCCGCAACGGGGGGAGGAGAAAAACAGGTCGCACCCATAGTAAGCGCTTGAGTCAAAAATGCTCCGGGCGCCCGGCGCTTTCGCTCGGCTCACTTCGCCGCCGGCTTGTCCAGCCAGCCGCCGGTAAAGCCGGCGCGCTTCAGGCCTTCGCGGATATACGCATTCTTGCGCATCACCTTCCACACGAAATCGCTGCGATAGTTTTCCAGCATCGCCACGATCGGGCCCTGATCGATGCCGATATACACATTGTCCACCCAGCCGATGTCCGGCACGACCTTGCCCGTGCGGATCGGGCGGTCGGTGTAGGTGAAGCTCGGATTGAAGGCGTCGACGAAACCGTAGCGCGTGTAGACATTGTCGCCGTAGCGCTTCTTCATTTCCTCGATAGCCGGGATCACGATCTCGGGCACGAAGGCGATCGACGAGGCCGCCGCGGTCGGCGCGATGGTGCCGTCGTCGATGTTGTAATCGATGCCGGCTCCGCGTGCGATATAGCCATAGAAACGCTTCGGATCGCTCGCATAGCGATCGGGCTCGCCCTTTGGCGTGTGTCCGCGCGGACCGTTGCAGGCGGTCAGCCCCCAGATCGTCGAACTGTAGCCCTTCCACTGCATCGGATTGTGGATCGCGTATTCGCGCTGCGCGAGCGTGGCGCGCTGGCTGTTGGTGAAGTAGTCGATGCCCTTGGCGCGCATGTAGTCGTCCTGGATGCCGCGGAAATCGATCCATGCGTGCGTGTACTGATGCCAGAACAGCGGCCCGCCGCCGAGATGCGTCTGCCCCTGAAACTCGCCCCAGGTCTTGTCGTACGTCTCGGTCCAGCGCTTCCACGTGTCCGCGCCGAGCCCGAAGGTGGGCGAGCCGAGCGCAAGAATATACAGACCGAACGCTTCGTTGTAACCGCGGTAATAATTCAAATCGTAACCATGCTCGGGAGTCCAGCCGCCCTCGACCAGAGGATTGCCGTCGGTGAACCATTTCCAGTCGGCGCGTCGATAGATGTCGTCGGCAAGCTGCCGGATTTCCTTCTCGTCTTTCGTGTTGCGCTCGTAGTAGGACTGCGCGAACAGAACGCCATAGAGCAGCCACGTCGTGTCCACCGACGACAGCTCGACCCACCTCGCGCTGTGGTAACGCTTGCCCGTCTGCATATCGAGGAAGTGATAGAAAAATCCGTGATTGCCCGTGGCGTCCGACTGATCGCCCTGCTCGGCGTCGTGGAAAAACTTCAGCGTCGCCAGTGTGCGCTTGACCGCTTCGTCGCGCTTCATCCAGCCGCGTTCGACGCCAATGCCGTAGGCGGTCAAGCCGAAACCAATCGAAGCGATCGACGAAAAATAATCGCTGCCGGGCTGCTCCGGCCAGTGGTCCGGCATCTGGCCGTTAGCCGGATTGGCGCTGTCGTGGAAATACTCGAACGTGCGTTGTTCGAGTTCGTCGAGCATCGCCTGCTGCTGCTTTGGCAGCGCGGCAAAACCTGACGGCGGCGCCTTCGCATGCAGCGGACTCTGCCATCCGGCAGCCAGCACGAGCAGGAGGGTGAAAACGTTTACATTGATCGCACGAACAAGGTTTTTGCAAGCCATCGGAATTCTCGATCGAAAGCGGAAAATCGGCGGTCAGAATGGCGCGATCTGCTTCTCACCTCCACCCTTGCGGGGGAGGTCGGCACGCGCAGCGTGCCGGGAGAGGGGATGGCGCCGAAGGCGCCCGCTTGCGCGCGCGCTACCCCTCTCCCCAACCCCTCTCCCGCAAAGGGAGAGGGGCTCAAAGACAATATCGCAGTTGTAACCATTCAACCGAAAACGCACCAGGCGCATTGACCACCCGCCGTCCCGATTCGTTCCTCCCGTCACGGCGCACCTGCCTTGCAGTAGCGATCGATGAAGGCCTGATGCATCGGCATCGCATCGACACAGGTCGCCACGACTTTTTTGACGCCGCCGACCAGCTCGTCGAGATCCTTGTCGGGCAGCTGGTCAACCACCGGATGGTAGCGCTCGGGCATGATGCCTTGGCCGATCATCACCTGCACCCAACTGGTGATCGCAAACATTTCTTCGCCGTCGCGGAAGAAACGACCGCTGTCGCGGAACAGCTGGATATAGCCACGCAGCGACTCGGGAATATCCATCGTGCGGCAGTAGTCCCAGAACGGCGTGTCGTTACGCTCGGTCGCGTTGTAATGCAGGATCAGGAAATCGCGGATGCGCTCCCATTCGAACACGCACTGCGCGTTGTAGCGCTCGATCAGCACGTCGCTGAAGTCCGGCTCGGGGAACAGATTGAGCAGGCGCGCGATGCCCGACTGCACGAGGAAGATGCTGGTCGATTCGAGCGGCTCGATGAAGCCGCTCGCCAGCCCCAGCGCGACGACGTTCTTGCTCCAGAATTTCTTGCGCCGGCCGCTGGTGAAACGCAGTGCACGCGGATCGCCGAGTGCCGGGGCGTCGAGATTCTTCAGCAGGTAAGCCGCCGCCTCGTCGTCGCTGATATGGTTGCTCGAATACACATAGCCATTGCCGACGCGATGCTGCAACGGGATGCGCCATTGCCAACCGGCCGGACGCGCGGTCACGCGCGTATACGGCGTCAACAAGCCGGAGCTTTCGCAGGGCACGGCCATCGCGCGATTGCAGGGCAGCCAATGCGACCAGTCTTCGTAGCCCGTATGCAGCGCTTGTTCGATCAACAGGCCGCGGAAGCCGGAGCAGTCGATGAACAGGTCACCGCCGATCTTCTCGCCGTTCTCCATCACCACCGCGTCGACATAGCCGTCGCTGTCGCGCAGGATCGTCTGCTTGATCTTGCCCTCGGTGCGGCGCACGCCGCGCGCCTCGGCGTAGCGGCGCAGATAGGCCGCGTACAAGCCCGCATCGAACTGGTAGGAGTAGGCGATATTCGACAGCGGCGAGGTTGCCGGCGCGTCGTTGGCCGACGCCATGAACTTGCCACGCTCTATCGCCAGCGTGTTGAGTGAGTAATCGCCGACCTCGGTCGCCCTGCCGGTGCTGAACGCCTTGAGCCAGTATTGATGGAACGGCAGCAGGCCGTAGTCGTGGCCGATCGTGCCGAAGCCGTGCACGTACTTGTCGCCCAGGCGCAGCCAGTCGATGAACTGGATGCCGAGCTTGAACGTCGCCTGGGTCTGCTTGACGAACTCGATCTCGTTGATCTCGAGCACGTTGTTGAACAGCTTGAGGTGCGGCACGGTCGATTCGCCGACGCCGACGATGCCGATTTCCTCCGATTCGATCAGGCGAATCGAATACGCGGCGCCGAGTACCTTGGCAAGGGCTGAGGCGGCCATCCAGCCGGCGCTGCCGCCGCCGACAATGACGATGTTCTTGATGCGCGATTGGTTCATAGGCTTGCAAGTATAGCGTCCAAAACAAAGCCCGCGTAGCGGGCTTTGTCGTGTTGCAATTTATACAATGATACTCAGTTCATCATCGCCCTCCAGGCGATCATCCTAGAATTTCAGGCCCATGGTGAACTTGAACGTGCGCGGCACGCCGACGATGTTGCCGTGCCTGTTGATCACCGCTTCGATCGGCAGAGTATTGTTCGGGATGCTGGTCGCGCCGTTACCCGGATCGAAGTTCTTGTAGTTCATGACGTTGAGCACGTCCATGCGCAGGTAGAAATCGAT
This sequence comes from Rudaea sp., assembly GCF_036560865.1. Classification (GTDB taxonomy): domain Bacteria; phylum Pseudomonadota; class Gammaproteobacteria; order Xanthomonadales; family Rhodanobacteraceae; genus Rudaea. The sequence continues at coordinate 18,501 of NZ_DATBQK010000103.1, forward strand.
GCCGCGGGTCAGGTCGAAATGCTTGATCCCGCTGAAATCGATTTCGCGATAGCCGAAGATCTTTCCGCCGGCAATGAACGAATCACCCCGTGGTATCGCGGCGACCGGGATGTTGCTGGGTACGCCCGGAGCGAAAGGCCCCGGCGGAAAGTAGAAGCCGTCGTAGGGTGTCACCGTGGCCAGGATCAACTTGCCCGAATAGGTGATGCCCCATGGCCCGTCGATCGTGCCCGTGGCGACAAAACGGTGCTTGGCAGCCGCGTTGGAGGTGATGGTCGGATAGTCCGTCACGAATGCGCGATCGAATGAGTAGTGCTCGTTGATATCGCGATTCTGCTTCGCGTCGGTGTAGGTGTAGGCAAGGGTCACACCCCAGCCCGAGTCCTTGGTATAGGGCTTGTCCGCCGACAGCAAGAGCTGGTTGTTGCGGTTCTTGATCCCGTTATTGCCGATGATCAAGGCGCCGAAACCCGGTACGCCGTTGCCCCAAGGCTGGCCACCGTTGAGGAAGAAGTGACCGTCGGGGTAGCGGTTGCCTAGGGTGAATGCAAAACCATTGTTGTATTCGAGGTGGGTAATGGTCGCGCTGGTGTTCCAGTCGCCCACCTTGTTGCGCATGCCAAGGCTGAACTGGTCGGAGTACGGCGCCTTGAGGTTGTTGTTCATGATGTCGACTTCCCCGCCCCCGGTGGCGGCGGTAAGAGCCTGCAGATTGGCTACACCGTTCATATACTTCGGATCGAAGGCGATGCACGGCGAACCTTTGCAGGCGCCCCCCGCACCCTGGAAGTAATAGGTGAATTGCGGAGCGGCGATCTTGGTCTGCTCGAGCTGCAGATAATCGTAGAGATCGCGATCGTAGGCGCGGCCGACACCGCCGATGATCACGTGTTCCTCATCGCCGTTGAGGTCGTACGAGAACCCCAGTCGCGGCTGCCACTCGCCATCGTAGGCCTTGCGATTGTGGCCGTTGCTGATGTAGTCGTTGATATTGACACCGCCCAACGCCAGCGCTTGCGCGTAGGTCTGGCCGGCAGGCGCCGTCGAATCGGGATTTGGCTTATTAAGTGCCGCAATGACGCTCGGCGGCGTGACGAAGTCGAGATAGGACGGATTGTGCTCGATGTCCCAGCGTACGCCCAGATTCAGCGTCAAATGGTCGTTGACCACCCAGTCGTCCTGGAGGTAGGCGCCGAACTGCTTGTCCTTGGAGGTGATAAGCGGGCTGAGGCCGGGTATGGCGGTCGGAGCGGCAAAGAATACCTTGTACGGCTGGGTGGCTGTTCCACCTGGGGCCACGTTATAGAAGAATTGCGCGCTGGCGTCGCCGGTATCCTGCGCGCTCAACGTCACTTCCTTGTACTTGACGCCCATCTTGATGGTGTGGTCGCCCATCCAGTTGAGGTTGCTGAAGGTCAGGTCGTCCTGGATGCCGGGGCCCTTCTGCCCCTTGTTCTGGGTCGCCAGCGGACTGGCCGCGCCAGCCGCCAGGATCGTCGCGTCGTTGTTCGGTCCAAAGGTGTACACCTGACCATTGCCGCCGCTGAATGCAACCGGTGCATTGAACGCTTTTTCATGCGTGAGCAGCAGTTCGTTGTACCACAGGTCCGCGCTGTGCTGCCAACGAACGTCGATGCGCGTGTCGTTGTTCTTGGTCGCGTATCCGGCGGACTGCGCGGTGCTGCCACCGTAACCGCCGTCCTGATTTTCCTTGCGATACTTGGCGCTGGCTTCGACACGATCGCGATCGGAGAATTCCCAGTCGATCTTGGCAAAGTACAGATCCTCGGTGAACGGCAGGTTGGTCGGTCCTATCTGCTTCTGCACGTCGGCCGGCAGCAGCGCGGTTGCAACCGGCACACCCGAGGTGATGTCGACCGGCTGGTTGAAGCCCTTGGCCTCATAGCTGAAGAAGAAATGCATCGCGTCCTGGATGATCGGGCCGCCGAGCGCGAAACCGTATTCCTTCTCGTGCGACTTGGCCTTGTTGCCCGACGCCTTTTCGGCCGGCGTGTCGTCGCGGTAGGCATCGCCGGTGTAGCTGCCGAACACCTCGCCATGGAAGTCGTTGGTGCCCGATTTGGTTTCGGCCGTCACCGCCGCGCTGGAAATCTGGTCGTACTCGGCCTTGTAGTTCGAGGTGATGACCTTGTATTCGCCGATCGCCAGCTGCGGGAACGGGTTGCCCTGCGTACCGATCTGGCCGCTGACCCCGCCCTCTTTCACGTAACTCTTCTGACCGACGCCGTCGATATAGACGTTCGTCGAGCTGTTGTTCATTGCACCACCACGCAGCGAGGTATTGCCGCTCGAATCGACGGTGAACACCATGCCCGGGACGGTATCGGCGAATTCGAGGAAGTTGCGCGTCAATTGCGGCACGGTCTGGATCTGGTGCAGCGAAATGTTCGTGCCGATTTCGGACGTCTTTACTTCCGTCAGCGTGGTCGCGGTGACCGATATTCCCTCCAGCGTGGCGGCTCCTGCCGGGGCAGCCGCCGCGGCTGCCGCAGCCTGGAAGTCCAGCGTCGCCGTGGATGCGACCGTCAGCGTGACCGTCTTTTCGGTACCCGGACCCGCGTCGACCTGATAGGTGCCCGGAGGCAGGCCCACCAGGGAATAGCTGCCGTCGGCCGCGCTGTTGGTATGGCGCACCGCGCCGGTCGCGGTGTTCTTCGCCGTGATCTGCATCTCCGGCGGCGCCTTTCCGCGCAATGCAGCGTCCGACGACTGCGCCCAGCTGACGGCGGGTGCGGCGACCAGCGATACGACCGCAGCCGTTACCAGTGACGCAAGCAGTTTCTTTCTCAACGGCAAGTGCTTTTTCATGGTTCTCTCCCGGGGGTTCTTATTGAATCGATTGATCGCCGATTTTCTTGCGTGCTTTTATTTCATTGCTCTTCGTGCCACAGGTACCGCGCACGACGATTTCGCAACTGAGCGTCTGCACCGACAACGCCTGCGCCTGATCGGGTTTTTCCAGCGTGGATGCCAGCCGTTCGAGCGCGCTGCGCCCGAGATCGACGATGCGCACGCGCACGGTGCTGAGCGGCGGCGCGACGTAGCGCGCGATCGGAATGTCATCGAAGCCGGCAAGCGCGATGTCCTCGGGCACGCGCACGCCGGCTTCCTTGAACGCGTGCAGACATCCGACCGCCATCATGTCGTTGGCGGCGAACACCGCGCGCGGCCGTGGTTTCTGCGCGAGCAGCTTGCGGCCGGCGAGGTAGCCGGCTTCTTCGCTGAAATCGCCGTCGACGACATTGAGCGGCATCTTCGGCGCGTGTTCCGCCATCGCCGCGCGATAGCCCTTGTCGCGCTGCTGCGCGTCGAAGTTGCCCGCGGGGCCCGCGATAAATGCGACGCCGGTGTGCCCCGCATCGAGCAGATGGCGCACCATTGCACAGGCGCCACCGTAGTTGTCGATGTTGAGCACGGGATACTGCGCGTTTTTCGCCGCGCTGTTGAGCAGCACGGCCGGCAGCGAATCGGGCAGATTGGCACGCAGGAATGCGGCGTCGACGTGCGGCGAGAGAATCAGCATGCCATCGACGCGGCCCTGCATCGAGCGCAACGCCGCAGCGGCTTCGTTGGCATTGCCGTGCGAGGACGATACAAGCAGATGCAGTCCGCGCGCGCGCGCGGCGAGGTCGATACCGCGAATCAACTCGGAGAAAAATTCACCGTACAGGTCGGGCAGCAGCGCGCCGATGGTTTGCGTGCGCCGCGTAATCAGACTGCGTGCCGCGCTGTGCGGGACATAACGCAGACGTGCGGCGACATCGGCGATGCGCCCACGCGTTTGCTCGGTGACGCTGGCGTGTCCGTTGAGCGCGCGCGAAACCGAAGCCACGGAAACCCGTGCCTCGCGCGCAACGTCCCGGATCGTTACGGCCATGCGGTCCACACTCCAGCTTGTGCCTCCCTGCACTTTGCAATTGTTTACAACTTATTAACCGAATGTAAACGTTTCCATTTTCGATTGCAAAAGCACTGCAACATAAATCGCACGTACGGGCGAAGTCCGGCGCCAGCCGCTTGGGTGGCGGGGTCGGAAAGTCCAGACCAGAGCCGGGAAAAGTGGCGCGGCGCGCCGGCAAACCTACTTCAGGAAATCGTGGAATTTCTTGCGGAACTTGGCGACTTTTGGCGCCACGACGAGCTGGCAGTAAGGCTGTTCGCCGTGCAGCTTGAAGTATTCCTGGTGGTAATCCTCGGCCTTGTAGAACACCGTGAACGGCTGCACCTGGGTGACGATCGCACCGTTCCACTCGTGGCTGTCGACGGTTTCCTTGATCGCCTGCTCAATCGCGGCCTTCTGCCCGGGATTGCGATAGAACGCGATCGAGCGGTACTGCGTGCCGACATCGTTGCCCTGACGGTTGAGCGTGGTCGGATCGTGGATCGTGAAATACGCGCGCAGCACCGTGTCGCGCGTGACGACTTGCGGATCGAACGTGATCTGCACGACCTCCGCATGCCCGGTGTCGCCGTCCGATACCTGGGTGTAGCTCGGATTCGCGACATGGCCGCCGGCGTAGCCGGACTCGACCTTGGTCACGCCCTTCAATTCGTCGAACACAGCTTCCAGACACCAGAAACAGCCACCGCCGAGCGTGATCGTTTCGGATCTGGACGCAGCGGCGGTCGCGCCAGCCGGCGATGCGGCAAACGTCGTCAGGAGGAGTAACAGTAGGGGGAGTAGTCGACGCAGCATGGGAGTTTTCCGGTGTGGATGAAGTATCAGACCGGGTGTGTTGCGACGTGCTTTCGCTGCGCCAGGATGCATCGAGAGTGAGTGGCTCCGGTTGAACTTTCCGCTGTCGGCGCGAAAAGCGCCCCCATCCGCCTGCGGCACCTTCCCCCGCTTGCGCAGGGGAAGGGAAAGATCGGGCTCGCCTTTTACGGCAGCAGCTTCACCGTCGCGCCCCAGCCTGCCGACACGAAGTAGGCGAACTGGTCGTGCCAGGTCAGATGGTTGTGGCCACCCGGACAACCGGCGCCGTCCGCCACCGCGCTCAGCAGCCGATCCTGCGCGCTGACCTTGCGGCTGTAACAGGCGCCGAACGGATCGGCATAGGTGTAGGTCTGCGAAGCCGTCGCCGGCGTGCTGACCAGATTTCCGTCGGCGTCGTAGTGGCGCGTCACTGTGCTGACGACATGGTTGTCGCGCCTGGCCGTCTTCGCCGTATTGCCACGCACGCCGGCGTCGACTTGCTGCTTGAACTCCTGATCGACCAGCGTGTGCAGGGTTTCGGTGCCGTCGGCGGCGAACACATCGTCGTAATCGAAAGTGAGTGGATAACTGCGCTGCTCGTGCACGACGCTGGCCTTCTTGCCCGCAGTGCGCGTGGTGGTCGCGTCGATGTTCGTGTTCTGCACGGTGTCCTGCGAGTACACCGTGTCCGAGATCGCCAGTTGTTGCACGCTGGAGAACGCGATCGTCGTGTCGATCTGCGTGGTGACGAGACCATGCGAGGTGTTGGCCGTGCCGGCGATGGAGAACGCACGATTCGAGGTGACCGACACACTGCCCGCCGCGGAGCCGTCCGGTTGGCTGACGACGTTCTCGTTGACGTTGACGACCGGCGTTGCGTTCAGCGTGTTAGCAGTGACCGCACCGGTGACCGTGCTGCTGCCGTGATCCTGGTACAGCAACAGATTGGCCGCAGCGGAAAAATAATTTGCCGCATTGTATACACTGAGCGCGAGCGTATGCGGATTGCCGTCGTCGAGCACGCCGACGAACGGGGTCAGATCCACGCGATACGGCTCGAACGCAAGCGTCTGCACGCCCGGGATCGGCCGCCACAGGATCGGATCGGCGCCGCCGGTGAAAATCCACGGATAAATCGGCGCGATGCCGGCAGGCGCGCCGTCGATCGTGACCAGCGTTTCCTTGAACGCGGTGCTGCCGGTGTCGAAGAAGAGCGGCGCGATGTCGTCGGGCAAATCGAAAAACCAGAACTCGTCCAGATACTGGCCCTGCGCGTAAACGTCAAGATAGGCGCGCTCGATATTGGTCGGCAGCGTAGTGAACGTGACCGACAGTTGATCGGCTGGCCTGACTAGGGTCGCCGTGCCGCCGCTGCTGCTCGTCGTCACCGGCAGCACCGCATCCGGGCGCGGCGCCAGGCTGGTGTCGCCGTCGTCGGGCACGACCGGATAGAAATACAGCGTCGCCGAGCCGTAGATGATGCCGTCGTAGGTCACGCCGCCGGAGACGCCGACGAAATTACCCAGATCCGTATGGCCGCCCGCGGCGGTCGCGAACAGCGCACTGTAGTCGGTCAGATCGCGCTCGATATGCCAGGACGGCGCGACGGTCGCGGAAGGTTCCTGCGTCGTGCCGAAATAGATGACCGCGCCGCCGAGCCAGATTTCGCCTGTGCGGTCGAACTGACGGCCAGCAGTGACATTGAAATCCGCGCTCAGCACGACTTTCTGCCACGGCCCGGGACACGCGGCCGGCGGCGCATAGCTGAAGGGCTTGCTGCTGAAATCAGCGAATTGCTGATTGCTGAACAGGTTGACCGCGCAAGGCGTGGATGGCGGGCGCGGCACCAGCGGATCGGCGACGGCGACATTCGGCGAGCCGATGGTTAAGGCCTGCGCGTGTGCGGGCGTACTCAGGCCCGAACTCAGCGCAAGCGCGGCACACAAGAAGAGGAAACCCAACGGACGGCTTATGGGTAGCATGATGAACTCCGAAAACATGCCCCCTGCCGGCCCGAATATTACACAGGCCTTTGCGATCGCTCAACCCAGTTGCGCGACGCGTTGCGGCGCGTTCAATCAATTGATCAAACCAGGTCTCGAGATAGCGCTTTGGACACTAATGAAGGTGCCAGAAACTCAATTCGACCCGTCTCTTGCCGAAATTTGTGCGCTTCTGCACCAAACCTTGCCAACTCGCCTCTGAGAGCAGGAAGATTTGATACGTCCATCTGCATACGTATTGATGTTCCCTCTAGCCCCCACCCAATTGGAGA